>NZ_QTLN01000004.1:0-305199 GCF_003602735.1 Bacteroides sp. AF39-16AC | reverse complement strand
TCTATCATATCCCTTGTACTTTTGAGGGTCGTCATTTTCGGATAAAAACGACAACCGGTTTAACATTTTGTTTTTATTCTCGTTTTGTTTAATATTATTCTCTCTAGCTAACAGGATCTTCATAAGTATAATTACCCAAATCAGCATAAGAAAACGAAGCTCCATTGTCATTTGCTAAAAACCATAAACTGCCTAATGATATAAATTCATATCTTCCGGCTCCAGATATACTTGCTCTATTGCAATATTTCATTTCACTACCAACGACTGCTGTTTCATTAAACGCATTCTTAGTGACAACTGATATATACCCGTATGTGCTCGCTAAGTCTTTGTATATCGTCAATGATATCTTCATTCCGGCATATTGAGCAGCATCCGGTAGCATATATACAGCAGTAGAAATACGATTAGGGCGACCATTGATAAAATCAGAGCCAAAAGCCGGATTCAAAAAGAAATACCCCTCGTTTGCACGGAAATCATGCATCCGAACAAATGATGCATTGGCAATAATTGTCCCCTCAACTTCAACATTACGTCCCTTGAAGCTCCCAGTCAGAAAATCAAGGAGTAAGTTTGGTCGAAACTTGTTTGCCGGATTCATCGGGTCATTGTAATTAAAATCTTTATATCCGCCTACCGTTTCTACAGCAGAGCCATCGGCTTTTATTCCGTATTGCGAAAACATATACTGCCCATAGAACACCGCACTTGCCAGCTTGGCGAAATTCGCCATCAGTACCTCGATAAAGGCATACTGTATCTTGTCCATCACTATCCATGTCGCCTTACTGCCGTTTGCCGCATAGTCTGTCTTGGGGTTGACACCCCTAAATGTGCCCTCCTTAGCCAACACGTAGTATTGACCTTCACACAGTACCATCGGTGTCGATAGAGCCGTACGGGTGTAGCCTGTGGATGCGGAATATTCTCCAGCCGGATAGACCAGCGGACCGATCGGTCCCTGCTGGAGATACTTCACTTCTCCCGTCTTGCTTGCCAACGCTTTCTTTGCCATATCATGCTGCCGTTGAGATTGTCCATGAAACATTGCCGCCTGCCTGCTGGCACATAGCTTCAGTGCAGGTACCGCTTGCCGCAGCCACATTCGCCGTAGCCGGATTGAGAATGACCCCTGCCGAATCCATAAAGACAAAATAGAACAGCATATTCTTTGCCTTCGTGGTCTGTCCCCGCTTGACAAGGATAGGCGTATAAGTCACCGAACCTCCGGAACCGGAAACAATCGTCTCATCCTCGGGATTGGGATTAGTTATGATGTCGTAGGGGTCTGACAAGTCCATCACCGTCTGCGTGTCAAGGCCTATCAGATTGCCGCCCTGCGACACCTCCACCTTAAAGATGCCCGTAGTGTCAACCAGGCTGTCCGTAACGGTCAGACTCTTGCCGGTCTGGTCGACGAGTGTCTGCCAGGCACCGTTAACCATCCTGGACCACTTGTAGGTTAGTCCGGAGGTGATCTCTGACGCTCCACGTCTCGCCATTGCCGTGAGAACGACACTGCCTCCCTTCTCACGGATGGCAAAGTATTTGTCATCTCCGGAAACGATGGTCACCACGTTCTGGTTGCCCACACCCTTGGTGATAGGGATGCTGTAAACGAACTGCACCTCATCCGACACGTTGCCCACGGTCACCGTAGCCACCGCCTTGACGCTGCAGCTCGCACCGGACGACGCCTTCACCAGGTTCTTCACGATCTGAAGCCCGTAATAGTTCGTAGTGCCCGCCTTGTAGGGGATGTACTTGAAATGCCCCGTCTCGCCGCCGAACGTGTTCGTGGAAACGTTGGATGTGAAGCTTATCAACACGTCATTGAAATACCACCTGATGGAAGAGGGCACCACAACCCCCTCAGCCACCCGTGAGGAGGTGAGAAGGAAGGAGAGCGTCGGCTTCATCGTGGTGAAGTCGGGGGCTATGTTTGTCGGAGCACCCGATTCACCATCATACTCTTGATAGAGGTCGCCTTTGTCGCACATAATCGCTGGCATGTAAACGCCAGACTTTTGCGAAAAGATTACCTGCCCGACCTTACTCGCTACGCTCATCGGTCACCTCCTCCCCGTCTTTATCCATGAAACCCTCCGGAGTGGCGACCTCCACCGGATCTTCCACGCCGTCTATCTCACCCTTGGCCTGCTGCGGGGAAAGGCACACGCCCCAGACTACTGCCGCCCGGTCGAATACCGTATCGCCGGGAAAGCCTGCCACATCGGCCTGCCATAACAGCACATTGCCGTCGGCAGTGCTGTTGCGGATTCCTGCCACTCCCAGCTTGTCCGCAACCTCTCTCGTCACTTTGATATAAAATGCCATACTGCTATCGATTAATGGTTAAACATCCCTTTTCCTTGCCACTATAAACTTACCGCTGTCATCCGTCACGTACTTGCCGTCAGATGTCACCACCGCCGCATACGGGCCCTTGTCAATCACCTTCAGCTGTAGCATCATGCCGTCGGTGCATGGGATGGAGGGCGAGTACCCGGCAGCGGCCAGCACGTATGAGGAGGCGCCGGCCGCCTTCGTGTACCATTCGCACTCAAGGATGGCCTGGGGATTGGGGACAATCCCTGCCGTATCACGGATGACCGGTTTCGGGTATATCATCTTGGTTCCGTCTGCCACCTGCTGCGGAAATCCCTCCCAGTCAATCTCGATGCTGGGAATACGCCTGCGGATGGTGGTGGAGACATAGTCTATGTCACTGTCCGGCTTGGATGAAGGAGCACCGTCCTTCGAGTACGATGCTTTCACGACGTAGGTCTGTTCGTGGCCGATATAGTCCCGGTCTATGGTAAGCACGTTCTTTGTCAGTGATACGAACTCCCAGTCATTGTCGCCGTTACCGTCGGTAATCTGCTCCAGTGCGCCCGTATTCAGCTTCCGATAGAAGAAGAACTTGCACTTGTTGGTTGCTGTGACATCTACATCACCGACAAGCAGTCTGGCGGTGATGGCCTGCCTGGCAATGTCCCGACACGGGTTCCAATCAAGTGCCGACGGAGAGTCGACCATCAGCTTAGGCTGCGCCTCGCTGCCGTCAACGGCGCGGACAAGACGGCTGAAACGGTAGACATGCGTCTGTCCGGTACGCTTCGCATCGACATACTCGGCGTAGAACTCCAGTGTTACCGGACTGCCGGGAACGGCGTTCTTTTTCACTTGTATCTTACCCTTCTCGGCTCCGGTCTCGGTAATGACATAGCTCTTGTTGGCAGATGTAATCAATGTCCGTACACCGTTCAAGCGCTCGTACCACTTCATGTTGACCAATGACGCGTTGACCGCACCCACCTTGACCACCGCATCCGGGTCGGTGGCATTGCACCGGGGGAACAGCGTCAGGGGGGTAAGCGTGTAGTCCGGAGTGTACTCGGCCTTGTCAGCCTGGTACACCTGCACGTCCGGCACGCTGCCGACAACCTCTATCCCGCCGCTGGTCTGGAGAGGGCGGTAGTTGACCTCTATCTTCTTCTGTATAGTCTGCATAATTAGAAAGTTATATAATTCATTGTCTCATAATTGTTCTGCCCGTCACGCAGCAATACCCGTGCGATGAACTTGCACCCGGTCATGTTCATATAGTCGGGGCCGAGGTCGTTGACCGTCAGCGGCAGTGACTTGCCGGTTTCCGCGTGTGCGACCGCCCAGGCGTTGTCCTCGGTGACGTTGCCCGTATCGCGCGTCCACTCCACATCACTGTCAAGGATATGCGCCGTAACGTCACGGTTGTACAGCTCACCGGTAATGGTGAGGGTGGTCGCAAAACGCTCCGCATCGAAGTACCAGCCATTGGAGCTTTCTATATCGATGCTGAAATCCGGATTGCCCTCGACCATTGCCCAGCCCGCTGCTCCGTACTTCGGTTCGTCGGTAGTGCCGGAAACAAGACACATCCACTTGCATCCGTAGTGCCACACGGTATCGTACATCATCACACGTACGGTCTCGGTCTGTGCCTCGCGGTCGGCTTGGTAGGGTTCTGCTCCGGTGGCGGTCTCCATGTTCCACTCTCCGCGGTCGTTGGCGATGCGGGGCAATACGCCTTGGAAGTCGATGCGGTGGATGTCCTGCGCTACCAATCCCCGGACGTAGATATAAGAGTGCAGGTAGTTGATGGGCAGGTTGTCGAACAGAGACAGATGCTTCAGCCTGCCGACGATCACCGAATAGTTGCTTTCCTCAAGGACGGGTTTTGTGACCCCGTTAAGCATGCAGATACAATGCTCACGGGATGACAGATACCAATAACCCTGCCGTTCAGTATCAACCGGGTTGCCACGGTGTGATAATATCATCAACGGCTCAGGAGGATAATTCTTGCCACCCGGCACCTCGCTATCAGGGTACATCACAGCGTTGATCGTATTGGCTGAGATGTCAACATGCAAGACACGTAGCCAGGAGGTATAATACTTGCCGCCACCTGATGCAAGGTCATTGACAACACCATATACAACATCGTTTTCTGCCAGTGCAGTAAAGTCGTTATCCCACCGTTTCTTCATCTTCAGGCTGTATGTGCCGTCTTCAAGCTGCGATACACTTTCGATGGTACCGGACTCGGAGAAGGAATAGTCGCTCTCCATGGCGGAGAGACGGTTGAAGATAAGCTCAAGGACGGTAAGGCTGTCGCGGACCTCGAGGCGGGACAGCTGCATACGGCCGTCAGGGAATATTCCGGCACCCTTGCCCGCGACCATAGAGTCGATAAACTCGCCGAACTTCAACAGAAAATTTGTGCCGTCAGCCTGGTCTTTTCGAAGGAACACCTTTGATAATTCTTCGATGCTCATTCCTTGTTGAATGAGTTCAAGAATGCCAATAAATGTCCGTCCAACCCTCTCTGCGGTATTCTCTCCCTCAGAAGAGGCGTTCCTTATCTGTAGAGCAAGTTTCCTTAATATGTCAAGTGTATCAGGCATTATTCACCAAGTACTCTAAAAGTTACACGATTAGCATTAATCCCTCCACTTCCCCTATACAGCGGAAAGTCTTTTTTATTATCATTCAAATACCGAACACATTCTTTCATATACCTATCAGCAACAGAGAAAGCATCATTATAAGCCATAAGTTTCTCCTTAAAATCAGAACGCGATGAATATTCGTTATCTTTATTGACAAATCCAAAACGGGTGACATTTCCATCTCCATTTTTCACGATACGAGCATAGGTATAATATGCCAATGTCGTTTTCAGCCCTACAAAGGAACGTTTGCCTCCACATTCTATGGTATAAGAACTACCATTAAGCAACTCACTATAATTTTCCGGATGTTCTTTCACATCTAAGAATAAAGCATCACCCAAAGCTGACTTCAAATCAATGTTCTCCGACTCCCGAATATATGCCTCTATCTTTTCCGTATCGATGTGTATTGACATCGTACGAGCCAACTTATAGACCTCATCTGTTGTTATTAGACATCGCAGCATTTCTTATATATTTAAGAGGTTGTACACTAAAGTCATTGGAAGGATTGAGAGGTTCATACCAATGCGCAAAAATTTTCTGAAAAGCCCGTTCAATCATGCGTTGTTGCTTTGACACAATAGAGTTATAGTATTCAAAAGCATCTTCCAATATATCCCCAGAAAAACCAACCTTACCAATCCGGATACAATACCAAGGCTCCTGCCCGAAAGCCGAATAAATACGTTCAACCACACTGGCATCAGTAACGGTAAACTCCTTATCATAATTTTTAGGACTAATATCCACAAACTCCGGTTTTTCTTCATCAGATTCCAAGGTTACCTCTAAGACCTTTGTCGCATTGGTGTCTCCTTGTAATTGCACGATAGTATCAGAAAAACCAGTATCTTCATTAGTCCTATCCTCTTTTATAGGATTTCCGTTTTCATCAAAACGTACCGAAGAAGCACCTTTCTTTGTAATTATCATCCCGGAAGGCATGAAGTTACAACGCACATTACGATACTTCACATTGGCTAATCCCTCATCCGTACTCATTTCCGTAATCACACGGTCAGCTCTTCCGATAGGATACACGAATTTCCCTGTGTTGCTAATCCATAGTATCTGCCCCTTATAGTTTTCAATCCCTCCGGCAGCCCGAATTTGCGCATAGACCACCTCCTTACGTGGATTAAATACATCTATAAACTCCACATTTTCTGGTATTACCTTTATGGCTTTTCCCTGACGGGTTTTCTTTCCTGTCCAATCCGGATGAACTGCGATTTTTGCGATATATCCGGATTCATCCTCCTCCAACAAACGGCAATTTTCAAAGGGGATGTGCTGTACTTCCACTATATCTGCGAACATATTATAATTAACATGTATCGCCATCCCATCGTAATCAGCAACATCCTTGCAGACGAAAGCATGGATGTCATCTGCCGTATCTCCACGGCGGTTAACCACATATTCAGAAAAAGCAACCTCACGAAACCCATTTCCCTCTATGAAATTGGCATAACGTTCTGCACATTCGCTACCCGTTGAACTCGCAGCGATGATATTTCTTAGATGTTGGGGATATAAATTATCATCACCGTAGCTTTGGATGCCAAGATTACGTAAATAGCCCGTGTCAACACGCCTATTACTCTTCTTCTTTAATTCATTTACATTCATCGTTCCGTGAGGTTATTCTTTATTTCACCGTTTCTACGGCTTCTATAGTCTGCTTAGAGTCAACTACAGATTGAGCCTCTTTAATATGAGCATCCAATACTTTAGCTGTAACTTTCTTCCCGTTCAGTTTATAAGTCTTGAACGCATCTCTCACAAACTCAGAAGTAGCACCTTCCACTTCAAAGGCTTTCACCAATTCTGAAACCAAAGTTTCATCCAATGGTAAAGCAGGACTCATCCGTCTTTCAACCCTTTTCTCCCAATCGGAAGGCGTTGAAGCAAAAAAGACTATCCCTTTAGGATTTTCCGCAAGATACCTTTCTGCCGCTTCGTCAGTAAGATTGTTGTTGGTGTACATTTCACTACTTCCAAAGCCTACTTGGAGCAATACACCATTTTTCAATGCATAACTTGATTTTTCTTTCATTTTTCCATATCTTTTTAAGTACGAATACATTTCAATCACAGCGTCACGATAGCAATCACCACATGAGGTCTTGGTAAATGTCCTACCAAGAACTTCATGAAACATCAGTTCAATGTCTGATTTATCAGAAGAAGAAAGGGAGACCTTATCCCCCAATCTCTTCAACTTATCAACCATCTCCAAGACAAGCATATTCCCTCCTATGCTGCCGGTTCAGCCGTCAAAGTGTTGACAGCAGTCTTAGTTGCTTCATAACTCGTCTTGAACAAGAATAATGCAGATTTAGGCGTTTTCTGCTCTTCCAAGGTAACAGCCCATCCACCTTCAGTATCCTCGCTATACTTATCGTTGTCGATAGCTGTAGCTGTAAGCCCTTGGTAGTAACCATACACCTGAAAAGCGGCATCACCAGGGTTTCCTTCTTTCTGTAAACCCTTATATTTATTCTCCAACACCACAACATAGGTACCGTTAGCCAATCCGTCAATAACATCAGCGCATACATCCGGGTCGTTTGCCAATATCACAATCGCGACAGTATTGGTAAACGAACTACGATATGTGCCAGCCACTAATGAGGTCTTTGTACCCGTAAATGGATTTTTACCAGGAACAACAACCTTATAAGCCTTCTTCCCGGTTTTCATAGCCAGCGTTTCAATCACATTCTTTTTTGTAGAATTGAATACTGTGGCTGCAAAGTCCACATCCGCACGATTCATTATTACCCCTTCCTGCTCCAATCCTTGTACTACTGGATCATCACACGACGGAACAATATCTTTCTTTAAAATATCATCACATACTCCCATAGAATACCTCCTTTTGTCAATATGCTACTTGCACCAAGTTGTCCTCGCCAATCATAGAACCGAGTTTACCAGTAGAATAGATATAATTCTTACGGGGTTTTCTTTCAAACCAGATATCAAGGTCAGATATCGGGTTATCGCCTTCACAACCGTACATTAAATTGTCCGGAGAACATAGAACCGCACGGTGAGGAAGGTTCAGTTTCGTTTTATCGTTCTGATACGCTTGAATAAATCTATCCCAAATAGAACATTTTACGACCGTAACGCCGTCATACTCTCCTACTTCAAGGCCGTCAAAAATGACCGTCCAAGGCATAATAACCTTATATTTCTCCCTCACATCACGTGACAAAGAATCACATAATGATTTTGTAGCAAAAATTGCATGTCCGGACTTCTGGAAAATACGGCTATCCGCATCTTCAAGCATCGTGTCAAACACAGATGTAGCAGCCCCCAATTCTTTCATCTTGGACTTCTGCAAAGCATAAGATGCTTCAGAGTTGGCTGATATAACGGTATGCTGACCGGAATTCTCTGCACATATGGCAAACAGGCGTTTAAAGAAACCGTCACATGTCTTGAACAATTCTACATTCAATCCATCCGTAATTTGACCGGAACCGTCAATATTAGCGGCATCCTTGTCTCCAAACCAAGTGAAGCGCCATAACATTTTCATCATTGCTTCCGTCAGTTTTGGAAGGACAATCCCATCCATATATTCAGTAGAAGTAAGGTCCGCAATATTGGTACCGGTCTTCAAGCAGTACTTTGCAATAGTATTCTCCAAATCCTCATAGCACATTTCCAACGGAACTTGCCAGTCGCCAATTTCCCATACTTTCTGGGCGGCAGCGATAGCCACTTTTTGATATTCAGGGTCACATCCGGCACCTGCGATACCTACATCCTCCATCTCACCGATGAAGCCAACTTTCTTGCCATTGGTCACTTTAGGCATGAACGTCATAAAACGCTCCATATCCTCATTTTGAAAGACTGTCAGTTCAATCAAGTCTTTCAAATCCTTCACCGCCTGATTGTCTGGCGTCAATTTTGAAAAATCTAAAATAGGCATACTCAATTCTCCTTTCTTTACTTTTTAGTTCTCTTCTCCCTTTCCTCTCTCAACTTTCTTTGAATAGGTGTCTCCTCTGCACTTGCTTGTGTCTCAACAGTATTCTTGAAGGATTGGGTACGCAAAGAGACTCTATAGGTTGAACAATGTTTTGCTAGCCAATTCTCACCTCCTGCCATCTTTACAGCATTCAGTATCTTATTGTCCTCAACTGTACGGGCATTGGTTTTCAATGCCGCATTTTCCTCTTCAAGTTCTTCAATGCGCGCCTTTAAAGCTTCAATCTCCTCGTCACCGTTTGCTTCTTCCGGGTCTTTGATTTCTGTAATCACTCCGTCTGTTACAATGATAGTCTTACCATCGGGCATAACATGCTCGCCATCGGGGGATGCCGCATCTCCCACCTGCGGTTCTCCTTCTTCACGTTCCACCGTCAGTGTATTACCTTCGGCATCTGTCAGTTCCATAGATACTACCGGAATGTCTTCTATCTTCTGGTAGCCACATTTCGCAAGCAGTCTGTCAATGATAGATTGCTTTACCGTTACTTGTTTCTCTTTGTTCATTTTCTCACTATTAAGTTTATAATCAGTTCCTTTTGCTGTAGTCGGTATAAGAACATCAGATATAAATCCAAGTTGTTTTGCAACCTCACCGCCAAACCATGCCTCCTTGTTCATCTGGACCTCCAAAATGGTCGATTCAACTCCTGTCCGTTCAACATATACAGCCATCATCTTATCCTTTTCCGCTTCCAGACTTGATTTGATGGATTCTATAGTTTCAAGGTCCAATAAATCATCATATCTTGCCAAATATGGTTTGTGGATGAGAAACTTTGCATGAGGATAAGCTTTTCTGCGTTCAAGTGGAGCAGAAAGCAAAATGATGGTAGCCATAGAAGCACATCGTCCAACAACGGTACAAGATATTTCCTTGCCCGACGCACGTAATGCATCATAAATAGCATACCCCTCAACCGTATCACCGCCGCACGAATGGATTTCAATGTCAATTTTAGGGTCAGCCGGGTCAAGCCATGAAAGGAAGTATTGGATATCCGGAAACGAAAGCCCCTCGTCACCGGTCAAATACCAATTTTCCATTTTATCCTTATCAGCTACAATGTCCTTGTTAATGTATAATTTAGCCATATCACATAATTGTTTGTAACAAAGGTAGAAAACATGATACGGCTTGAAGAAAATAAGAAGTCTATTCCACTGACACGCTTTGTCAGCAACTTTTTCAAAACAAAAAAAGAGCGGAATAATTCCGCCCCCCCTAAACATCCACCTTACTTGAGAACTTATCTATTATCCGATAAATTGTCCTTTCCGCAATATTATACTCATCGGATAAATATTGCATGATATAAGTCTTTTTATGTCCCTCCTTTGACAGACGGACATATTCTTGATACACGGGAATATATTTCACATCCCCGACATCAAGCGAAGCATCCCCCATCATTTGAAGAAGACTCTTATTCAATATCAATAGTTCATATGCTTTCATATACTACCAAGATTTTCAACGTACTTAACCCTATTAGCAACAGAGGTAAACTCTTCCACAGAAACCACCGGAGCAGGCGCCATCATCATACCTTTTGCAACAGCTTTGGCCAGCATGTCCTCTCCTAACGCCTGATTGGAAGAAGCTGTTACATTAATGGGAATACCTCCTCCTATCTGATTGAAAGCCGACAATAACGGAGCAAACATCGAGGTTGCAGCAGCCGTCATTACACTTTCACCGTTGGACAACATAGCAGGTATGGAATCGCTTGTACCGGAACCTGGCCCTTCAACTTTACCTCCTTGTGCAAATTTAGCACTTTTCACCGATTTCATAGCCTTTCCCATAACAGTAGTTACAGATGCCACTACAGTACCTATCGCAGCAAGCATGTCAATCCATGTTGCAGATGAGCGGGTAGCTGTTTCTACGGCTTTGGCAATGGCTACCCCTTGCGCAATAGAAACCTCCGCAATAGCCAGTATTTTCGCCAACTGAGCCATATTCTCGTTATCTCCTGCCGCTTGTTCCAACAAATCAGAAAGATTCCCTGCCAAGACAGAAAGGGATTCACCTTTATTTTGCTGCATCTCCACTTCCTTGTCAATGACCGCCTGCTTTGCATTCAAGTATTCTTGGTCTGCAGCAAGCTGCCTGGCCCGGAATTCGGCATCACTCTCCTCTCCCATCCGTCTCAAGCTGTCTTTCAGTTCAAGCTTCTGCTGTTCCTGCATACGAAGAAGCTCAAGTTCACTATCTCCATTCAATTTAGCTTCTGCCAATTCATTATCCAATCGAAGTTTGAGTGCATCAGCTTGTTTCTTTGCTGTATCATTCTCATGTTGAACGGACAAATCATAAATCTCTTTATTGTACTTCTCCGTAATAGCAAGCTTCATCTGTTCAGTAAGCTCTTTCTGACGGAGTTCTACGTCACGTTGGGCAACAAGTTGCTGCATCTTTAGTTGGTACTCCTGCTCACCTCCAGCTTTTACGGATTCAAGTTGCAGAGAGATTAGTTTCTGCCGGTTCTCCACCTCCTTCATCAGTTGTTCTTCCGATAATTGCTGTAATGCATCATTTTTTTGCTGTTCAAGTGCAATAATCTGATTATTTATAGCTCCACGTGCTTTCGTTGTAAGGTCTTGTTCCTCAATCAAGCGAACACGCAAATCTTCTATTTGACGAGAAAACTGACGTTCTATCTCAATGGATTGTTTCTCTCTACTGTCCTTAACCAGCTTAAGCATTTCATCCTCAGCCTTACGAATTTCTGAAAGTTCTTTTTCTTTTACAACTTTAGCCTTATCTACTGATTCTTTCCGCATCGCATTTATTTTATTCTGGGTTTCCTTATTACGGGTATAGCTCTCCATTTCCTTTTGAGCTACGTCCGAAAAAACTTGAGAGAATTCCTTTAAATCTTTCACTGTACTTTCTGATATACCCAATCGGCTAATAACCTCATCAGCCGTTACTGCCCCTTGTGCCATATCATCAAGCAATTTATTAGCTTCACCAGTAAGTTCTATTTGCCCAAGAAGATTTGCCAATTTCTTTCGGCCAATATCAATGCTTTCCTGCTGAAGTTTATTTTCCATATCGTATGCTTTTGTAGCCGCATCAGTACGCTCTTTCAGGCTTTTTGTAGTATCATCTGCAATGAGCTTCAATCTTTCAATCTCAGAGCGACTTGCCGCACGCTTCATATTAAGCATTGTTTCCGATTTCTCTAACTGTTGCAATGCATCATTCAGTGCCCACGCTTGTTTCGCATCATTTGAAATTTCTTTTCCAATACCGGAAAAACTATCCTTCATATCCTTTGCTGCACCAGAAAAATCACCAGAGAAGAATTTAGCAATAGCTCCACCAAACTTTGCAATCCGGTCTATAATCACATCAATAATTGCCCCAAAAGAGGACATTACATTAGAAAGAAATTCAGTACCTTTTTGCGTTTTAGCCAACCATGCGACCAATGAGCCCAACAAAACAACAATAGCCCCAATACCAGTGGAAATTAGTGCAAGTTTCAACACTTTTAAAGCTGCAGATAACAAATTACTTGTTATAGCCGCTGTTTTTTGAGCACCAGAGAACATATTCGCAGTGACCGTTCCTGCTTTGTACTGGACTGTTATTTTAACCAATTCATCCTTCAAACCACCAACAAATTCCTTTGTACCTCGCAAGACGCTAACGCCACTGCGCAATATGGAAACAAAAGGTACTTGGGCTTCTGTAGCCTGAAGTATCGCATCTTTATAATTACCCACATTCCGATAAAAGCGCTGCGTTTCTTCTTCCGCACCTTTCAGTTCATCGGTAATGGCATTTATCTTATCTTGCAGCTCTTTGCCTTCGCCCCCCTCACGCTCTACACGACTTAATCTGTCATAAGCAGCGGTAAGATTGGAAAGCTCAGCCCGCAACCTAACAAGGCTTCCTTCCATCTCTGTCTGCTCTTTACGTTCATTTTGAATTTGTTTATTCAGTACACGGATGGCATCTGTATATTGTTGGGTAGCAACCCTATTTTCGGTTAATTTAATATTATATTCCTCCCTACTCATACGGCCTTTCTTCAAATCCTCCTTAAGAGT
Source organism: Bacteroides sp. AF39-16AC (assembly GCF_003602735.1). Classification (NCBI taxonomy): domain Bacteria; kingdom Pseudomonadati; phylum Bacteroidota; class Bacteroidia; order Bacteroidales; family Bacteroidaceae; genus Bacteroides; species Bacteroides sp. AF39-16AC. The sequence goes on along the minus strand of NZ_QTLN01000004.1, from coordinate 292,111 downwards.
TTGTTCTACTTTTCGAAGTATATCCAACTGCGTACGATACTCTGCTATTTTACGGATAGCATCATCATACTTTACCCGAATTTCCAATATTTTTTCACTTGTATTGTCTTTCATAATTATACCTCCAATTGTAACAATTTACATTCACATATTCCCGTATCTTCTGCCTTAATGGAAATAATGGCATAATATCTACCATATTGGGCCAAGTAAATTGGAACAGTCATATCCAAGTCTCTCAACTCAATATCATTTATTTCTATCTTTTCTGTGATTACTTTAGGCATATAAATGACCTCACTATAACTTTTGTAATAAGAGTTAATCACAGAAGAAAAATCAAGTTCCTCAAATGTTCCTTTCAGAACATCTGCATCATCTGTACAAAGTAAAATTCTTGGCTCCACTTTCTCTAGAGAAGATTTACCATCACTGTCATACTTATATAACTTTATAGACGCAACGCCACCTGCCATATCAGTACCAGCAAATGGAAGCGTAAGAATATCACGCTCTGAATCCAAAGTGTAATCTAATACTTGTAATGCTCCATCATAAGAGCCATTAACCGTAGAGTCTTCTTTGTAACGCAGATAATTCAGCTGTGCGAAATCATTCAGCCTATATTCCAACATATTAGGTTTATTCTCCTTATAAGTAGCAACAACCTTTTTTGTCCAATCATATGCTCTTGTTTCATTTTCTTTAATAGTATCTACAGAAACAAACTCAATGGAATTTGAATCATTCTTACCAGGAACAGCAAAAACACCGAGAATTGCAGCAACAGCTTTAATAAAATCTATCTGTTTTATTTCGGGCAAATTTGCAATAATCGGGAAGTGCCCATATCCTGCATTTATCTCATCATCTATCGAAGGCATCACTTGATCACATATAGCTGTAATGCTAAATGAATTATCCATAGATATACCACCATCATCAATCCACCCTGCGTCAAGTAATCCAAACAAAATCTCCTTACTTTCCTCTAGCGTATCTGTCTCTATATCTGTAAAATCAAAATAGATAGTATAACTATTTGTGTTATGCCTCTCAATCTTGCTATAATCTATAGTTGCAATATCGACTCTTGTATCATCATCCATAATGTAATAAGCAACCAGACATGCTCCATTAGGGTATATAGAAGTGGATACATCAAACGACACATTACCATTCATCAAAATCTTCATATTCGGAGCATTAAGTTTAAAGCCTTGAATATAAATTTTTCCAGAACTACTTTTAAACTTGGTTATAGTCCCATAATAGCTTGAAAACGACTTATCTGCAAAATACAATTTTTCCGGTTCTCCCTTATCAAGACGTCCATGTACATAGTAACTAAACTCTGCATGTAATGCATTTTTTGCAGCATAACTTCTGCTATCATTACGAGTTAATAAGGGTACAAACAATCTACTTAACATAAAAGCGCGATTAGCAGGAAACGTAAAAGTGACACCATTATCTTTCATAATTTGTAACAAAATCCAGGTAACCTTACACCCAGGATGATACCACCCTGTTGTATCTTCCCGCCGTATACCATAGTCTACTTTAGGAATAAAAAAATTACCGGAAGCATCCCCTTCAAAAGAACCTACTTTCCAAAATACATGATAATCTGGAAAATCATCATCAGCAATGACCTCATAATTGTGTCTATCCTTCAAATCACGTAGCGTTTTATTTCCACTTATAATATTTGCAAATCTAGAGACATTACCCCATGAAAGAGCAAATTCAAAAACATCCGATGTAGACAATAAGACCGCAGTTGCGTTATTGAGTATCTCTATCCCGTTACGAAAATAACGAGCATTCAGTTTAATTCTAGGATAAACGATGTCGCATGAAGGTAAATCAGCATGCATGATTGCACACTGATTACGTATAGTATTCGGAAGTTTGATAGTATAAGAATTATTACTTATAATCTTACTCAAATCCGTAAATATATTACTTTTGAAATTGAGCGTTACTTTGGTATCATCATCCAAATCCATCAGTTTATCACCAATGAATAGCATATCGTTTCTCATAAGCTTTGTACTCTTGTTTCTGGTAATATGATTGTTGCTACGAAATCCTGTAATACAGCTCTTGTCTTATTGAAATTACCAACAGATACATTCACCGCCTTCCAGCTATCAACTCCATTCACATTTTTACCTGCATACATATCAACAACGGGTGACAACGCGAGTTGAAACAAGAAGTCAAACGTTTCAGAGTCCACTAAAGGAGCACACACCAACAATGTATTCTCTTCTGTTTTTCTCTGCTTACGTCCTGAACCTCCATGATAGCCATTAACATAGTTATAGTCTTGCATATTATTACGAATGAATTCACCATCATTGGCAATTTGTTTGCTCTCATCACCACGTTTAAACAACCAATAGCAATAAAAGCCATGACGATTTATCCAACGTAAATAAATTCCATCCGTGCATTCATCAACTAAAAGCCTCACATTTGCGGCCACATTCGTCAATGCGTGAAAAGTAAAGTCAAAGGTATTATCGAATACACTTGCTCCCGTACTAGTTCCAGGGAGATTCAAAACAACATCCCTATTCGCATCAATACCCTGCAAAGTAAGATTATACACTTTGCGGTCAGACAATATGATGGACGGCAAAACTTGACCGTCAGCAGTCACACTAACAGTACCGGCCCCCGCAGTGTACATACCGACCGTAAATGGTAAGTTCCTAAACCATGTTAGAATACGGTCACCATTATATCTTTCGCCGACTTTCATTGCGCCCCAAATAATAAAAGTATTAAACTGGAAACTTTCTCCGATAGTGCTATCAGACGTATACATATCCACTTCAACAGAGAACAGACGCCCAAGCTGACTATCTTGTGGAATAGAGGATTGATAGTCAATCTTGCCAAACTCCGTTGCATCAAAAGCCGATTGCATATAGAAAGACAGATCAAAGAAACATGCGGTTTTAAATAATGCACGTTTTTCCTTATATTCCTTTCCGGTAAGTACGTCGGTTATCGTTGCTTCCACCCATGCCCAAGTATATCCACTAATATTTATCACTACCGGATTGAAACAGAAAGATATTTCATCCGGATACTCGATTGTAGTATTTCCTATCTTATGCGTCCTCATTACTATGCAAATTTATATGTTGTACATCGTTCAGAAAAACACCAAACACACGGTCCATAATATCCCGTATCGCTTGTGTAACACTCGTTGAATATATATCCTCATGCGTTCCAGAGTGATAAAGCCTAGTACCCTCATTTGCAATCTTACGAGCTACGAGATAAGCAAACGATTTAGGTTTTTCTACTTGAATCCTCTTATCCACCACCCATTGCTGAATTATTTGCCAAAAACCTTTTGGGATTTTTCCCGGTCCGCGTCCTGTTTCCAGAACTCCAAAAGCCTGTCTACCGAATAAAACACCATGATTATCATCTACTACGACATGCAGGCTCTTGATGGTTCTTCCGCTTGCACGCTGTCCAGCTTGTATATGATTCTCAATGATACGCTGCCGAAGTTTATCCAACTCCTCGTTCAGTATATCTTTAACGTCCTTTCTTCTGTCTTCCATAACTAACACATGGGTACTCCTTGAACCTCTTTCAGTTTCAATTCTATTACTATTCCAGTAACATTTACATCCAGCTTATCATAGAAAACGGAATAAGGGACTTCATCGCTTACCCACTCAAACAGCCCGCTCCTATTCAACTCACGGATAAATTGAACTGCATACCCTTTGCACCTCTCAATAACCTCATCATTCTCCACCCCGTCAAAATCAAACGCCGTCTTGTCTACAAAAGCAATCATGCAATTTGGGCAATCTCTTAACTGAGTCCTTGATATGACGAACTTCCCAGATGCAGGAAGCAGATTTATAATGGCCGGCAATGGCATCTTATCCAGCCGAACGTTGGCGGTCACCCAGTTATCAAATAAATAGGTAACTCCTTCCAGCTTCTCTGCGATAGAAGCGATTTTCCTTTCTACACTTATATTCATTGCTTATTCTGATATATTTCTCGTAATCGACGTTCATAACGTATTTTCTCCGCGTCCATATCAAGACACTTGTACACTCTTACCCATGGAACACTCTCTACCTGCTCATGGTCAGTTATCCCCATACGGGTAGCATAGTAATCCACCAAGCCAAACAACCCGAACGAAAGCTTATCCACTCCGGCACGTCTTTCTTCCGGAGTCGGTACTACGCTCGTAGTTTCAAAAAGCTTGGTAATACGTTCAACCTCCCTGGTTACCCATGTGGAGAATCCCAAAATATCCGCTACCCCACACTTCTCTATCTTATCAATAGACAAACCAAGGACAACACGGCATGGAACCATTATACAATCTATTCCATTGCGTATGGATTGCAGTTCCATCAGCTGACCTATAGTGAGGTCATTCAGAGTCTCCGGAACTCTTACACCTGCGACAAAGTCCGGTTTAGGCAACTTCCCTATCTGATCCAACAGTTCAGCAGCATTGCTCGCCACGTTACTCAATATCAAAAACTCTTTTACTGTCATATCTGTCCTAATTTTGCTTTTGGTCTTTTAGGTATCGGTTTTATACGGAAAAGCATTGCCATTATCAACATGTCGAGGTAATCCGGAGAATGTCCGAGTATATCTTTCATATTCTCCTTGCTGATTATCCCTTTCTTCCGGGTATCGGCATCTATATGGTCTTGCTTCAAGACGGACAATTCTTCCATTATGCGCTCTCTTTGCGCTTCCGTACATATAATTCTTATCTGCCGATTATTTATTAGCTCTGCAAGCTTAAATGCACATTCAGACTTCAGATTGTCGTACTCTGGATTAATAGGTCGGTTACCACCATGAAATTCTTTGATGCCATTCAAATAACTTTCAAGGTAGCTTCCAAGTCCATCACTATCAACGACCATCATGCTACGTGGAATCTTCCACTGTATCATCATGTTTTTAAGGTCCGTCTCAATAGATTTACCCGTGCTATATTCCTGGTCTAACCGGATATAACACACATTGCCTACCCAGTGCCCTCCGACAAAGCGGTCACGTCCTTTCATGGCAAGGTCAGCTGCTCCCGTCGATAATCCTATCGGTTTTACGTGCTCATTTGCGAATAGGTCACAAATAGCATCATAATCACAGAGTGCTGTCGGGTCGTTGTCATACTCCCAATTACCATAGTACAAGCGCTCCTTTGTCACTTTGTCCCTGGTATTACGGAGCGTATCTATGTAGTCCTCGGTAGCGTAGGGATTATCCTGCACCAATGCTTGAATAAAAGCGTATGGGGCTTCCAGCCTGCCTTCTTTCCACGGTTTATAGAACTCACGATAAAGCCAGTTCTTCTTCGGATTGCAAGTGATAAGTATCTTTCCGGATATTCCATACACATCATTCAAGTGCCGTCCTATACGCGTCTTCAAAACCTCAAATGCGAGGTAGTGAACCTGCCCGGCTTCTTCAATCCACCCTCCAGTAAACTCCTTAGAGCCCAATCGCTCATACATCGGGTCTTTGACGGGATAATATGTCAAGTCAAGAAAGATGATTTCCGACCCATTCCCCAAAAGTATACCGTCATTGGTCTGCTTGTAATCAGTGAATCGATGCCACTTTGCCACCTTGTTGAAAGTGACAGAGATAGACTCACGGCTATCTTTCAAATTATTTCGGCCAGCGAACCATCGAGTGCCCGGGAGATAGTAAGCACATTGCATAAGCCATTCACACCCAAGCCATGATTTTCCACCTCCACCAGCGCCACCATAACACAGAAACTTCGTAACATCGTCACGAAGGTAGTTATAGGCTAACCTCTGCTTTATATTGACCTTATATCCCATTACTTGACTTTCTCCGCATCTTCTGTATATGGTAGAAAATTAAATCCTTTGAACTCTTTTCCTGCATTCGTATGGTCCACCTCCTGCTTGTCAACAAGCCCTAACTTTCGGGCAATGATATTCGCATTGAAAGCTCCAACGCACGCTCCCTCAAACTGCTGCGTTTCGATGGTTTCCTCCACGCGTGCGATGACCTCCAAAAAATCTTCATCATTCTTATTTCTACATTCGGAACGAAAAGTGCTCCACCACTTGGAAGAAGCACCTACATAAATACAGAACCCGGTTAGGGAATACGGACGGGAAGTCGGGGAAACTTCTTGTTGTACTTGTTGCTCATTGACTGTCTCCACCTTCTTCCCTTTTTTCCTTTTTACCGGAACAGTCTTTTGAATGGCCTTTTTGGACAACCAGGGATTTTCATCACACCATTGGAAATACTCACATGCCGCCTCCCATAAGAGTTCTGGCGTGGAAAAGAGTTTATCCCTCCCATGCTTGCTCCTTAACATCCAAAATTTATTTCCCGTCGGTGCCGCCATATTATTTCTTCATTCTGATAATCTCTCCACAATGAGGACATGCAAGTTCAATATATTCAGTTCTTTCCTGCTCCAGACCTTCTTCAATACGTTCTGCCTTCTTCCTGAAAGATTCATTCTCTTGGCGATGCATTTCCTCACTGAATTCCTGTTTTGCCGCTTCTGATTGCGACTCTTCCGTGACATAATTGTTTGTCGGAATAAAATTCATGTCAAAACCGAGTAACTGGTCTATGGGTTCAAAAAAGAAGTCTTGCATATCTGCAGGTACATTCATTGTCCTAAGCTCACGTATCAGTTTCTCTTCATCCCATGACGCAAATTCTGATGTCTTATTATCTGCGATACGATACTGACGCGCCTTTTCCTCGTCCAAGTCCACAATGATGCACGGGACCTCTTTATATCCAAGATTCAAAAGGGCAAAATACCGTGTATGACCAACAATGATTTCAAAATTCTTATCCAACACAAGCGGCTGATTGAAACCATATTTCTTTATTGACTCTTCTACCGGCTTAACAGCCTTACTATTGTTCCGGGCATTATTCCAATACGGAATAATCCTATCTATTGCAATGCTCTGTATATCCATAGTTATAATTCCAATGAGTTTGTATGATGAACAATTTCTTTGATGGCTTTGCTGTATTCATAATTCCTGAACATCTTGGCAAAACCGGTAATATGCTTCAGCTTCACAAGCTCCAACGGCTCCATGCCAAGCTTTCTACAAATAACAGCATCCGACTCACCGTTTTTTATCATGTTATAAATGATGTTTGTCATGCCATCAACGGAATGCTTGCCACGGGCACGATTGTGACGGACCGTAGAAGCCATACGGTCGTTGATATCCTTGTCAATGACAACAATGGGAAGACGCCCACTATTGCGCTGGGCAATGTCCTTATACATGCGCGCGATAAGGTTACGATGAAACCCGTCGACAATAATATACTTTTGCTCCTCTTCACTCCAAATCGTAACAATTGGCTGTGTATATCCATCTTCACGAATGGAAGTATAAAGGAGCTGCATCTCCTGCTTTGCCACAGCGTTCGGATTATAGTTGTTCGCCTTCACCATATCCATCGGTACCCAGAGGACACGGTCCACCGGATTGGCCTTTTCAGGAGACAGAGAGAATAAAATCTGTCTTATCTCATTGAAGAAGTTTATTTTATCTGGCGCTTCATCAAGCATCCGGATGATTATTTCTTTTAGTTTTTCCATATTTATACTTTGATTTATGAACCAATAACCTATTATTCAACTTTGTCTGTTCAAAGTCCTCTGTGATGATACCACGGGCAAAGGCGCGATATATATCAACGCGATCGGAATCAGACCAGCCCGCAATCTTATCAACCACCGTATTTAGATTATTGGTAAAAATTACTTTATTCTTGCTCTCAGCTACGATATTGTCTATGAGATATTGCAGATATTCCGGCCAGTCCTTGAAACAGTTGGGATAGTTTCTTACCTCTTCAAAGGCATCCAACAGAAGATGGTTCGTTGTGCCAATATTGGGAATACGCATGTACATGGCATTATAAGCCTTCGGGTCAATCTCTTGCAAGTAAGGAATATTCTGATTACTGTTCTCATGGATAAGAGAAGATACCCTTGCAGAACGCAACGGTTCCTTTGAAAAGATATAGTTGTAGACCTTATTGTATTTCAACCGATTGGAGAAGATGTAATACCATATATCGCGATATGACCAATCATACAAAGGATATATAACAACACCATGGCTACAACGTTTTCCATATGTCATTCCTGGCAAGGTTTCCTTTCCCGTCAATCCAGCACGACGAGCTGGTGACTCTTCAATACGGACACCTCCCAAAGATATATACCCCCCTCCCAAGTGATGATATGCGATGGCATCAAACATATCCTTAAATCTGTCGACTCCATAGACGTTTTCCTTAAAAGAGACATCTTCTTTCTCACGCATCCACACTTTCCCTGGCTCCCAAGGGATAAACCAGTCACCACTGTTCGCATTCCATAACCGGAACGGAATTTGCACCCAAATAGGTTCCACCTCTGGCAATGACATAACATAACGCATATACTCAACAGTATATGTGTACTCACATTCCTGATCAAGAAATATAACCGGCAACTTTTGAATGCCCAATTCACTTGTCACTTCCAAAGTAAGGTGTAATAAGGCAGTACTATCCTTGCCTCCGGAGAAACAAACACCTAATCTGTCCCCCATAGAAAACAACTTCCTTATCCGGTCTTTTGCCGCTTCATATACATTCTGCTCTGAATACAATATCATACGTTCGTCACGATATAATAGTTATCAAACTCCCTTACTTCACAATGAGGAAATCTTTCCTCCAGCTCACTCCTTGAATGACTGTAATGTTCCAGATTACAGCCGGTACGTTTATAAGTTACCGGATGATAATTCTCCTTGTAGAACATGAGGAAAATATTCTTTCCTTCGGGAATATCCGTCAGTGCTTCAATATCAATGTAACTGGCCGAGCCGAACAAAGCTACAATGCTATTGAATGTTGCAAACTTTAAATTGAGCAACTCAAACGGAATACACAAATTATTATACTCCGGATGCTTCTTTCTGAAAACATCAAGCATCTTACTACTTGGGTCAATACCCCAATATTCATCCGGAGACACTTTCAGAATATCAAGGAGTAACCCCGTACCACATCCCACATCCAGAAAAATCCCTGAAACCTCAAAAAGCATTGAGGCAATCTTACGATTCTCCTCAATACTGGCTTTGTCTTTGAACAGAGAATCATAACTCTCTGCAACTGCATCATACTGATTTACTGCGTACATACTTTATTATTTTGATTTACAAAATAAAGATACCGAATAATCCACGAACGGACTATTCGGCATCAAAGAAGTTACTGACACGATTTGGCAGAAGATTTTGCTTTAGCCAGCAATACCTTAAATAAATCCCAACCTTCAATTTAACAATTACACCGTTAATGGTTAACAAGTACATTTACCAGCTAAACCATGTTATAAGATGGCTGAACAAAGGCTCATAATTTGCATAACTTCCACAAAACCTTACCTTTGCAATGTGTTTTTCATAGTATTAGATTAAGGTTAACAAAAAGATTGGCTGTCCGGGAGGATAGCCTTTTTTGTACATATTACAGGCTACATCTCAAAAGCAAGTTGTCTCCAATTTATCCGATTATTTGGAAGACTTTCATTACATATTGTACCAATAAATAAGATATTTTACTCCTACATTATCTTTAAAAATGTTTCCACCATTTGCTAAAGACAATATTTATTTCTACATTTGAATTTTAACGAATCAAACAATATCACTAAATGTAAGAATATGAAAAAGTTTTTATTTGCCATATTGGCATGCACAATTGCACTTGGCTTTACATCATGCAGAGAGAAAAAAGCAAAAGACAAGGTTAAGGATCGTGTAGAAAATGTAAAGGAATCTGTTGAAGACGCACTTGAAGAAGCACAAGAACAGATTGAGGAGGGAGCAGATGATGTGAGGAAAGCCCTGGATGAAGCCGGGGATGAAATTGAAAAAGCAAAAGAAAAACTGGAATAAGAGTTGTAAAAAAGGCCGTCCTAATTTTATACAGTAAAGATCCACCTAATTTAAAAACATTATGAAAAAGATTAATTTACTACTGCTTTTTCTCCTATTGGCCTGCACCTTGCCTGCCCAGGATGGCATTTCCATCTTTATTGGCAGAGCCAACCGCTACGCAGCCGTGGAACTTTCTGATTACAGAAAGCGCCTATGTCTGGAATACAATATTTCAAACCGTTCCTTGGACGATTACTACAGACGCTGTGGAAAAGACTGGGGAAATGTGGGGATTGCACTTGAGGTAGCCAGAACTTCCGGAAAAAAGATGCATGATGTATGCGATTATTACAACCGGTATCAACGTTACGGATGGAACCGTATTCTTGTGGAGATTGGCATAAATCCGGGAAGTGTATATTATACCCCTTTCTATGACAGAGTCCATCACCATAGTGACTGCTGGCATGAATACTATAATTCATACTGTGAGCGCCATGATAAATTTCACCATAAGAAACACAAATATAAAAAACCGAAGAGACACCACAAGAAGCACTATCGATATTACGATGATGATGACGATGATGATGATGATGACGATTGATTTGGCTTTGAAATCCAAGCATTGAAACACTAAAAAAGAGGGGATAAGCATTAAACTATGCCTATCCCCTCTTTTATATCAATGAGATTTCTGTTCCGATATTTTCTTCAAAATCTGTACGCAGCCCCGATGTTGATGACACCCTGATCAAAATCACTGACCAACTGGTACTTAAATTCAAGATTCATGGCCCAATTACGGCTCAATGCAAATTCGGCTCCAACTCCCAAGTTTACACCGAAACGACATTCATTATGATTCCCATCGCCATCCACATGAACATGATCCCCATCCCAGTCAACATCATACATATCAAACATCCAGTTGGACAAAGTCAACCCAAACAGTGGATAAAGCTTGACATTGCTAGCTACCGGACACAGATAATGAAAATTCACGTTCACATCCAGCATGCTTACATTGTCATTTTCAAAAAAATAATTAAGAGAGGGCTCGATACGTATAGGATTGGTTATATTATACTGATACTTGATTCCCAATCCGATACTTTCAATTTCTGTACCATAACCAAGACCGAAACCTATGGCTTGTTTCCCTTTCTGCGCATAAGCACCTACTGACAACAAAAAAAGAGTTCCTAATAAAATGAATAATTTTTTCATACTACACCGTTTTATTTTAAAACAGATAAAATAATTTATAGATTGTCTACAATAAAAAAGTTAAACTATTAATAAAAATATACTCAATCAAGGGATCGTAAGGGAACTATTTAAAATTTATACCCCAGAGTAATACCGATATTCGCATTGTGCGGAGCATCCCCATCCATAATCTTGCAGAAGCCAAGCTGTGTGTCAACCCCCACAAGAATTCGGCCAAACTCTACCCCAAGACCGATGTTCCAACCGGCATCGAACCTATTGTAATTCAAGCCGTCATCACTGAATGTATCGACTTTCTCATCTCCATTGATATTGATACCTCCAACAGATGCCTTGCCATCGAACTTGGCTTTACCACCTACCCCACAGGCAAGATACGGCCCTGTCGCAATGACCAGGTTAGTATTGTCTGCAATATTGAAACGGAATTGTACATTGATGGGCAATTCCAAATAAAGCTGGTTGATCTTCACATCTGCATCCGCATCTACGACGCTACCGCTATATCCACTTGAATATTTCGCACCTTTCTGTGAGAAGAATAGCGAGGGCTGTAAGGAAACAAGGCCGCTGAATTGGTATTCCATTCCCACTCCAATGCGTGCTCCTGGTTTAAATTTGGAATGGTCAGAGTTTTCACCGATGTAACTGCTGAGATTAAGACCGGCCTTTACATTGAAAGACAATTGCGCAAATCCCATCGTGCAGAACAGCGCAAATAGAACAGTCAAGAAACTTTTTTTCATCATAATTACAAATTAAAAAAATATTAGGTTGTTATTCTTGTCAAAACCTTCTACCGCTTTTTTGTCATAAACACCACTAACAGCTATAAAAGCTGAAACAGTTAAAATAATCTTTTTATATCATATCCTAATTAAGAAATACTTGCAAATCTATATATAAAGCTTCAATAAATTAGCAACCGATAATGTTTAAAAGCAAACAAAAGGAGTTTATGATTTCTTTTTCGGAATTAATGAACAGTATAGCATACTTTTCAGAGCAAACATAAAGCTTCAAATTCTTGATAAATGGAAACTGTTATAGATAATAAGCTCAATCTTTTGCGTGATGTAGAGTGAGCTGCGGGAAGGGAAATCCTATTCCTTCTTCATTAAATGTAGTATAAACTATTTCATTGATATCATACAGTACACTCCAGTAGTCAGCGCTTTTTACCCAGACGCGCACCGTAATATCAACGCTGCTTGCACTCAATGAACCTAAGACAATAAGGGGAGCCGGTGTATCCAATATACGGCTGTCTGCATTGATTATGCGCTGTAAAACGGCTCTGACCCTCTTTACATCCTCACCGTATTCAACACCGAATACCCATTCAACACGACGTTTGTCCTGCTTACTGTAATTAGTGACGGCATTACCACTGAGACTTCCATTAGGTACATAAATCATGCGGTTGTCAAGAGTGGAAAGTATAGTGTGAAATATCTGTATTTCCTTTATCGTACCACTTACTCCCGGACCGTCTATGTAGTCACCTACTTTGAACGGTTTGAAAACAAGTATAATCAGTCCACCGGCAAAATTTGAGAGATTACCGGACAGCGCCATACCCACAGCTACACCGGCAGATGCGAGTAACGCCGCAAAACTGGTGGTCTCCACACCGAGTTTGCCGATTATGGCAAAAGCAAGAATCATGTTCAGCAGTATCTTTATCAGACTCTTCAAGAAGGTCTGTACACTGGTTTCAATCTTTCGTTTTTCGAATAGCTTGGCTACTAATGCACTTATCTGTTTGATGATGAAACGTCCGATTACATAGATTAAAAAGGCAATTAATATGTCCTTACCGGCATCCATGCCAAAATCCACCAACTTTTCCAATGCCTGTTCCAGTTTTCCTCCAGTAGTAGTTGTGTTCAATAAAAATAAATTCATTTCCTTACAAATAAAATAAGATTATAAAAACAGAGTTAAATTCAGTGTGCAAAGATAACCAAATCTGAATGGCTACCACACATATACAATCTGTATTTATTCACAAGAAAAAAGACAAAACTTATTTTCATGGCTTATTCCCTTTCAATAATTCCGGGCTATCGTAAATATTACTGACGATTGTCATAGTCTGCCATTCGCCTAAAGGTTTCATGCCGACTTCTTTTTCAAAATCGAATTGTAATGCGAATGTCGCGAGTTTTTTGTTCCACAATACAAGAGCTATCCATTGACCACATACAAGTATGTCACCTTCGTATATTTCTTTCCCGTTCTTATCGCACAAGCCGGTAAACTGCCCAACGGTTTCAGCCCATACGTCATCGCACCGGCAGTCTTCTGGGGAATATATCTTCGCCTTGTCCGTGAGGATAAGCCCGTTTTCGTTCCTTCCGGCAGTATAGAAAAAAGAGAGAAATCCATATATCCATTTCCCCGTATCAATGCTTTTCCCTCTGAATTTTATTTCACGTTTCATAATCAATACTTTTTCCATGTTTATTTTCTCTCAATTCATTGTATCGCATCTTCTGCTCCACATGCCATATAAGGTCTATGTTCAGATGTTTGGCAAACCCGAAAATAGCCAATAGCATGCTATTTAATTGATTTTCTAATAGACTGTCATATTCATACTCACACCGTATAGGAATTGTAGATATAGCGTATATGCTTTCTGTGAAGGTCTCATTATTGCAGCTTTCTGTTGCTTCGTATATCATTTCACCTGAAAAATCATCAATGGATATATTTCTTAATCCAGCCAAATCAAGCAGGCGTATGCAGGCGTCGGCAAGCTCGTCTTCCACACAGTCTTTGATATATGTTTCAAAGTTTTCCGCAAAATACTTATTTTGATAATGAAAAGTCCGTTCGTCAAATATTGTACCTTTTTTATCGACCGGAACTTTGGCAAATCGTCCTTTCCTGTCAGCTTTCACAGCTTCCATAAGCTCGGATATGACAAGGCAAAGGCAGTGTTCGTTACTCAGTTCTTCATCGTGAAAACCGTGCGTTACTGCGTTACGGTAGGCTTTATCTCTTAATTCATTTAAGTTCATGATATTTGGGTATTAATTGGTTGGAAATACAATACCCGATAACCGCCACAAAGCAGTTTCCGGGTATTCACAAAGCACTGACAAGGATTGTCTGTAGAAATTTTACGCTGGTTAGTTATAGTCGATGTTTCTATCTAACAAACGATGTAAGAATAATTTTGATACTTGAAAAACTCTTAATATTGATTGTATATCGAATCCATATTAATCTCATTTTATTGCGTACGGATACCTTAAATCATGAATATCGACAATATCCTTACACAAACTATCCAAAGAAGGCATTATAAATGATCTTGTGATTCCTATTTTTTCAAGTTTACTCAATATGTTTTGTTTATATTGTACAGGGATTATATATTTTGCATAGATAAATTCGAAATTTTCCTTCCAAGGTTCTGGATAAAGTACAAATATGCCATTTTGATTTTTATACCTAACATCTGTCATATTAGGAACTAATAAAGTTATTGCGGGAAATGAAAGTATGTCATCTTTATCTTCATCGAAAACCATCATTGAGAATGGACAACTATGATAAACAACTCCATCTTTATCAAAATTTGAACAACATGCAAAATATAATGCAATCAAAGGATTATAAGTCCAATCAAGAAGTCTCGTTGGAAGTCCATAGTGTTGTGCTAGAAATAGAAATTCCTTATCATTTTTAGGGCGTGCACCCGTAAACATTGAATATTTTCTTTTAAAATCCTCAAATACCTCCTTCTCATATTGCTTCAACACGTCCTCCTGTCCTTCCTTGAACCTCCGACCTATTGAAGGTATCAATTTATATTCAGAAGAAGATTGACCTCTGAAGAAATCCATTTCAGGGAGGCCGTTTTGTAAAGACATAAAATTTTCCAAGGTTTGTACAGTAAATACCTTCATCACTTTTTTTATTAAGGTTATAATATCACTTAAATTCTACATTCAAGTCGTGTATTCACTGCAAATATACGATTTTAATTTACGGAAACTCAATAAAGTTTTTCTGCTATTAAAAAAATCAAAAGATAAACATTAATTGTGATAGAGATAACTTTTAATATCCTCTCACTTGATATTAAACTTGCCCATGGTTGTTTTATGGTTATTGACTTCATTGCATTGAATTTTAAAGATTAATGATTATTTTTGTAATCCCAATAGCATCTCTGAAATACAAACAAAATCAGAGGGAAAACTAATGGGTTAAATTAATGGTAACATTAAATTATAGACATCCTCATTCTTTTTAGAACTGTTAGAATGAGGCTCTGTCTCAAAACAGTAAAACAGTCCAGTGTTGTAGCGACAAACCTGTACATGTTCGTTCCTATTACAGATTCCGGTTTGGCAAATGTGAACACGTGAGAGAACATTGTAGAAGACTACCTTGTAGTCATCGTTAAAAGAATCATCTTTCCGAGGATACGTGACAGGTATCCTCGTTTCAATCTCCTTTCTCTTTAATTCATTATTGCTAGCATCTCATCGAAAAACTAAATAGGTCTCCAATGAGTAACATATCCAGTCTTGATGTAGGGGTATATCCATTTATCCACTTCTCGCATTGCCATTTCATCAATACTACCATCAACAAATTTCACTTGACACATGCCTTTTGCTTGTTTGTTTGGTATTGCATCCTCTACGCTTATCCACGGTGATTGCTTTGCCTGCCATTCGACACCTTTTCTGAACATGTTTAGCATTGCTTGTTGCTGATATGCAAACTCACCTTTAACCACTATTGCATAGCTTGACATAAGCTCTTGCCATGCAGCTTCTTCTACCGTCTGTTTCATAATCATTACTCTTCAGTTGATATTAAATCATCCAAATACGCCCATTCATCAATGGCATCTTTAGAGCACTCGTAATCATCGCACTCTTCATCGTCCCAGCATTGCTCTGTTACGTTCCAATAGCGGACACCGTAACCAGTTCCAGTGCTTAACTTTCCATACACAAGGCATGGTATCTGCGGATAATGTTCATTTTCGTATTCTCCATGAGCTTGTGGCACTTCATCTTTAGTCTTATGCCATACGCTATTGATGCGCCAGTTCGCACCGACAATAAATCCGGACTTATAAATATTCTGCCCGACGATATTATATCCTTCAGCTCCTTGTTTGGCTGCTTCTTCTACTGTCTGTTTCATATATTTCTTATTGTGAGCAAGAACCACCGGTTTCCGCTCGTGTTAATACTTCATGTGCAGAAATGGCTTCTTTTTGCACATGTTAATCTCAATTCATTTTCCTTTTTCTATTCCGCTCGCTCTGTACCTCTGCCATACACATCTTGCACCATGACGCTTTCAGATGGTATTCCTTACCGTTACGACGGGCTGTCCTATCGAAGAACCTGGATAACGGAAGTGCTCTACCGCAACGGGTGCACAGTTTACGCTCCACTCCGTCAACCACCACCCGGTTACGGGGTTTCCTCCTCACAATCTCACATGGTCCGCATTCGGACGCACCGTACCTCCTGCAATATGCAAGTGAGTGCTTGCCGCACTTGGCGAAGGAGGTGCAATCCGAACGGGGAACTATCTGGTGAATGTTCATACGGCATCATTCATTAAGTCGAACAATGTGGGTGCACTGACCTCCATCTCTGCCTCATACAGATATGAAAGACTATCTTTCCAGTAGTCGTAATTGAGTTCGGTTGACAGACCTTTCCTCCCCAGATTGATAGCGCAATAGGGAACGGTGCCGATACCTCCGAACGGGTCAAACACCAGTTCACCCCTGTTTGAATACCGTTCAATCAATCTTTCGACAATATCCAACTGAAGGGGACAAATATGATTCTGCCGTTTCTTCTGCGACTGCTTAGTATTCAGCGTGCGCATCCGGGTGACATCATCCCATATCCAAGGCTTCTTGCTTACCGGGTCAACGGCCATGAATGTCTTTGGCAGTTTTCCGTATGCCTCCAGCTCTTCGGCGAATGATACGTGTTCCTCATAATCATAGACGTGCCCACGCTCGTAGTTCCTGAATAGGTGGCGTATCTTGTCAATGCCGGCCCCTTTCATGTCCTCGTAACTCAATAGAGAGTTACCCGAAGATTTCCAACTTGCATGAGCGTCTATCTGCCAACGGGCCAACGAATATTCGCTTTTGTTCTTGGTCACCGGCAAATCAGCATAAGCCCGTGAGGTGTCAGAAGGAAGCTTGCGGAAAAGAAGGACATATTCAGGACAACCGATACCCATCTTTGAACCGTCCTTGCACATCTCCGTATATCCAAGCCGATAAGTCTGGTTGTTCTCCCTTACCACATCCGTATCCACCGTGATGCGCCCCATGTAGCGGAAACCGTGTTTCATGTAGTGGAATACAGTCATTTCACTGAACGGGTCAATGGTAGGCATACCGTCACCAGTAGCGTTGCCGAACAAAACACGGTCTTTCACATGGATGCAAGCTAACCTACCGGGTTTAAGAATACGCATAAGCTCCGGTGTAAGATAATCCATCTGCTCGAAGAACTTGCCGTTGTCCTCATTATGCCCGAAGTCGTTATAGGTCGGAGTGTACTCATAGTGGTTGGAGAACGGGATGCTGGTTACAATCAAGTCCACCGAATTACTTTCCATAGTCTGGCATTCAAGAACATTGTCATTATTGATTGCCCTCCACAGTTTACCGGACTTTTCTTCCCTGCTAGCAAACATCCACCGCATCATCTTTTCCTCTGCCTGCAAGCCGAACAAACCGTTCTCGCGGACTATATCGGTCATCTTGGCTACCATCTCGCGGTGTTGCGCCCACTTCTGCATGAAGCTCTTGTATATCTCTCCCTCACTTTCCGCATAGACCAGATAAAGGTCAACCGGATGCTGCTGCATGAAACGGTAGATACGGGCTATCGCCTGGAACTTGTCGTTAAAACGGTAGTCGATGAACATGATTGCCTTATGGCAGTGGTACTGGAAGTTCAAACCTTCACCAAGCATCTCCGGTTTGGCGGCCAGATATTTCAGACGGCCGTCCTTAAAGTCCGCTATCACTTCGTCGGCTTCCTCATCATCCTGCGAGCCGTACACAGCCTTACATCCGGGTATGGCATCACACAAAGCCTTCCGTTCATTCTCCAGGTCATGCCATAAAAGGAAATGGTCGTCTTTGTTTTCAGGACGGTTAATGATTTCCACCACACGGACAATCTTTTCCTGCATGTTGTCCCGACGTTCTTTCGCTGCGTCGGCAAGTCCGAGAGCTGCCTCACGGAACATCTTCACTTGTCCGTCACGGTCGGTTCCGGCTGTGGAGTTGTCAACACTAACCACTTCTTCATGTACACGCAGTTCCGGCAATTCATATCCGGTATCGGGATAACCAAGGTCGGACGGTTTGGTGAGGAACAACGCCCATGTACTTACCCACAACCAGAACTCCTTCTCCTTGTGCGGATAAAGGGTAAGGTTATTCGCCTTCGTGCTGTCACGCTGAAAGAAACGGGTAAGTGCCTGCCCGGTATCCATCACACCGAGATAACCGGCATAATGTATCAGTTCCTTATATCTGTTGGGCGATGGCGTGGCGGTGGCGACAAAGCGGTAGGGAACATTCGCAAACAAGGGAAGGAACTCCTGATAGGTCTTGGTACCGAAACCACGTAATACGCTCGCTTCATCCAATGATGTTGCGGTGAAGTAGGAAGGTTCTATTCTTACACCATCTTCACCGTCGCGCACACGCTCGTAGTTCGTAACCATGATGTCAGTCGGGCATATCATCACATCAGCCATAGTTCGTACATAGGTCACTTTCATGTGCAGATGTTGTTCCGCTTGTGTAAGGAACTCAACCACTACACGTTTGGGACAAACTATCAGCCCTTTGCCGCCTTTGTGTTTCAGGACTACCCGAAGTATCTCCAACTGAGTAACGGTTTTCTGCATACCGAAACTGGAGAATATCGCACGGCAACCGCCAGACACCGCCCAGCGGACTGTATCTTTCACATGGGGATATAACGACGGTGTCAGTTCATCCGGATTGACCTCGAACCCGGTCTGACAGCTGATGGCCATCTTGTCTTTTAAAAATTCTATATATTCTTTCATTAAGCTACTTCTTTTAATTTCTTCAATCTTAAATCTCTAAGTTTTGCACAAAGTGCTTCGGCATTCTTCTTTGCCTGTGTAACCTCTACCGCATTTCCGATAAACTTCTTCTGGTCAGCTTGTGTACCAACTAACACATAATCTTCCGGAAAGCCCATGATACGTTTTAGTTCAGGAATGCGAAGCATCCGCATTTTAATATCCACTATGCCATACAGTGACATGAACTCCTTTATCTTCACGGTCATAGGACTATCATTGTCGTAGATTTCAATCGCTATCTGACCGCTTTCTGTTGCTACCAGATAGGGCGGCATCTTATCCATTCGTGCTATCAGGGTGAAGCAGGGGTTATCAACGGAGCTGCCAGCACTGTTGAACTGTGGATTCATCAGATAATGCCATTTCCGGTTTGCGGTTATTGTCTGTGCCGGTTCCTCTATGTTGCTACCAATATTTGAGAAAGAAGTATTCATAATCCAAGGCTTGCATGTTATAAGTTTTTGCTTGGGATTGGTTAAAATTGCCGGACAAATATTATCAATACTTGTATGTTGTCCTCCACCGGAATACTCATTGGCGATAAACCTTGGAGTTACTAATGATAATCTGTCTTTTGTTGTAACTGTCGCAGACGGCTCGTTTACCGAACGATTAAAGCCGTTCCCATAGTGCGCTGATACGAAGGCATGATGGTCCCTGCATGTGATTGTTCCGGCAGGCTCTTCCACTGATACATTCTTGCTTTCGGGATGTCCGCTGAATTGTTTGGAAAGAAAGCAAACTTGCGCTACTCCAAGTCTGTTTTGTGTTGTTACCACCGGACATGGTTCGTCAATCCCAGGAGCGTTATATTTCCCCGTACGGTTCATAGAATTATACTTCACGAGGAAGGCATCCTTTCCTCCGGCTACAAACTTGATAAGTCCGTTATAGATACGCTCAAGCGTTTTCTCTGCAAGAGGCTTTTCCCTGAAGATGGTAGTTCCTTCATCAGAGAAATCAAGTACATCCTTTACCGGCTTCCACTTCTCCAGCCGCGAAAACATATCTTGCCTACCACCCTTACAGTGGGTCGGTTCAGAGAATACTATCGGCAAACTCTTTTTAGCAAAGATGCCGAAGAAGCGTTTTCTTGTGGTATAGGCGCCGAAGTCGGCAGCATTCAGGATACGGTGTTCAAAGTTGTAACCATATTTTTTCACGTTGCGTACCCACTTCTGATAAAGTCTTCCTTTATCCATGCTGATAGGTTTCCCATTCTCATCCATATCTCCCCATGACATAAACTCTTCTACATTTTCAATCTGAATGTAGTCAGGGGCTATAACATCAATATAACGGAAGAGATGTTCTGCCAGCGTCCGGCTATCAGCATCTCTCGGTTGACCGCCTTTAGCTTTCGAGAAGTTGGTACACTCCAAAGAAGCATGAAGCATTATCATCGAATCAGGATATAATTCACGGATACGTTCAACAATAGTATTTATCGGTGAAAGCTCCAGTGTACGAATATCCTCAATGAAATGAAGTGCATCAGGAATGTTGGCATCATGTGAAAGGATAGCATTCTTATCGTGATTCACACAGCAAACGACTTTTGCACATCTATTGCCATTTAAACGGGCTTCTTCCACGCCTTCCGACAAACCACCGGCCCCACAGAATAGGTCTATGACAAATAATTCAATGTCGGACAACCCTTCTAAGCTGCATAATATCTCTTTCAATGATTTCATAACTCAATCAATCTCCTTCGGTTTCCAGTCATTAGGAACTTTTGCCCATTCTCTGAAGCTACCATTGGCTACGGCGGCGTCAATTAGTTGTTTTCTTGGTTTCATAATCGTGTGTCTTTTTTCATCAGTTACAAGTAAGTCCTTAAACAATAGTCTGCTATCCAGTAGCAGACAAAATAAAAAGCGGCATATACTGCCAGGATTGACAGAATAGTCGCTATCAGTTTGGTCTCTTTCATTTCAAATTCAGTTTTGCCCGTAAGTCGTCGGGCGGTTGGTGATTCCGTTTTACCGGAGCTTGTTGTTCCTCCAAAGCTTGGTTATTGCGTCGACGAATGATAATATCCAGTTCATCTGACCGTTCCCGAAGAAATTTCCGAAATGCTTCGCCAACGGTTATCGTATCGAAATAACCATAGAACTTACCATACCTTCCCAGCTTGAACCGTGCGACAAACAATATGAACTCCGTCAGTTTGATGTAGTGATACTGGCTAACGAACAGTCCAGAGAACTCATTCAAGGCATTTTCATCGGCCCCCTCCTTCGTGGAAGAAGCAAAATCAATGGTCAGTAACTGCGTCTTTACCCACAGAGACGAGGAACCATATCCGTACATCCGTTCAAGGTCTGACAGCGTGGGGGACTTCTCACTGTATGCTTTCTCAATATCGGCAAGAAGTAGCGGTTGGAGTGATGTCGAATATACGGCAGAAGCCTTACTAAAGGTCGGGTATTTCTCCTTGATGGCTGATAGCATTACTTCCCTGTTCGATGGCTGCATATTCGTCAAGGAGGTTTCTTGCCTTTGCTGCCTTATCAGCATCCCGATTGTTTTGTCTTTGGGCTTGATTTTCTGTTTTTCCATTGTCCTGTTGTTTTTTCTCGATTATCCAAAGATTGGCCCGACTATCCCAACGTTCCACCTTGGCACCGGTAGCAGTTTTCCAACCGAGACCGGAAAAGTGATTGTAGAAAATATCCGCTTGCAGTTCCCAATCGGGAAGTTTATCACGGAAATACTCTTTCACCTCTTCGGCGGTAGGTGGAATGAACTCTACCTTGGGTTTCGGAGGTTTCTTTTTCGGAGGTTGGTCCGGTGGGAATAACTCGCCAGAATTACCCACCTGTTTTTGTTTATGTTTATGTTTTATTATCTCGGCACCAACCTCGGCACCAACCTGCGCACCAACCTCGGCACCAACCTCGGTAAATTTTACCAAGGTGTACACTACATTCGGGCTTCCATTCTTCGTTTTGAAGTCAATCAATCCTACTTGTTTTAATCTATTCCGAGCATTTGACAAAGTCTTTAGAGAGGCTATGCTAAGGTCTGCAAGAACTTTACCATTGTTACGGTTAAACGTATTCGCCCACCTACAGAGGTTGTTAGTTTCTAACAGGTAGAAATACAAAGCGGTTTCTGTGACAGTTAGCGAATATGCGTTATGTTGCAACCAGAAGTTCTTTATTAGCTCAATATAGTTCATAATAGGTAAGAATTGACTTCATTCATAAACTCAGTAAGAGAATGGCATACCACATATTTATTTCGGAATTTTTCAGCCTCTCTCTGCCATCTTATCTGCTCCTCGCTTTGTTTCCCTTTCGGTCTCTTCATTTCGATGCAAAGAGCGGAAAATCCTTTCTTAGGTACAAGCAGTATCAAATCGGAAACACCCCTTACACTTCCCTCGTACTTCATTTGTGCTCCAGTCCTGGCATCACGCTTTCCACCGTTGGGAACGGCGAACAACATAAGACTCAAAGACGGGTATTGAATCCGGAACCAAGTCAGACAGCTATGCTGTATCTGACTTTCCGATTGCGGTGTAGTCTGTCTTTTTCTCATAATTTACCTTTGAATAAGTCCATAGCCATATCTACCACATTCTCCTTAACCACATCGTCCGTTCCGGTGACACCGTTAGCTATGCCTTTCTTCCGTTGGATAACACCATACATGTATTCATCAATGGTATTCCTGCCAAGGAAATAGTAACAGTTGACGTTATTCTTCTGCCCATTACGGTGTGCCCTATCTTCCGCCTGCTCACAGTCAGAAAAAGTCCATGGGAACTCGATGAAGGCTACACGGCTGGAAGCAGTCAAGGTGAGCCCGGTACCGCCCGATTTGTAGTTAAGGATAATCAACGTACAATCCGGATTGTTCTGGAAAGCATCCACAGCCATCTGCTTCTGGGCAGCATTATCCTCGCCGGTAACAGTCACTGCTTTCGGAAACATATTCTTCAGCTCCATTACCACTTCTTTCAGGTAGGCAAAGACAATCAGCTTTTCCCCACCGTCTATCACGTCATGTATGAATTCGGCAGCCGCCTTGATTTTTCCACGCGCAGAAATGGCTTTCAATATTCCCATGCGGACCATCACCTCGCCCCTCATGGACTTGGCTATCTTCTCATCATCCGCATTCTTGTAGACACGCAGATATTGTATGAGGTCGTTTTCCGCTTTTTCATACTCAAGCCGTGTGGTGATATCCATCTCAATATACTGCCTCGTCTTGTCCGGAAGCTGGGTCAATACCTTGGCTTTTTCACGCCGGAAGAAGCAGGTATTCCAAAGGCGCCAGTTCAGTTCTTTCAGATTGGAGGCTTTCTTCGGCCCATTACAGAAACGTTCGGTGAAGGTCCTATACCCTCCGAAATCCTCCAACCGTCCCATTATCTTAAGTTGCTGTATAAGGTCAGTATTATCGTTTACTACCGGTGTTCCCGTCAGTTCAAGAATGAAATCCTTGCCCTTACAGATGCCCTCAACAAACTTACTCTGTTGGGTCTTGGTAGACTTGCACTTATGCGACTCGTCAATGATTACAGACTTGAAAAGGGTTATACGTGGGTCAAAGGTGATTGATTTCAGCGTAAACCGCGTATCATTCTTCACATCCAATACAAAGAACTTTTTCAGGCTCTCGTAGTTAGTGATGAAGATGTCACAACACTTGGTTTCAATGAAGCGCTGCCAAGTATTTTTGTTCTTATCATCAAGGATTAGCGCCTGCTTTCCAGCAAATTTCTTGAACTCACGCTGCCAATTTATTTTAAGTGCTGCCGGACATACAACAAGGCACGGATAGGATTTTGCAATCGTCACCGTGCCTATTGCCTGCAAGGTCTTACCGAGTCCCGGCTGGTCACCGAAGATACACCGTTTATGGGCCAGAGCATAGGCTATGCCCTCCTTCTGGTAATCGTACGGTTCAAGTAGCAATCCGTGGGAAACGGTCAGCTGCGGCATCGGAGCAATGTCAAAGCTTATATCAGCCTTTCTTTGCTCCGACCGTTGTACGGAACCGCAGAATCCCTGCTGTACCGCCCATTTCGCCATTGTATCAACATACCATTCATCAGCCAAGTCAACCCACCACGCCTTTTCATTGAAAAGATATGCTTTCTTTGCGTTAGCCTTGACTGATGGAATATTGTTCACGCATTTAACCAACATCGGATGATACATGAATTTCAGTTTGAAGCCGTCCGGATATTTGGTGATACAAAAAGGTGCTGCCATATCAAGCTGCCGGCTCTTTAATCTTCACTTTTTTACTTTTATTGCGCGGCTTCACTTTCTTCCCGTCAATCGTTAGAGTAGTGCCACTCTGTTCCACCACTTGTTTAAGGAACTCATTCGCTTCCTCTTCAAATGCAGCATCTCCCACCGGGTCGGCTGCAATGTCCGTAGGAATATCCCCATCGAACGGAAGTTCCTGCTGGACTACCGCCCATTTCTTAGCGGTAAGATACTGTTCCACCTCATAATTACATGCCTCAATTGCCTGCTGCAGTTCGAATGCATGCTTATATTCCTCGTTCTCATTGTTGAACATGGTAAACGGAGCTATAAGGTTAAGCACCTTCTTACTTTTAAGAAAACGTTTTCCAACCAATACCACACCTTCATTGTCATCCGAACCGCTAACTGTGTAGCCCGTGACCTCGAATGTAGAGAAGATTTCTTCCGGCAGTTCATCTATGGAGTCCTTTCCATCAGCTTCTTTCTGCTCACAGAGGAAAGCAAGGTGAGGAATCAATTCGTTAAACGCTGCACGCAAATCCTTATGGATAAGATTCTTTCCCTCAATGGTTACATTGTCCTCATTCTCGTTCTTGAAAGAGGCAACAAGCGTGTTGTCTTTCGTGATTTTTGCTTTGGTGATATTCATTTCTACCTCCTGTCTTTATATTCGTTGATAAATTCGTTATAGTAACGGTCAGCCGGAAGAGGGAGCGTTATTCCCAGTTCGGCAGCAGCATCGGCCTGAACCTTATTTAGAAAGTCAGTCATCTGCACTGTATTGAGCTTCGATGTGCTTCCGGTAATGACCATTTCTTTTCCCCTGAAATACGAAGTCCTTCTGAGAAAGCGGTTACAATAGTAATCGTGTACATCCTGCTTGTCCGTCCCGGTCTCTTGCTCAATACAAGTAAACCACAACCACATAAGCGCATTCTGTGACATCGTCCTTGGCTCTGTGAACCTTTCGATTTTTACACGATACCGACCATTACGAAGCTGGGAACACATGAAGTCAAAAGACTTGCTTATGTGTACCTCGCCGTTGACCTTTTCCAGAATTGCTTCTTGTGCCATTACTCTAATCCAAAGATTTTTTTATCAGCAATAATGTCTCGGTTTGCTTCCAAAAACTCTATGAAATGCTCGCAGTGTGCCGTAAGCAGCTTAATCGTCTGTTCATGGTTATAAGTGTAGTATTCCGGGTATTGCGTTCCGCTAATTAGTGGCGTCCGGCTGGTACCGCCCTTCATCTGATAGGCAGTGTACTCAAACGCTTTCACGCTTTCCATCTGACCGGAAGCAATCAAACAGTAAGGATATACATGGCGCTGCCAGCCGTGTTCATACTTGCCAAAATCATACTTAGATGTTGTCTTGATATCATATACGGTATCACGAACGAGCTCATCTATATACCCATAAAGCTCCACATCACCATAACGAGTGGGAATGACTGCGGACACAAAGACTTGGGACAATGCACCGGAGAAATACTTCGACTGCTCTATACACCAGCTACGGTCAAATAAGAAATTACGCTCTGGCGCGATATCAGTAGCAGGAAAATATACCTGAATGGTATTCGTTTCTCCATCACCGATAATGGTGTATGGCTCCCGTTCGCTTGGTATATGCTTTTTCTTGTGGATATAGCAGTCTATAACAGCATTAAAGGCCGTTCCTTTATCAGCTGCCTCACTCTCAAACGGGACACGGTTTATCGCATCAAGTAGGCTTTGCTTCAGCTCCGCTTCAATTTCTTCCGGACTTTTCTTGTATTCTCCCGTTTCATTATCGACATTCCAGAAGCTCTCTACCTGCTCATCAGCCCGCAAATATTGCTCGAATTTATCGAGCAGTGACGGGTAGAATCTGTATTTAGGCTGCTGGTTCATACCTTTTGCTGAGTTTGTTAAACTTCAAGCCAAGTCTCTTGCACTTCTCATTGAGCATCATGCCTGCCCGTACCTTGCTGTCAAAGATATGCGTCATGGTATCTAAAGCTTCCCGAACAGAATTGGCAGATTGTGTATCAGTCACTTGTTCCACTGCGTCACGGATAGCATCAAGAACCGCATCATATTCGGAAGATAGTTCCGTCTGCTTCGTCTGATACTCCTTATAAGTACTGATGATTTTCGTCATGAAATCATTCTCACCCGTTACGGTACCAGACTCATCAATGATTACGGGAATTTTGATACGTGAAGGAAGATTACAAGTATTCTTCCCGTAGAACTTCTCGCAGGGGTCAAAAGAAATCGTTCTGTCCTTACCGATAGCTTCCATGTAACCAACCAAATCCAGTTCCTTAATCAAGTCACCTGCGGACGAACCGCCAATCTCCGGACGTATCTGTTTTTCGTCGCCTACTTTCTCCTCCCGTTCATGAGCCACGAAGATAACAGACTTGCCCATGAGTGTGACTTGATTAACGAAGTTGATGAACATGTTCTTACGTACTCCATAACCCTGCAGGGAAAGGGTACCATCCACTTTCTTCATCTTCGGATTCGCTGCCATAATCGCCTTATCCATGAAAGAAAGCATCTTTCCGGCAGTATCAATCACAATAGTGGAAAACTCCTTGATTTCTTCGGACGAAAGTACCTGGTTCGTCTCGTCCCAGCTTGTAATCTGAACGGTCGGTACACGATGGGCGGCATTGACACGGTGAATACCGCCGTCATAATCGAACAATACCGGATTGGGAGCCGATAATGCAAGAGTTGTTTTTCCCATGCCAGGTTGGCCGTAAATCAGTGCTGACAAGGTAGTCTTAACGGTCAGCTCGTTAGGTCTTTTGATAAGTCCCATAATAGAAAATATTAAAGTGGTTAATAAAAAAATAGCCAAAGGAAAGCCCCGAAGCGTATTCTCCGGGGCGCAAACGACAAATACTCCTAATCCTATCCGATTTCGCATTACCTTTCAGATAGAGTCAACGGCTAACCGATGCCGCGCGGATGATTCCCTGCGCTATCTTCGCCCTACTCTCGGACTAAAAGCGGATTTTCTCTCATAAAGGCTTGTAGAAACGGATGGATTCGAACCACCGACCGCCGCTTGTGGTGCTCTCCCATTAAGCTAAGAATCTACTTGAGAGAATCGAACTCTCAACCTTCCACCACACACGGTGCTCTATCCACTGAGCTACGTTCCCAGAATAGGTGAACTATTTTCACAAACCGTTCACCTTGAAACACAAACAAAAAATAAAACACGACAAAACTACTAAATAACCCTCTCTTGGATTGTGGACGTTGACGGACTCGAACCGCCAATCTCCTCAAATGAGTTGTGTTAGCCATTACACCGAACGCCCATATTTGCCTACCATATCTTCACAGACTGGGCAGGCAGGTCAACAAAGTTGCTCCCGGATAGGCGGTCAAGCCACACCGGGATAGTCACTTAAAACAAAAGCAAAATAAAAACTTAAATGAGGACTCTCACCTCACGTTGTCCTTTACAACGGAATTATAGATTAAACAATAAAAAGCTTGTGGACAATGCGGGATTTGAACGCCGCGACCTGTACATGAAACCTTTAAACAATACCATGACAAATTACCAATACTAACTACATGTACCGCTCTACCAAGCTGAGCTAATTGCCCGTGTCTGTCCCTGCTCTCACGAGTAGAGACAACTCCCATGTCTAATTCTAAATCAATCTAATTATGTGTGAAACACTTCCTCCGCTGAGGTCTATATCTTGAACACCTTTTTCAGGACATTGTGATAAAACCAATACGAATACACAAGGCCAAAAAGGTTTATACCATAATTCCAGTCTCCCGTTACCGAGTCTACATCATTAAACATCAATAAACATGGTAGTGCCAATACGTTAAGCAGTAGCACGTTTATAATGATTCTTCTTTTCATTGTTCTTTCCCTTTCTTACTTTTGCAAAGCTCAACACATCCGAAGCATTGTAATAGCTTCTCCCATTAGATTTATACTCAACTCTCACTCTTTGAGTATTTACCAACACTCTTAACCTGCCCGGACCTCCTACTATTTTTTCAGATTCTCTCTTTGGAAAAGTGCGAGAATCCATAATAGTGAGGATGTCTGCCAATCTCGCCTCCGCTGTCCCGTCAATCAACATGGAACTGCGTAAATCACCATTCACTTCGTATATCATACCGTTAAAAAATAAAGTCGTTATTATTCTTTCGGCCAGTCCTTATATATCGCATGGCTGTCCGTACCCGTGATGGTATTCTCATTCTCCGTAAGTCAATATCATTACAAGTAACCTGCATCAATAAGAATAAAATAGAGAAGAGGAATTCAAGTCCGTGCCTGCGCAATTCCTTCAAGTCAAAATCACGCTTAAGCCTATCGCAAATCATATACAGAAGCAGTTCCGTATCTTTGGAAATACCCAACTTCCGGTATATCGTTCTTTTCTGGGTCTTGACAGTCCAAACCGATTTATTCAGATTGCCCGCCACCTCCTTGTCGGCAAGCCCCTTGCAGTACTCATTCGCGACAAGCAGTTCCGTAGGAGAAAGGGAAATCATCATGCGACCCTTTCCACATCAAAAATACCTTTCCTCTTGTCAACCTCCCCTACTTTCCAGTCAGCATCCTCAACGCAGAACTCCAATCTCAATCGGGGGATAATTGTCCCCTTTATGGAATTATACGCCTTAACCGGAAAAGTTAGAACTTCCCCTACCTCCATATCTCTCAAAGCCGGAGTGTAGTTTTCTGTGATTATTCGCTTTTTCATCGCTATAAAATTTTAATGATTAGTATTTGAGCTCTCCCGAGCCAATCCGATTGGCGGCATCACGCTTTATTCGGGAGATTTACTTAACTTTGCATTGCCACATTTAAAATTAAGTAAGCATGAGTAGTGAAAGAAATCTAATCAGACTCTACATGCGTTCTCTGGATGAACGAACAGAATGGGTATTCAAAATACAAACAACACTTTTAATGGTAGCTTCAACCACCTTTGCAGTAATCATTTCTTTAAGCAGTCCTTCAGAGGACAGTCTTTGCAACAAGCTTCTCCTTGTGACTGCAATATGCGTAAATGCACTCTGTATCCTTTTCTCTGGAATATCTTTATACGAGAATAGAGTGTTGAGCAATCAAGCTGTGCGCACCTATCGGGAATACCTAAGAAAATATCATAACGGGGAATTACCGCACGGTCAAGCTTACGTATATGAAAGCATACCAAAAAGAAAAATCTTCGTATTCTGTGAAGGATGTTCGTATGTTTCATTCCTGCTGTTTATCATCGTATTGGTTACATATACTATTGTAAGGAGTTTCTGTTAATTATTTCATGTTACGAAGTATCTTTTTAAAAACCCTCCAACAAAAGTATAGCACAAAGGGGAACAGTACCATTTGAACAATAGTCTGTATCACATAATTTACAGACAAGGCATCAATCGCATACTCGATTGGTGAATCCTTAATGTAATCTATTATTTCATTCATATTCTCTCTATTTTCGATTAATATTCGTGCCCCGATAAGCTCTCTCTGCTCTTCCCACCGGAGTTATCAGCTACTGTACTTCGCTGCATGACCGTTCGGGGCATGTCGGCTTCTTATTTCGCACCGTTGCAAATCTTTCGCTCGTTCTGAACTTCCATTCAGACATCGTCGCAAATTCTTGCTACTCCGGGTATCTCTCGCGTCCTCTATGCTGGGATTGAGGGTAAGCGCCAGTATCGCTTTCTGGAACGGATTGCTTAGGGCAATCACTCCATCTCGTTCTCCGTCTCCCATCAAAGGGTAGGCTCAATGACCGGACGGAGAATCTTTCAATTCGCCCATGCAAGGCTTTGCACGCCACTTGCGCAAGTATTCATGTTAAGCGTACAGCTGTTCTGCATGGTATATGTAGCTGCCTTTTCTGCGAATAATTATCTTAATCGCCTACGTAACGGGAACCGAAGGCACCTTTGCTGTTCTGATTGTAGTAAGCTGAAGCTGGAGCGTTGCAGTAATCATAAGAACTTCTTCTTTCCGGTCGTACCAAAGCTGCTTTCATTACTTCTTTCTCAGCCTTTCTCGCTTCTTCATCAGCAACACGTTTCTTTTCGTTAGCCCAAGCGAGTTTCAAGCAATCACCGAAAGTCTGTACACCGTGAGTAAGCTGGTATAGCTTGAAATACTTTCTGTATATCTCGTGAGCCGCTTTCATAATCTTGTGTAAATCGTACTTTTTCATTGTCTTACTCCTTTTTAGGTATGTTGTTTTTTTGGTTATCTCACTCAAACTTCGCATCTTTGCTGCTGTTGTCGTTGTTGACGTTGCAAATATACTATCATTTTTGATTATAACAATCAATTATGATATATTTATTAGTTAATAAAATATAATATGATTGTATGACCTTAAGAGAATTGCTGAAAGAAAAGGGAATAGCCTATAAAGTTGTATCCGATGCCTTAGGTATTCACCCCAACAATATGCCACGATATGACGACTTAATGAAGCGTAGCGTAGAAGAGGTGATGATTATATCTAAGGCAACGAATATAGACCTATCAGAATTGATTGGAATTTCATTACCAAGACAATCAGAAGTACCAACCCCCATCACCAACGAACGCCTGTTCTCCGTCATAGAGAGCCAGCAACGTACCATCGAGAACCTTTCAAAGAAATA
Source organism: Bacteroides sp. AF39-16AC (assembly GCF_003602735.1). Lineage (NCBI taxonomy): Bacteria > Pseudomonadati > Bacteroidota > Bacteroidia > Bacteroidales > Bacteroidaceae > Bacteroides > Bacteroides sp. AF39-16AC. Next base: position 260,839 of record NZ_QTLN01000004.1, on the reverse strand, counting down.
ACTATGGGGAACTGGAGCGAACAACAAGCAGTAAAGCAAGAACGGAAAGAAAAAGATAAGACTAGACGAGACAAACTCGCAGGATATTTCTTCGACTTATCCAAACTTTCTTTCGCTGGGTTGGTCATAGGAATTACACTACCTTTGTTCTCTGACACCCAAAACGCAACAATGTGGCTCGTTGCTATGTTTGGAATAGTATTAACCGTATTGTCGGCATTGCTGGCAAACAAAATATTAAAATAGTATGGAAGTATTAATATTCGTTTTCGCAGTAGGAGTAGCAATAGTAGGCGGTATTTACCTATGGACATTCACCAAATCAGGCAAGAAGTGGCTTGCAAGTCTGTAATTATTGCATCCTTTCAAATAGACAGCCGTCAGAACGAACCCATAGAGGTTAAGAACTGAAAGGGTGGTAGAAATACTACCCCTTTTTAAATTTGCAACATCAATAAATCAAAGAACTACTCCTTTTTAGGTATTACTTTAATTTTGCCAACTCAACTATTTTTCATTATTTTGTAGTCGTTGTTGACGTTGATGTTGCAAAGATACTAACAGTTAGTACAAATACAAACTTTTACTATCTAAAAGTTAGTTTATTTACAACATTTAACTAACTGTTAGTATATTCAAATATGGAAGCTTGGAAAAGAGTTGAATTTATTATTGAAAAAGAAGGCTTGAATAAGAATTCATTCAGTAAAGCTATTGGTATATCTAATAATGTAACTATCACTCGCATTATTAACGAGCATCGTACACCTTCACGTGCAACATGTGAAAAGATAGTTAGTGCATTCCCTGCATACAATTTAGAATGGCTACTAACTGGTGAAGGAAATATGCTTACCGATGCTCCATCACAGACGTACCACTCCAACGCCCGCCCAGTTGACGATTTAAGCTACATGAACGTGCCCGTTATACACATCAAAGCACAATGTGGTTATCTCGCCGGATATGGAGATACCGAATATATAGACACCTTGCCCACAATGCCGGTAATCGTAGATAAGACCTATCACGGAAAATACCGCATATTTGAAGCAGAAGGTGACAGTATGGATGACAACAGCAGGCTTGCCATCTGCGATGGTGACAAGGTTTTAGCAAGGGAAGTAAGACGTGACCTTTGGCTTCCCAAACTTCATATTAACGACTGGTACTTCGTTATTGTACACCGTACAAACGGCATATCCATCAAGCAAATCACGGCCCAAGATGATAAAGGTAATATCACCTGCCACTCGCTCAATGAGTTATTCAATGACTACACCGTTAACCTTGATGATGTAGTGGAGATATACAACGTGATTAAGGTTGTTGAACGCAATATGAGACTATAATATCAATCTAAAAAGTAAAATACTATGGATTTTAAAGACACTATTAAACAGCTTGCTGATAGAATTGAAAAGCTGAAAGATAACATTCAGACAGAAGAAGCTACTAAAAATGCTTTCATCATGCCCTTTATTAATGCTCTGGGATATGATGTGTTCAATCCTTTGGAAGTATTGCCAGAAATGACCTGCGATATTGGGACCAAGAAAGGAGAAAAGATTGATTATGCCATCATGAAGGACGACCAGCCTATATTGCTGATTGAATGTAAGCATTGGAAGCAAGATTTAAACCTACATGATAACCAACTACTACGCTATTTCAACGTATCAAAAGCTAAGTTCGGACTTTTGACCAATGGAATTATCTACCGCTTCTATACAGATTTGAAAGAACCCAATATAATGGATGATAAGCCTTTTTTGGAAGTGGATATTACGGATTTAAGGGATAATCAAATCGAGGAACTGAAAAAATTCCATAAATCATACTTTGATGTGGACAATATTCTGAACTCAGCCAGCGAATTAAAGTACATGGGAGAATTAAAGGCTATTATCCAAGAAGAATTCTCCTCGCCTAGCACTGATTTTGTGAAAATGTTTGCTACCAAAGTTTATGAAGGTAGAATGCTTCAAAATATAATAGACCAATTCACACCTTTAGTCAAACGCGCTATCTCTTCACATATCAACGATATTATTAATGACCGTTTGAAAGGAGCTTTGACAGTTAGTGATTCCAAAATAGAGGAAAGCCAAACAAAAAACAGTGGAAACACATCAGAAGAGACTACAGAAGAAGTAAATACAGAATCCAAGATTGTCACTACAGAAGAAGAGTTAGATGCATACAGAATTGTAAAAGCTATCTGTAGAAAGAAAGTAGATATATCCCGCATAGTATATCGTGATGCACAGACTTATTTCAGTATTCTGCTTGATGACAACAATCGCAAACCTATTTGTCGTATGTATTTCAATACAGCCACTAAGTATGTAGCCACTATTGATGAAAACAAGAAAGATGTGAAACATGTTATTGAAACCCTAGATGACATCTATAATTACGAGGATGATTTCTTCAAGACAATAGACATGTATGAGCACAAAGATTGATGTCAATTCGATTATAGCAAATATGAATCAAATAATTACCGAATGCTCATGTCAGTGGAAAACTCCAAACCATTGTTCCCTCACCCCTACCTGCAAAGGCTGGGGGTGTCGGTTCCTTGCCACTCCCATAGATAAGTTGCCGACCACCGACAAGGAGAAAGCAAAACTGTTCTCCAAGGTATACCGGGAAGCGAAAGAAAAGGGTGTACTGGAATGTCCGCACTATCGTTCGCTTTTCATCGACGAGGTTCTAGAGAACATTGAGAAAAGTAACGTTATACAACAAAACATGAGCTGATTTTTCCTATTTATTGTCGACATCAGATTTAAACCAGCCTATAAAGAAGTGATACACAGATTATAGCTATATTTTCAATACAATAAGTCTAGTTTAGTTTTTGTGTGAAGCACTTCCTCCGTAAGCGAACGCTGGAAGTGCTTTTTACATATCAACACTATTTAATCCACAAGCAGAAAAATTATCAAAGCAAATTTAAAAAACTATATATAACTACATATCAAACACCAACATAACATTCATTTTCTTATCTTTAATACAGAAACAAGTGGGCACGCATGTTTTATGATTTTACTAATCACATCTGTATAATGTTAGTTTCGCGACAACCATTATACGGTAATAATCTTGTAAATTATGGAAATCAAGAAAACATCCAAAGCAAGCCTGGAAAACAAGAAGTCAAGTTGGCTACTTGTAGGTTATGTAATTGTGCTGGTCTTCATGTTCGTTGCATTTGAATGGTCGAAGCGTGATGTTAGGATTGACATGAGCGGTGCTATTACCGAGAACGTATTTGAGCAGGAAATTGAAATTCCTATCACGGAGCAACCCGAATTAGTAGCTCCACCACCCCCTCAAGCTCCTGCAATTGCCGAGGTATTGACAATTGTGGATGATAATGACAATGTGAAAGAAACAGCCATTGCCTCTTCCGAAGAAATCGGTGAAGCTGTAATCATCAAACCCATATCTCCAACCGTAGATGAAGAGATTCCGGTAGAGGATGAGATTTTTGAAGTTGTAGAGAAGAATCCTGAGTTTTCTTATAATGGCATGAGTCTGATGCAATATCTGGGTAAGAGTATAAAATACCCGACTATTGCACAAGAGACCGGAACCCAGGGGCGCGTAATAGTACAATTCGTTGTCAACAAAGACGGCAGCATCGTAGATGTAAAAGTAGTAAGAGGCGTAGATCCCTATCTGGACAAAGAAGCTATCCGTGTGATTTCCACCATGCCCAAATGGAAACCCGGTGAGCAACGAGGCAAACCGGTCCGTTGTAAATTCACAGTTCCCGTAATGTTTAAATTACAATAGCAGACATGCCAGTGTCCACTTTCCACTTGTCTTCATAAGGTAATCTCCAATATCCGAGGGTGTGTCGAAACTGGTATTCACCACAGATTACACAGATTTGCACAGATAAGTATCTTTGACTATCAGTAGATTAAGCTCATTCTGTGTTAATCCGTGTAATCTGTGGTGAATTTTGACACACCCCCATTTTTTTAAGTATCAACACAGCCATTTCCTTCTTCCATATTTTTCTTTCCGCAGAAAAACAAAAACATTCAGCCCTCTCAGACTGTTACATAGAAAAACAATATATCACTCCTGATAAAACCACACGATAATGAAATCACAACTCTTTGACATCAGAAGAGAATATAAGAAAGGCAGGCTGACACCGGGTAACCTCAACGACAATCCCTTTGAGCAATTCGACCATTGGCTGAACGATGCTATCCATAGTGATGAGTACGAGCCCACCGCCATGACGGTAGCTACAGTCTCGACAGACGGGCATCCTTCTACACGCACAGTGTTGCTGAAAGGGGTGGAAAATGGCCGTTTCATCTTCTTCACCAACTACGAAAGCAGGAAAGGCCGGCAACTGACTGCAAATCCGTATATATCCTTATCTTTCGTATGGCACAAACTGGAAAGGCAAATACACATTGAAGGAAAAGCTGAAAGATGCGCTCCTGCCGATTCTGACGCCTATTTTGCAAGCAGGCCTTACAAAAGTAAAATCGGGGCGAGGATTTCACCCCAAAGTCACGTCATCGGCAGCCGTATGGAGATAATGCGCGCGTTCGTCCGCGAAGCGGCAACATGGATAGGGCAAAGTATCAAACGTCCCGACAACTGGGGAGGTTTTGCCGTCACCCCTTTCCGTTTTGAATTCTGGCAAGGACGGGAAAGCAGGCTACACGACCGTTTCCTCTATTCCCAACAAGCGGATGGCAGCTGGAAAAAGGAGAGGCTGGCTCCCTAAATACGGACAGGGAAACACTTCTCATCACAAATAAATCTTAAAAGGAGGAACAAAGCCACAGAAACGCTGTTTGAAGGGGAAACTCTAAAAACAACAGTTATGAATTACGGTATCAGTATTCTTTTCAGGGCTATACCCTTGTTGATGGCCCTTTTCTGTTTCGGCTACGGAGCCTTTGTGCTCCACGAAGGACTGGATTCGGCAAAATTTGTGGCCGGTCCGGTAGTATTTTCCTTAGGGATGATTTGCATTGCCTTGTTCGCCACAGCGGCAACAATCATTAGACAAATTATTCATACCTACAATCCGATAGCCAGATACGCACTTCCGGTTATTGGTTACCTGGCAGCCGTACTCACAGTAATCTATGGTTGGAATTATATGCACGAAGCTGCCACGGCAAGCAATTTCGTGGCAGGACACGTGATTTGCGGAGTCGGTTTCATCACAGCTTGTGTAGCTACCACAGCCACAGCCTCCACCCGCTTCACCCTCATTCCCGCCAACTCGGAACGTACCGACCAGCTACAACCTGCCGATGCATTCAATTCCTCCCAGGGATATATCCTGATAGCAGTTGCCACCCTTATGGCAGTAATGGCATGGATATGGGCCTTCTGGCTATTGTCAAAAAGCAGCGAGCACAATGCATATTATGTAGCAGGCCATGTCATGGCAGGACTTGCTTGTATCTGTTCCAGCTTGGTGGCGCTGGTTGCAACCATCGTCCGCCAGATACGCAACAACTATACAAAGGCTGAACGGAAACAATGGCCGGCCCTTGTTTTGATAATGGGCAGCATCAGCATTCTCTGGGGACTTCTGGTCTTGGCCAACAGCAATCCGGCACTCTCCTCCACAGGATATATTATGATAGGCCTGGGACTGGTATGCTACAGCATTTCCAGCAAAGTCATACTACTTGCCGCCATCTGGCGGAACACTTTCAAGCTGGCCAACCGCATCCCGCTGATTCCGGTCTTCACGGCCCTGGCTTGTCTGTTTCTCTCCGCCTTTCTGTTTGAGATGGCAAGCCTGCACAATGCCTATTTTGTCCCTGCACGCGTACTGGCAGGTTTGGGAGGCATCTGCTTTACATTATTCTCCATCGTAAGCATTCTGGAGAGCGGTACATCTAAGTAGACATTTTCCCGCCATTGGCCTGAGCATCGAGGAACAATTCCACACGCTCGGCATGGTGGGCCACATAAGCTGCCGGACCGGTATCCCCGGAATCAAGAATATCGCGGACCACATCCGCCTTATTCTTGCCGGTAATAAAGAAAATAAGATTCTTCGCAGCAAACAAAAGGCAGCCGGTCATGGCTATGCGTTTCTGCCCATTATAGGGATTGACACTCACCTCATAAGGATGAAAGGAAGAAAGCAGATATTCCTGCCCCGGAAAGATAGAGGAGGTATGCCCGTCGTCTCCAGCACCGAGCAAAACGACATCGAAGGCCGGGAAGCCACCCCAAAGCGGAACCGTGCGGCAAACCAGCGTCGAATAGTTCTTTGCTTCAATCTCCGGGCGGTTCACTCCATAAATAGGGTAAACGTATTCATCGGGCATGCCTACTTCATCCAACAGCAAACGGCGCATAGTACCATAATTGCTCTCATAATCCTCTGCCGGCACACACCGTTCATCCACCCAATAAATCCGCATCCGCATCCAAGGAGTCACCTCCTTGTACTCGTTGGCCCAAATGTCAAACATCAGCGAAGGAGTACTTCCCCCACTGAATGCAAAATAAAAGGTCTTTTCCGGCTCACGCTCCATCATCGCAATCAAATGTTCAATCAACGCATGTGCCGTAGCTGTAGCCGAATGGTAAACATAACTTTTCATAACTCGCAATATTCATCTGTATTAGTCAAATTCTTACACGGATTAGTCCACTCAGCACCATGTTCGTGCATCATCGCTTCACTTTCCAAAGGTCCCCACGTACCTACGGGATACCCATATAAAGGAGCATCCGTATGCTCTTTCCAATAGCGCAACACGGGATCGAAAAAGCGCCATGAAGCCTCTACCGCGTCGCTGCGGGTAAAGAGTGTAGGGTCACCTTGTATGCAGTCCTCTATCAGACGGGCATAGGCATCGCCGGTAGGCAACCCGCCCAACTGGTCATAACTGAAGTCCATCATCACCTGCTTCACGTCAAATCCCGGTCCGGGAGTCTTCATGCCGAATTTCAGCACAATGCCTTCATTGGGTTGCAGGCGGAGAATCAGCTTATTCGCGCGGGGACAATGTCCACCCTCGCAACGAAACATCTGATGGGGCGTCTCACGGAAATGTACAACAATCTCAGTCACCTTTGTCGGCATTTGTTTGCCGGTACGGATATAGAAAGGAACACCCTTCCACCGCCAGTTGTTAATACCGATTTTCATGGCAATATACGTTTCGGTACGCGAATCAGGTGCCACGTTCTTCTCTTCCCTATACCCGGCTTTCGAGCCCGAAGCCGTATATTGTCCGCGGACAATGTGTTCCTCCAAATCCTCCTCTGTCAAGGGGGCCAATGACTCATAGACCTTCACCACCTCGTTGCGGAAATTATCGGCATTGAAAACGGCAGGCGGTTCCAATGCTGTGAGCGCCACAAGCTGTATGAGGTGGTTTTGTACCATATCGCGCAGGGCTCCGGCACCTTCATAGAATCCACCACGTCCTTCGATACCCAGATTCTCTACGGCTGTAATCTCCACATAGTCTATATAATTACGGTTCCATAGCGGTTCGAAGATTCCGTTGGCAAAACGGAAGGCGAGAATGTTCTGCGCCGTTTCCTTACCCAGAAAATGGTCGATGCGGTAAATCTGATGCTCCTTGAAAACGGAAGCATAAATGCTATTCAGCTTTCTGGCTGACTCCAAATCGTAACCGAACGGCTTTTCAACGATGATACGCGTATCAGGACGGTTCAGACCGGCCGCCTTCAAGTGCAAGGGAATGACACCGTACAAGGAAGGTGGAGTAGCCAGATAGAACAGCAGGTTGTCCGGTTTCTTCTCACCGGTAAACTCTTGTAAACGTCCGTCCAGCAGATGATAACCTTCAACCTCGGCGGGATCCAATGTCTGGTAATGCAGATGGCTGCAAAAATCCCTCATTTTATCTTCCACCTGCTCTTTGGAAGCTACGAACTTACTCAATTCACTCATTATATATTCTTGGTAACGGGCATCCGTATACTCGGTGCGTCCTATCCCCAGAATGGAGAATCCTTCCGGCAACCGCCCGCCACTATATAAAGTATAGAGCGCCGGCATCAGTTTGCGCTTCGTCAAGTCACCCGAAGCGCCGAATATAACAATCACTAATTTATTCATCATCTTCTCCCCCTTTCTCACACATTGTACGTACCCGATTTCGTATCTCCTCCGTGTCCCGTCCAATTTTCATGGAAAAACTGTCCACGCAACTCGTCTGTCCTTTCAAAGGTATGCGCACCAAAATAGTCACGTTGCGCCTGAATCATATTGGCAGGCAACTTGGCAGACACCAGCGAATAGAAATAATTCAAGGCGGACGAGAATGCAGGCACCGGAAGTTCCTCTTTCATGGATTGTGCCACCAGATGTTTCCAGCCGGAAAGCAACAGCTGCATTTCATTTTTGAAATAAGGTGCCAACAGCAGATGTTTTGGCTTGTCTTTTGCCTCGAAAGCCGTAGCTATGTCGTTCAGGAAAATACTACGGATGATGCAGCCGCCCCGCCACATGCGTGCGATGGATGCCAAATCGAGGTTCCAGGCAAAAGCGTCGGATGCACGCTGCAACACGGCAAATCCTTGAGCATATGACACCAATTTGGAAGCATAGAGTGCGGAATAGATATCCTTCACCATCTCCGACTTGTTGTACACCGCCTGCGAGCGTCGGCACACAAATTGCTTGGAAGCCGTTTCACGCAAACCCTTCTGTGCCGACAAACTACGTTCGAACACAGCCGTAGCAATCAGCCCCAACGGCATGCCCAGCTCCATCGCATTGATAACGGACCACTTGCCCGTACCTTTCTGTCCGGCGGTATCCAATATCTTATCTATCAGGTAACCTCCTGATTTGTCCTTATGACGCAGTATGTTGGCGGTAATTTCAATGAGATAGCTACGCAACTTACCCTCATTCCAATCAGCAAAGATTTCCGCCATCTGTCCATTGTCCAGACCAAGCAGATTCTTCATCACCCAATAAGCTTCGGCAATAAGCTGCATATCTCCATATTCGATACCGTTATGTATCATCTTGACGAAATGACCGGAACCGGCAGGACCAATCCACTGGCAGCACGGAGTACCGTCAGATGCTTTTGCCGCAATACTCTGCAGGATAGGCTTCACCTCAGGCCAGGCACTTTCAGAGCCTCCGGGCATGATAGACGCGCCGTTCAGCGCCCCTTCCTCTCCACCGGAAACTCCGGCTCCCACAAAACGGAAGCCTTTCTTTTCGGCCAATGCCACACGCCGGTTGGTGTCCTCATAATTGGAATTACCACCGTCAATCAAGATATCCCCTTCGGACAAATGGGGAAACAGCTGTTCCATCAGCTCATCCACCGCACTGCCGGCACGAACCATCATCATTATTTTGCGAGGTGTGGTAATGGAAGTTACAAATTCGGCTATGTCTGTATAGCCTTCAATTTTTTTCCCTTTGGCGCGGCCGTTCACAAAACGTTCCACCACCCCTTCTTCCACTCCCGGAACCGTACGATTATATACCGAAACATTCCATCCCTTATCTGCCATATTGAGGGCCAAATTCTCGCCCATAACTGCCAGACCGATAAGTCCAATGTCTGTTTTATTTAAATTCTTCATATTCATGTAAATTTTGTCTTTATATGGAAACAAAATGCTAACAGCATTTGTTCGTATGAATTACGAAAATAAAATAGTACTTTTGTCAGCGAAAGCCTATTTTTCAACCAGACAGAAAACCAATGCTCATGAAGAACTTCCACATCGGACTATTGCCACGCATCATCATTGCCATTATCTTAGGTATACTTTTCGGAAATTTCCTACCGGCTTCGCTGGTACGGCTGTTCGTAACATTCAATGCCATTTTCAGTGAATTCCTGAACTTCTCCATCCCCCTCATCATTGTGGGGCTAGTCACGATTGCCATTGCCGACATCGGCAAAGGAGCCGGACGGATGCTGGTCTTCACAGCGCTCATTGCTTACGGAGCTACCCTATTCTCCGGCTTTCTCTCCTACTTCACCGGTGTGGCGGTATTTCCTTCCCTCATAGAAACCGGGGTGCCGTTAGAAGAAGTCAGTGAATCTCAAGGTATTCTTCCCTATTTTTCCGTGGGCATCCCGCCATTGATGAATGTTATGACCGCACTCGTACTTGCCTTCACACTGGGGCTGGGCCTGGCTCATCTGAAAAGCGAGGTACTGAAAAATGCGGCGCGCGATTTTCAAGAGATTGTCATCCGCATGATCAGTGCAGTGATATTGCCGCTGCTTCCCATCTATATTTTCGGCATTTTCCTCAACATGACGCACAGTGGACAAGTATTCGGCATCCTGATGGTCTTTATTAAGATTATCGGTGTAATCTTCCTGCTTCACATCTTTCTCCTGGTATTCCAATACAGCATTGCGGCACTGTTTGTCCGCAAGAACCCTCTCAAACTACTGGGACGAATGATGCCTGCCTACTTCACGGCTCTAGGCACTCAATCCAGTGCCGCCACTATCCCTGTAACATTGGAGCAAAGTCGGAAGAACGGCGTCTCTGCCGATATTGCCGGATTCGTCATCCCACTTTGCGCCACCATCCATCTGTCGGGCAGCACATTGAAGATTGTGGCATGCGCCCTGGCACTGATGATAATGCAAGGCATGCCCCATGATTTCCCTCTATTTGCAGGATTTATCTTCATGCTGGGCATCACTATGGTAGCCGCTCCCGGGGTACCGGGAGGCGCCATCATGGCATCACTGGGCATCCTGCAATCCATGCTGGGCTTCGACGAGTCGGCACAAGCGCTGATGATTGCACTATACATAGCGATGGACAGCTTCGGTACTGCCTGCAATGTGACGGGCGACGGGGCAATCGCACTGATTATCGACAAAGTGATGGGAAAGAAATAGTTTATATTTTGCTATCTCGTGGAAAATAACGAATATTGCAGTCCGAAAAGACATAATAACAAGAAGCATACATTATGAAGAAAGCCCTTATCTCCGGCATTACCGGGCAGGACGGCTCGTTCCTTGCCGAATTCCTCCTGCAGAAAGGATATGAAGTGCACGGTATCCTGCGTCGCTCTTCCTCTTTCAACACCGGCCGCATCGAACACCTCTACTTCGATGAGTGGGTACGCGACATGAAACAGAAACGTACCATTAACCTGCACTATGGAGACATGACAGACTCCAGCTCTCTCATCCGTATCATCCAGAGTGTGCAGCCGGACGAAATATATAACCTTGCCGCTCAAAGCCATGTCAAAGTATCCTTCGACGTGCCCGAATATACCGCCGAAACCGATGCCGTAGGCACCCTGCGCATGCTCGAAGCCGTACGCATTCTCGGTATGGAAAAGAAGACACGCATCTACCAGGCCTCCACTTCCGAGCTCTTCGGAAAAGTGCAGGAAGTGCCGCAAAGCGAAACGACCCCGTTCTATCCCCGCAGCCCCTATGGCGTAGCCAAACAGTATGGCTTTTGGATTACAAAGAACTACCGCGAAAGCTATGGCATGTTTGCTGTAAACGGCATACTCTTCAACCACGAGAGCGAACGCCGAGGTGAAACCTTCGTGACAAGAAAAATCACACTGGCGGCTGCCCGCATCGCCCAAGGCTTCCAGGACAAGCTGTATCTGGGCAATCTGGATGCCCGGCGCGACTGGGGATATGCCAAAGACTACATCGAGTGCATGTGGCTCATCCTGCAGCACGACACCCCCGAAGACTTCGTCATTGCCACCGGAGAAATGCATACCGTACGCGAATTTGCGACACTGGCATTCCGGGAGGTAGGCATCACTCTGCGCTGGGAAGGCCAGGGAGTGGACGAGAAGGGTATCGACACACAGACCGGAAAAGTCCTCGTGGAAGTCGACCCCAAATATTTCCGGCCTGCCGAAGTGGAACAATTGCTGGGCGACCCCACCAAAGCAAAAACACTGCTGGGATGGAATCCGAGGCAGACCAGTTTTGAAGAGTTGGTACGCATCATGGCAGAGCACGACATGAAATTTGTGAAGAAACTGTATTTAAGAAGCAAAGAGCTTTGAATGAACAATTAAACTTTCAGACAACAATGTTAGACAAAAATGCCAAAATATATGTAGCAGGCCACCGGGGACTGGTAGGTTCTGCCATCTGGAAAAATCTTGAGGAGAAAGGATACACCAATCTCATCGGCAAGACCCACACAGAACTCGATCTGCTCGACGGAGTTGCCGTACGCCGCTTCTTCGACGAGGAGCAGCCCGAATATGTATTCCTTGCCGCCGCCTTTGTGGGTGGCATTATGGCCAACAGTATCTACCGTGCCGATTTCATCTACAAGAACCTGCAGATACAACAGAACGTCATCGGCGAAAGCTTCCGCCACGGAGTGAAAAAACTTCTCTTTCTTGGCAGCACCTGCATCTATCCCCGTGATGCCGAACAGCCGATGAAAGAAGACGCACTCCTCACTTCTCCGCTGGAATACACGAACGAGCCCTATGCCATCGCCAAAATAGCCGGACTGAAAATGTGCGAAAGCTTCAATCTTCAATACGGTACGAACTACATTGCCGTGATGCCCACCAACCTTTACGGTCCCAACGACAACTTCGACCTGGAACGCAGCCACGTGCTCCCTGCCATGATACGCAAGATACACCTCGCCCACTGCCTGAAACAAGGCGACTGGGATGCCGTACGCCACGACATGAACCTGCGTCCGGTGGAAGGCATCAACGGCGACAGCAGCAAAGAAGACATTCTGAATATCCTCCGGAAATACGGCATCAGCGAAGAAGAAGTGAGATTATGGGGTACCGGCACCCCCTTGCGCGAATTCCTCTGGAGCGAGGAGATGGCAGATGCCAGCGTCTTCGTCATGGAACACGTCGACTTCAAAGATACCTTCGAGCCGGACGACAAGGAAATCCGCAACTGTCACATCAATATCGGTACGGGCAAGGAAATCACTATCCGCCAGTTGGCAGAGCTGATTGTCAACACCGTAGGCTATCAGGGCCGGTTGACCTTCGACACTTCCAAACCCGACGGCACCATGCGCAAACTGACCGATCCCGGTAAGTTACATGCATTGGGATGGCATCATAAGATTGATATCGAGGAAGGTGTGCAACGCATGTACCGATGGTACTTGGGAAAGTAATTAGTGACGTCTGATTAGCCATGAATGCCATACGGTACAAGGTGGGAACTGTATTGTTTATATTGCTGATACTTTTATCAGGTATCAGCCCAACCATGAATGCCATGATAGCTCCCGTGACCTATTCCGTTCGCGGCAAAGTCATCGACAGACAGTCCAGACAACCCGTGGCCTACGCCAACGTTTTCGTTGCCGGCATCCCCGGGAAAGGGGCATCCACCGATTCACTCGGCACATTCAAGATAGAGCAGGTACCTCCGGGCATCTATAGCCTTGAGGCATCCTGCATAGGATACCAGACTGTTTCCACCCCCGAATATATTGTTTCAGCCTCAACCCCGTTCATCGAGATAGAGATGGAAGAGGATGCCAATCTGCTGAACACAGTAGTGGTGGTGCCTTCTCCCTTCCGGCGAAGTATCGAAAGCCCGGTCAGCATGCGTATCATCGGCTTGCAGGAAATAGAGAAAAGTCCCGGAGCCAACCGGGATGTTTCGCGCATCGTACGCTCCTATCCCGGCGTCTCTTTCTCTCCCATCGGCTATCGCAACGACTTGATTGTTCGGGGCGGTTCTCCTTCCGAAAACCGCTTTTATATGGATGGCATCGAAATCCCCAACATCAACCACTTTGCCACTCAGGGTGCATCCGGAGGACCGGTAAGTATTGTCAATGCCGACCTGATACGCGAGATTACATTTTATACGGGCGCCTTCCCCGCCAACCGCTCCGGAGCCTTGAGTTCCGTCCTCGACTTCCGCCTCAAGGACGGAAATCCGGACAAGCAGGCGTTCAAAGCCACCATCGGCGCATCGGAAGTCTCGCTCAGCGGAGCAGGCCATCTGGGGCAGCGCACCACTTATCTGTTCTCCGCACGCCAGTCCTACCTGCAACTTTTGTTCAAGGCTTTGGGACTGCCCTTCCTGCCCAATTTCATTGACGGACAATTCAAAACAAAAACCCGTTTCAACGAGCACAGCGAGCTGACCCTGCTTGGTCTTGCAGGCATTGACAAGATGAAACTGAATACCGATGAAAAAGGAGAAGATGCCGAATATCTGCTCAGCTATCTCCCCACTATCCATCAGGAAACATTCACTCTCGGAGCCTCTTACAGACACTACAATGGAAGGCACGTACAATCCCTTATACTGAGCCATAACTACCTGAACAACCGCAATCTGAAATACCGCAACAACGATGACTCTTCCGAAGACAACCTGACCCTGCGCCTACGCTCCACAGAACAAAAGACCACCCTGCGTTTCGAAAACCAAACGCGCTTGGGAGCATGGACCCTAAAAGAAGGAGCAGAACTGAACAACTCCATCTATACAAACCACAGCAGGCAAAGACTATACGGCAGTCATTCGAGTACGCTTTCCATCTACGAAACCTCACTCAACATCTTCGGCTGGGGGGCTTTCTTCTCTTCCAACTATACCACCGCCGACAAGCGTCTGGCCCTTTCTGCCGGTATCCGTATGGATGGCAACACTTACAACCGAAAGATGCGGCAGCTATGGAAACAGTTCTCCCCACGCCTCTCTGCATCCTACAAACTCTCGGAACAATGGACCCTGAGCGGAAGTACCGGCCTCTACCACCAATTGCCTCCCTACACCGCTTTGGGATATAAAGACAATGAAGGGCAATATCTCAACAAAAACCTGAAGTACATGCAGGTCTTTGAAAGCAGCCTCGGTGTGGACTGGCACCTGCAAGACCGGTTCATGGTTTCTGCAGAAGGTTTCTTCAAGCGTTACAGCCGTATGCCACTTTCCCTCCAAGACAACATTCCGTTGGCATGCAAAGGAAACGATTACGGTGTCACCGGCAACGAAGCACTCGTCCCTACAGCCAGCGGCAGGGCCTACGGACTGGAAACCATGTTCCGCTGGCAGGCATCCGGCAAGTTCAATCTCGTATCCTCCTTCACCTTATACCGCAGCGAATACCGCAACCGTTCAAATGGAGACTTCATTCCATCTGCCTGGGACAACCGTTTCATACTCAACATGAGCGGTACATACAACCTGCCCCGGCGCTGGAGCATAGGAGGCAAGCTAAGCTATATAGGCGGCAGCCCCTACACTCCCTATGATGAAGACAAATCATCACTCGTAGAAGCATGGGATGCCAAAGGACAGCCCTACTACGACTATGCGTACTATAATACCGGGCGGCTTCCCAACTTTGCCCAGTTAGACTTGCGTGTGGACAAGTCCTTCTACTTCCATCACTGCATGATAGGAATCTATCTGGACATACAGAATATCACCGGCAACAAACTGAAGCAGCCGGATGTGATAATGAGTACGGGCATCATCGAAAATCCGTCTGCTCCTGTTGCCGAACAGCGCTATAAAATGAAATACCTCAAGCAGGAAAGCGGCACTATCCTGCCTACTTTAGGTATAACTGTCGAATTTTAACAAATAGCCACCATAAAAACTATTTTCCTTATAAAAGTTTGCTTTCTATATATAAACCCTTATATTTGCACAATTTTCAACCAAATGTGCAATTAAATATCATGGAACAAAGTTTTATCGCCTATATAGAGAATAGCATAAAGGAAAATTGGGATTTAGACGCTCTGACCGATTACAAGGGAGCAACCCTACAATATAAGGACGTAGCCCGCAAAATAGAAAAGCTGCATATCATTTTCGAGGCAAGCGGCATCAAGAAAGGCGATAAGATTGCCGTCTGTGGCCGCAACAGTTCCCACTGGGGCGTAACGTTCCTCGCAACATTGACCTACGGTGCGGTAATCGTCCCCATCCTTCACGAGTTCAAGGCAGACAATGTACACAACATCGTGAACCATTCCGAAGCCAAACTGCTTTTCGTAGGCGACCAGGTTTGGGAAAACCTCAACGAAAGTGCTATGCCGTTGCTGGAGGGCATCATGATGATGGCAGACTTCTACATTCTTGTCTCCCGCAGCGAAAAGTTGGACTATGCCCGCGAACATCTCAACGAAATGTTCGGTAAGAAATACCCCAAGAACTTCCGCAAGGAACATGTCAGTTATCACAAGGACCAGCCCGACGAACTGGCGGTCATCAACTATACATCCGGCACCACCAGTTACTCCAAAGGAGTGATGCTGCCCTACCGCAGCCTTTGGTCAAACACTACTTTTGCTTTCGAAGTATTGCCGCTGAAAGCCGGTGACAAGATTGTCTCCATGCTGCCAATGGCACATATGTACGGACTTGCATTCGAGTTTCTGTATGAATTCGCCGTAGGTTGCCACATATTCTTCCTCACTCGCATGCCCAGCCCCAAAATCATTTTCCAAGCTTTCACCGAAGTGAAGCCTAACCTGATTGTGGCTGTTCCGCTCATTATCGAAAAGATTATAAAGAAGAGCGTACTGCCCAAGCTGGAAACTCCCGCCATGAAGCTGTTGCTGAAAGTACCCATCATTAACGACAAGATAAAAGCAACCGTACGCGAACAAATGATTCAAGCCTTTGGCGGAAACTTTGCAGAAGTCATTGTAGGAGGAGCTGCCTTCAACCAGGAAGTGGAGCAGTTCTTAAAGATGATAGATTTCCCCTATACGGTAGGCTATGGAATGACGGAATGCGGCCCCATCATCTGTTACGAGGATTGGACCCGCTTCAAACCCGGTTCTTGCGGAAAAGCCGCACCGCGTATGGAGGTGAAAATCCTATCATCCGATCCCGAAAACATTCCGGGAGAGATTGTCTGCCGTGGTCCCAATGTCATGCTGGGTTACTACAAGAACGACGAGGCCACCGTACAGGTACTCGACAAAGACGGCTGGCTGCACACCGGAGACCTTGCCCTGATGGATGCCGAAGGCAACGTAAGCATCAAGGGACGCAGCAAGAACATGCTCCTTGGTCCGAGCGGTCAGAATATCTACCCGGAAGAGATAGAAGACAAACTGAACAATATGCCGTATGTAGCCGAAAGCATCATCGTGCAGCAGAATGAGAAACTGGTAGGTCTGGTTTACCCCGACTTCGATGATGCCTTTGCCCATGGGCTGAACAATGACGACATCGAACGCGTCATGGAGGAAAACCGTGTGGCACTGAATGCAGAACTGCCCGCATACAGCCAGATATTCAAAATGAAAATCTATCCTGAAGAATTTGAAAAAACGCCGAAGAAATCTATCAAACGCTTCTTGTATCAGGAGGCCAAAGGATAATGTAAAAAACAATTAAACTACAACCTATCTAACCCTTTCTAAATTATTATCTAAATGAGAAACGAATTATTATTATCCGCCATGCTTCCGATATGCGGAATGGCGGGAGAAGCGTATGGCATGCCGCCTGGGGATGCCGTACCTGCTCCAAAAGAGCAGCCAAACATCATTCTGTTCCTAGTGGATGACATGGGATGGCAAGACACGTCCCTCCCCTTTTGGACACAGCGTACCAAGTACAACGATACGTACCATACTCCCAACATGGAACGGATGGCTACACAAGGCAAAATGTTTACGCAGGCCTATGCATGCAGCATCAGTTCACCTACGCGTGTCAGCCTTTTTACGGGAATGAATGCTGCCAGGCATCGAGTCACCAGTTGGACCCTCCGTAAGAACACTACCCATGAACAACCCGACTCGGTCATGATTTATCCGGAATGGAACGTTAACGGCATTTGTCAAGAGCCTGGCGTGGAACGGACCACACAAGTCACCTCCCTGGCCGAAGTGCTCAAAGACCATGGCTATCACACCATTCATTGCGGAAAAGCCCACTTTGGTGCTGAAGGCACTCCCGGAGCCGACCCGTTGAAAATGGGGTTTGAAGTGAACATAGCCGGACATGCTGCCGGTTCACCTGCCAGCTACTATGGCAAGGAGAATTTCGGTAACAAAACAGACGGTAAAAGCCCGCTGGCTGCCGTACCCGGTCTGGAGAAATATCATGGAACCGACACTTTCCTAAGTGAAGCCCTTACCATAGAGGCCATGAAGGCCCTGGACGATGCACAGCAGACTGACAAGCCATTCTTTCTATACATGGCACACTATGCCATCCATACCCCTATACAACCTGACATGCGTTTCTACCAGAAGTACCTGGACAAAGGCCTTCCTCCGGTAGAAGCCGCCTATGCTACTCTCATTGAGGGTATGGACAAAAGTCTGGGAGACATCATGGATTATTTGGACAAGAACAACCTGACGGAAAACACTATCCTCATCTTCATGTCCGACAATGGCGGTTTGGCGGCCCATACCCGCGCCGGACAACTGCATGTCCAGAACTATCCGCTCAACAGTGGTAAAGGTTCCGCCTACGAAGGAGGCATACGTGAACCGATGATTGTCCGCTGGCCGGGCATCGTAGCGCCCCAAACCCAATGCGACCATTACCTGATGATAGAGGACTTCTTCCCCACTATCCTTGAGATGGCAGGCGTAGACAACTATACAACCGTACAGCAACGCGACGGCATCAGTTTCATGCCATTGCTCACCGGAAAAGGTAAAATGAAAGACCGTGATATCTACTGGCATTATCCCAATAGCTGGGGTCCTTCCGGCCCGGGCATCGGAGCCACTTGCTCCATCCGTTCGGGCGAGTGGAAGCTGGTGTATTATTTCGGTGACGGTAGACGGGAACTTTTCAACATCCCCGCCGACATCAGTGAAAAACATGATATGGCCCGAGAGAAGCCTGAAGTTGTCAAAGAGTTGTCACGGAAATTAAGTAATTACCTCCGGTCTGTGGATGCGCAGCGCCCTCTGTTGCGTGCCACCCGCCAACCAGCTCCCTGGCCGGACGAAATATAGAAAAAAGTATGAAACGAAACCTTTCCCTCCTCCTCGTGTCCCTGCTTTTTGCAGGGACAGCTCTTGCCCAAGAACATAATCCGGGCAGCGTACAGCCGGATACGATTCAGAAATCCTCCGAGAAATCTTTCCGGAAACAACGCTCTCCACGAACAGACCATGGCCCGGTAGGTATCAATATCTCCTTATGGAAAAACATCTCCACACAGCGGACTGATACCATAGGAAGCACCTGTTTCAATCTGGGTGTGTTCTCCTCCATGAACCGTCTGAATGGCCTCGGCATGAATATTCTTGGCAGTGTAACCGGCAGGGATGTGAACGGTGTACAGATGGCAGGTCTGTCAAATATGGTGGGGGGAAGCATGCGAGGCATGCAGATAGCAGGAATTACCAACATCAATGGCAACAACCTTATCGGAGTATCCGTTTCGGGACTGGTAGGTATCACCGGAAACCATGCGCAAGGCGTCATCATTTCCGGTCTGGCAAACATCAGTGGGGACTATAATCGTGGCGCCTCCATAGGCGGCCTGTTGAATATCAGCGGAGAAGGTGCTTCCGGCATACACTTTGCCGGACTCGCCAATATTTCCGGTGGAAATTTCAAAGGATTTTCAGGGGCCGGCCTGCTAAGTGTAATCGGTGAAGACTTGAATGGCATGCAGATGTCCGCCCTTACCAACATCACCGCCGGAGATATGACCGGTGTTCAGGTTTCCGGCCTGGGCAATGTGGTGGGTGGTACAGCCCGAGGATTACAAATAGGCGCTGCCAATATGGCCATACGTGCCAAAGGGCTTCAAATAGGTCTATTCAACTACTACAAAGAAAAATTAGATGGTTTCCAGTTGGGATTAGTCAATGCCAATCCCCAAACAAAAGTTCAACTGATGTTTTTCGGTGGTAATGCCACCAAGCTGAATGTAGGTGCCCGTTTCAAGAACCGGCTCTTCTATACCATCCTCGGTGGCGGTACCCATTATCTGGATTTTGGCGATAAGTTTTCCGCTGCCCTCTTCTACCGTGCCGGTCTTGAATTACCGCTCTACAAACAGCTGTTCATCAGCGGAGATCTGGGATACCAACATATAGAAACCTTCAAGAACAAGGACTACGGCATTCCGGCACGTCTCTATGCCCTCCAGGCACGTGTCAATCTGGAATACCACCTGACCGAGCGCTTTGGCATATTCCTCACCGGCGGTTATGGCGGCAGCCGCTACTACACCCAAGGGAAAACCTATGACAAAGGCATCATTGTAGAGGGCGGGGTGACGATACTGAAATTATAAATTATTGTTTCTCCTTAATCAGCCCCGTCCTATACGCCACCAGCAGTTTCATCAAATCCTGAATCTGCGTAACGAGTTCACTTCCTTTGTCCGTATCCTTCACCATCATACGCTGCGAATTGAATTCGACAACCAGGGTTGTAGACTTGATGTCTTGCCCTTCTTCAATGGCTTTCTGACGGCTCTGGAACGGTTCATGCTGCACCAGTTGCAAGCCGTGGGAATGATATACCAGCGTATATCCCGCAATTCCCGTTTCCGGCTGATAGGCTTTTGAAAAACCACCGTCAATCACCAGCAGTTTACCATCCGCTTTGATAGGCTTCTCACCTTTAATGGTCTTTACCGGTACATGCCCGTTGATGATATGCGAATGTGGCCCCGGCTTCACGCCGAACTCTTCAAGAATGCGGTCACACACCTCAGCCTCGTTGCGCAAGGCATAGTAATGTCCTTTCGTCTCCTTATGCAATGTTTTGTCGGCCACAAAATAGCGTTCAAAGGTAGCCATCTTGTCTTTATCGAAGGAAGGGGCATCCGGTCCGCACCACATGTACCAGACATAATCCAGTGCAAACTGTTTCTCTTCCGAACCGTCCTCGTCAAAATAAGCGGTACGTATCAGCTGGTCGGTCTTTTTCAGCAACTTACGTCCCCAGTATTCCTTTTGGCCGATGCGGACATGTTTGAAACTGCCGTCCGCATTCAGAGGCACGGAAGCATGATAAAGCAGGTTACTGTTGCACACCAGATACATGCCGCCATACGTAAACAAGCAGCGCATGTGCTTCTTCATCTTCTCGCTGTTCATGAAAGAAGAATGAATCCGGTGCATCAGTTCGCGCTCCTCGTCCGACAGACGATACGGGTCTGCCGGGTCTATGGTGGGGAAATTTACATCGCGCAACGGATATTCCTTGCCTTCGTATACAAACACACCACGCTCGAAATCCACCAGATGCAGCAGTTTCCGGTTCTCCATACCGAACTCAGGACGGCGGCTGATGATTTCCGCCTCCAGTTTCAACTGGATAACCGTAATCGCCTTGTGCATCTGTGTAATCAGCCGCAAGGTCTTCTCATTGTATTCCGCATCGGCAAAGTTCATTTTCGGCGCAAAGATGGTGCAAGGGTCATCCGCATAGGTATCCATGGCAAACGTTGCAAGCGGCAACAGATTGATGCCATAACCATCCTCCAGCGTTGCTAAATTGGCATAGCGCATCGACATACGGATTACGTTGGCTATACAAGCATCATTACCCGATGCGGCACCCATCCACAGAATATCGTGGTTACCCCATTGGATGTCGAAATTATGATAATCACAGAGAGTATCCATGATAATATGCGCACCCGGTCCGCGGTCGTATATATCGCCCACAATATGCAGCGAGTCGATGGTCAAGCGCTGGATAAGGTTGCACATCGCCACAATAAAATCATCCGCACGCTTCGTAGAGATAATGGTACTGATTATGACATTGATATAGGCATGCTTGTTAGGTTCGATGCTCGATTCGTGCAACAGCTCTTGAATGATATACGAGAACTCTGCTGGAAGTGCCTTGCGTACTTTCGAACGGGTATATTTGGACGAAACGTTCTGGCATACTTTTACCAACTGGTTCAGTGTTATCAAATACCAGTCATCCAGGTCCGTTTCCTGCTCCTTGATAAGTTGCAGCTTCTCTTCCGGATAATAAATTAACGTACAGATTTCCTTCTTCTCACTTTCGCGCAGTGTATGCCCGAATATTTCGTTCACCTTACGTTTCACTGCCCCCGATGCATTCTTCAGCACATGCTGAAAAGCCTCATACTCACCATGAATATCCGTCAGAAAATGCTCTGTACCTTTCGGCAGATTCAGAATGGCCTCCAGATTGATGATTTCCGTACTGGCATCAGCAATGGTAGGAAAACTGCGTGATAATAATTGCAAATAACGCAAGTCATTGACAATACTTTCCGGAGTTATATTTCCCATAGTTATTTAATTGATAGTTGATAATTGACAGTTGATAATATCCCTCATTCTTCATTATCCATTAATGAAGAACATGAGCAGCACTTGGGCTATGATTACCCGTAGAAACATGCACAGCGGATAAACCGTAGCATAAGCTACAGACGGATTGTCTCCCGGAATGGTGTCGTTGGCGTAGTTCAGCGCCATGGGGTTTGCCATGCTTCCGCACAGCATACCCGCCATTGTTCCGAAATCTATCTTCAGCCACTTGAAGGTAACGATACCCATAATCAATACCGGAACCACAGTCAACGCAAAACCCGTAGCAATCCATAACAGCCCTTCCGGCCGGAATACCGTATCGAAGAAATGGGCACCTGCATCCAGTCCCAGGCAAGCCAGGTAAAGAGACAATCCCAATGCACGGAGCATCAGGTTCGCACTGCGCGTAGTATAAGTCACCATGTGCATCCTCGGACCGAATGTCCCGATAAGAATACCTACGATGATAGGGCCTCCTGCCAATCCGAGCCGCACGGGAGCGCTGATACCGGGAATGGAAATAGGAATTGCTCCCAAAGCCAGACCGATGACAATGCCGATAAATACCGCCACCAAGTTCGGTTCCTTCAGGCTTTTCACAGCATTGCCCAGCACCTTCTCCACATTTTGTATAGCAGCGGCTTCGCCCACTACGGTCAGGCGGTCACCCAATTGCAAGGTCAGTTCCGCTGTGGCCAGCAGCTGCACGCCGCTACGATAAACCCGGCTGATATTGATACCGTAATGATTACGCAGATGGAGAGAACCCAGCTTCTTGCCGTTCAACTCCGGGCGCGTCACCACGATACGTTGCGAAATCAGCTGGCTGTCTATGGCATTCCAGTCTATATCTTCCTTGTTCCAGTCGGTATGCTCCTGCTCGCCGAAAAGCACGGTCAGAGCCGGCGTATTTTTCTCCGAGGTAATCACCAGCAGGCGGTCACCTTCCTTTATAATCTTTTCCGAGGTAGGAATACTCACATTCCCATCCCGCCACAAGCGGGAAATCACGAACTTCGGATAGCTGTTCAGCCCGCCTATTTCCTTGATACTCTTGTTGAAGATGGCAGGATTGTGCACCTGGAACGCAACAATGTAAGGCTTGTTCACGTCATCCTTCTCTTTCAATTCCAGGTCTTCCTTATGCGCCAGCGTCTTACGGATGAACAGTACGGCCAGAATGACCCCTACCACCCCCAGCGGATATGCCACCGCACACCCCAAAGCAGGGGTACTGGACTCCAATCCCATCTGTTTCAATGTCTGCTGTGCCGCACCGAGTGCCGGTGTGTTTGTCGTGGCACCGCAAAGTATGCCCACCATATCCGGCAGGGATACTCCCAACCCATAGCTGCCCAGTACAGTCAGCAGGGTGCCGATAAGCACTACACCCGTGGCGAGCATATTCAGTTGTACCCCTCCTTTACGGAAAGAGCTGAAAAAACCCGGTCCCACCTGCAAACCCAAAGCATACACAAATATCACCAGCCCGAAGCTTTCCGCATAATTCAGCATCTGCGGGTCTATGGACAACCCGAAATGCCCGGCAATGATGCCGGCAAAGAATACAAACGTCACTCCCAATGAAATGCCGCAAACATGTATCTTCCCCAATCCCAATCCGATAGCAGAAATCAGTGAGAGTACCACAACCGCCTGCAAGGCGGAGTGCTCGACGAATAAACTATATAGCCAGTCCAATGTGCATTCTATTTTACAGTTTCAGGCTGCAAAGATAGTGCAAACCTCATGCAAAATAAAACGAACCCGTCTATTTTTTATGCGGCAGCACTTCTAAAAAAGGGATACGATACAATAAATCCCTGCTGCCAGCAAAGCACTGACGGGGATAGTCAGCACCCAAGCGGTCATCAGACTCTTCGTAACTCCCCAACGCACAGCCGAAAGCCGCTTCGTGGCCCCTACTCCGATAATAGCTCCCGTAATGGTGTGTGTCGTACTTACCGGAATCTTCAGATACTCCGTCAAATAAAGCGTAAACGCACCGGCAGTTTCCGCAATCACCCCTTCCAGTGGCGTCACCTTCGTAATCTTAGTCCCCATGGTCTTCACAATCTTCCACCCGCCGGACATGGTACCGAGTGAAATGGCCGTAAAACAAGAGAATGCCACCCAGTCCGGCAGGTCATCAATACTGTTTATCCCCATTCCCAGTCCTTCCGAATGTCCGGCTATCATAGCCGCAGCAATGATACCCATTACCTTCTGTGAATCATTCAGACCGTGCCCGATGCTGAACAAAGCCGAAGACACCAGCTGCAGTTTCTTGAACCACACCTCGGCCGTATGGGGATGCGCCCTGCGGCAAATGTACAAGACCAACAACGTAAAACCAAATGCCACCACCATACCAATCAAGGGAGCCAGAAAAATGAATGCCGCAATCTTCAGAATGATACTCAACTGGATGGCCTCAAAACCGTGTGCCATGATGGCAGCTCCGGCAAAACCTCCGATAAGCGTGTGCGAAGAAGAGGAAGGGATTCCCTTCCACCAAGTGAACAGATTCCAGGCAATAGCCGCAATCACGCCGGCCAGAATGATAGGCAAAGTAATGTAAGGCTCCATCACCGTTTTCGATACGGTGTTGGCAATGCCGAAACCGCCGATGACACACTTGGCGATGAAAAAGGCCACAAAATTGAAGAAAGCCGCCCATATCACCGCCTGAAACGGTGTAAGCACTTTGGTAGACACAATGGTGGCAATAGAATTGGCCGCATCATGAAAACCGTTGATATAATCGAATATCAGAGCCAGTACAATGATAATCACTAATAGTTCCATGCGTCCGTTCGTTTATGCGTATTTCACAATCAGGCTCCTCAAAATCTTGCCCACGTGTTCGGCTGCGTCCGTCGTTTTTTCCAACTCATACATAATCTCCTTGATTTTGATGAGTTCAATGCAGTCCTTCTCTTCTTCAAAAAGCCTGGTGATGAAAAATTCATAAATATCATCTGCCCGGTTTTCTATGTCATGCAGCTGGTTGCAATATGCGCGCAGCTTATCCGGACTCTTGCGGAATGCCTCCAGTTCATCCATGGCCTGGCCGATGAGGGCCGCTTCTTGTTGAACCATATGTCCCAGCTCTTTCCCCTTGTCCGAAATAGGATGCGGATTATAGATAGTGATACGCTTGGCACAGCTGTTTATTCCATCAATCACATCATCCATGCCCGAAGCCAGGTCATGGATATCCTCCCGGTCAAAAGGAGTAATGAAAGTAGTGCCCAGTTCATCCAGAATCAGATTGGTCAGCTTATCGCCCTCGCGCTCCAAATCTTTGATTCGTTTATAATCTTCCGCCCTCTTCTCAGGCGAGTCATGGCCCAATATTTCTATCAACAAAGCCGACGAGGACAATAAAATCTCAGACAATTGCTTCAGCAAAGGAAAGAATTTCGGTTCTTTCGGTGTGAACCGGCTAAAAAAAGAATTCTTCATAATGGATAAATGTACTAAGTATATTAATTTATTTTTGTTTTCGTTGTTTCAGTCTTGCACGCAGCACTTCTACCACGGCCGGCAGTATGGAAACCACAATAATGGCCACAATCAGCAGTTTGAGGTTCTCTTGTACAAACGGAAGGTCACCGAAGAAATAACCCGCATAACAGAAGATGGCAATCCAGCAGGCGCCCCCAATCAGGTTGTACAGCATGAAGTAATAGTAATGCATCTTACCCATCCCCGCCACGAATGGCGCAAACGTACGGACGATAGGCACAAAACGAGCTATGATAATTGTCTTGCCTCCATACTTCTTATAGAACTCATGGGTCTTGTCGAGATGGCTTTGCTTGAATATTCTGGAATCGGGATTATTGAAGAGCCTTCGCCCGAAGAAATGCCCTATCATGTAGTTGCAAGAGTCGCCTAATACCGCGGCAACAAACAATATCAAAGCCAGCACATTGACCTCGAGAGGCATGTCGGGCAGTGCGGCAATAGCTCCCGCCACAAAAAGCAGGGAATCGCCCGGCAGGAAAGGTGTGACCACCAGCCCCGTTTCGCAGAAAATAATCAGAAACAATATGGCATACGCCCACATATGATATTCCTGCACTATATCAATCATATACTGATCGATATGGAGAATAAAATCTAATAGAAAATCCATTATATATTGATTATCAGTACTTAAAAAATAGAGAAAAACTCGGCATGGGGAGACGGGCAATCTCTCTGGCTCCCGAAAGAGAGGAAGGGAAAGTACTAAATAAGAATACGCCTCAGCGTATATACATAATATCTATATGAAATCTTATGGGGATGGAAAGTAAAGGGGAAAGAAGTTGTCTTTTCTTCCGGGAGCAGAGTTTTCAGGGTTCTCGCAACCTTGGCGGCAATGAAGTCCGGATTAAGCCTCAACAATTTCGAGCAAGAGGCATGCCGTAATGAGAAGGTATTTCCTATGCAACCGGCATCTGCCAGGCAATTATAATTCGCGTCCTCCCCTTTTTCCTGGCATTGTCTGCCATCTGCCCCCGACAAGCTGTGCTGGGCTCCGGAGAAATAATGCACATCCGCAGTAGGGAGTGTCTTACATCCCTCCATATCATCAGAAACGGAAGTGAACTTCGATATGAGGAACAACCCTAACAAGATATAGAATATACATTTCGCCATAGCGGGTGCAAATATAGAAACTATTTTCGGATTACAACAGAAAAATGAAAAACAAAAAGCGGTTAACCGTTTCATCAGTCAACCGCTTTCTTGTTTTTGTAGTGGGTACGAGAATCGAACTCGTATACCATGCGTGAGAGGCATGTATCCTAACCGTTAGATGAACCCACCCTCGCATTTGTCTTGTACACCCTCAGGGATTCGAACCCTGGACCCACTGATTAAGAGTCAGTTGCTCTACCAACTGAGCTAAGAGTGCATCTGGCGGAAGCTGGGGGATTCGAACCCCCGGTACGGTTACCCGTACGTCAGTTTAGCAAACTGGTGGTTTCAGCCACTCACCCAAACTTCCTTTTTTATAACCAGCATTCTTTTCAAATGCGGTGCAAATGTAGGGCAAACTTTTGGACTGTGCAAATCTTTCCTACATATTTTTTTCACCGTTTTCATACAATTTGAGATAACACGTTAACACTCAAACCCTAAAACAAGAAAAAAAATTTGATACATATCAAACCGTCCTTTTCAACCTTTCCTTATCTTTGCGCGATTTTTAAAGTATAGTGCACATACACGGACAATGATACAACAAGAAAGCCTAAAAAAGCGGCTTGCCAAGCTGGCCGCCCCCATTTTTATAGAGACACTTCTCATCATGATGCTCGGTGCGGTGGACACCATCATGCTGAGCCGCCACTCGGACAACAGTGTTGCCGCCGTAGGGGTAGTCAACCAAATTATCATGCTCACTTTCCTCGTTTTCGAAGTCATCAACCTCGGAACGTCCGTTCTGTGTTCCCAGTATCTCGGTGCGAAACTACACAAGAAAGTAGTGCAAGTAGTCGGCGTATCCATCCTCGTCAACCTGGCGGTAGGTATCACGGTCAGCCTGGTACTGTTCTCCTGCGTCCATCCCATCCTCCGGCTGATGGGGCTCACCGCTGAACTGATGCAGGACGGCATGGACTATATGCGTATCGTAGGCGCTTTCGCCTTCTTCCAGGCACTATCCCTCACCCTCTCCGCCTCCCTGCGCAGTGCCAACAAGGCCATCTACCCGATGATGGTCACCGTCGTAGTCAATATCCTCAATATCATCGGCAACTACTCCCTCATCTTCGGCCGCTTCGGCTTTCCGGAACTGGGCGTGGAAGGCGCCGCCATCTCCACAGCCTTCAGCCGGGGTGTCTCCATGATTATACTGTTCGTCATACTGTTCCGCAAGCACATCCACCGTTTCCCACCGGCATACTTCCGCCCTTTTCCGTGGATAGAACTAAAGAACCTGATGAAGGTAGGCCTGCCCTCTGCCGGCGAACAATTGTCGTACAGCTCGTCGCAAGTCGTCATCACCTACTTCATCAACATGCTGGGAGTGGAAGCGCTCGCCACCCGTACCTATTGTGTCAACATCATCATGTTCGCTTATCTGTTCAGCATCTCCATGGCACAAGGCGGCGCCATCTGTATCGGGCATCTGATAGGCGAGAAGAAACCTCACGCAGCCTTCCTTATGGGAAAATACGTCATGAAGAAATCCGTCATGATTACCGTCATGCTGTCCTGCATCCTCGCCCTTTCGGGGCATGCCATCTTTGGCTGGCTCACGTCCAACCCCGACATCATACGTATGGGTGCCACCATCCTTATCATAGATGTACTCCTCGAAATAGGCCGCCCCATCAACATCTTCGCCACCAACGCCCTTCGTGCGGCAGGAGATGTCAACTACCCCTTCTACGTAGGGTTGGTGGTGCAGTGGAGTGTAGCTGTAGGTGTGGGATACCTTTTCGGCTTTCCCTTCGGCTGGGGTATCTGCGGCATGTGGGTAGCCTTCCTGTTGGACGAGAATATCCGCGGCTTCATTTTCGTCCGCCGCTGGTATGGCATGAAATGGGTAAACAAAAGCTTCATCCGGAATTGTTTTTAATTCCAAAAGTCCTATCTTTGCTCCCCGAAAGCAGAAGCGGACCGAACTTTACCGGTCTTGCTTACTGAACAAATAAATCATGGTCTTATGGATGCACTATTG
Organism: Bacteroides sp. AF39-16AC; assembly: GCF_003602735.1. Classification (NCBI taxonomy): domain Bacteria; kingdom Pseudomonadati; phylum Bacteroidota; class Bacteroidia; order Bacteroidales; family Bacteroidaceae; genus Bacteroides; species Bacteroides sp. AF39-16AC. Next base: position 231,896 of record NZ_QTLN01000004.1, on the reverse strand, counting down.
AAAGAAACCGTAGATGCCGCTATCAACTCCCGCTATCCAGGCATGGCTCCCGAGGGAAGAAGGTTGATAGAGGAAATCCTCATTCGCAAGGAAGTAGAAAAGGGCGCATTATTACTCAATGAAGGGCAGATAAGCCATAATATCGTATTTGTAGGAAAAGGCATGTTGCGCCAATTCTATTATAAAAACGGTAAAGACGTCACCGAACACTTTTCCTATGAAGGCTGCATCATCATCTGCATAGAAAGTACCTTGAAGCAGGAACCCACCCACCTCATGATTGAGGCACTCGAACCGAGTGTCGTATACCTGCTGCCATACAACAAGCTGCTGACACTTACCGAAATCTCATGGGAAATAAACATGCTCTATCGGAAGATTCTGGAATATTCCCTGATTGTTTCACAGATAAAGGCTGACTCCTGGCGGTTTGAGACTGCACGCGAGCGCTATAACCAGCTCATGGAACATCAGCCCGAAGTCATCAAGCGGGCTCCTTTGTCGCACATTGCGTCCTATCTGCTGATGACCCCCGAAACACTGAGTCGGGTACGTTCGGGCATACTGTAACCCTCCTCCTGTCTGCCCGGAGAATACATATCTGAATTTATATAGAAATTTTACCATTTCTCCCCTAAGCGTGCATTGATTGCCATACAATCATTTCATGCTCAAGGTTGTTTTATATGTATTTAAAATATTAAAATTCAGATTATGAATACTATACATAATTTTTCCGCTTCCCTGATACAGCGGACAAAACAAGCCGGACGATACAGTACATCCGGTATATATACCAGTACAGTGAACAGCTTTTTCCGCTTCGTCGGCCACCGTTCCATCACTTTTGCAGAGCTTACCCCCAGCCTCATCAAGCAATACGAAGACCGGCTGCTCGGTGAAGGACGGCGCCATAATACCATATCCACCTATATGCGTATGCTCCGTTCCATCTCTCACCAAGCTGCCGAACAAGGCATTCCATTCACACACAGTATAGACGATTTGTTCGCCTATGTATTCACCGGTTATGAGCCTACCGCCAAACGGGCCATCTCTCCTTTACTAATCCGGCGCTTGGTAAATCTTGATTTGGAGAAGAAACCCGCCTTGCGTTTCAGCCGCGACATGTTTCTGTTAAGTTTTTACTTACGAGGCATTCCGTTCGTAGACCTTGTACATCTCCGCAAAACGGATGTCAAGCACAATACCATTTATTATTACCGTCATAAGACCCGTCAGCAATTGTCCGTACATATAGAGTCGTATGCCGCACAGATTATAAATAGGTATAAGAACGAAGCCGCCTCTTCCCCCTATTTGCTACCGATATTATCACTGACCGGGGAAGATGGTTACAGACAATACAAAAGTGCTTTACGGCTCTACAACCAACATTTACACACACTTTCGAAGATGTTACGGTTAAGCATTCCATTAACATCTTATGTAGCCCGCCATAGCTGGGCCACCACTGCCAAAGACGAAGGAGTGGCCATTTCTGTGATTAGTGAAAGCTTAGGACATACTTCTGAAAAGGTAACTCACGTTTACCTTGCTTCTTTTGACAACAATGCGATGAGTAAAGCAAATAAAAAAGTGATTGCAACAATCCATCCAAACAAAAAGAAAAAGCCCTAAAAACTAGAATTTGTAAAAGTATTCCTATTTGTATAGGAGTACTTTTATTATCCAATTTTATTCTCTTACTTACAAGGTAATGGATACCAATACTCTCTTACTTACAAGGTAAGAGAATATGTTTTGTGGCTGCAAAGATATGAAAAAGATTACTACAATCGCAAAAAAATAGATTTATTTTTTAATTCATATTTATCTCATATATAGATATAAGACACATTGCAGCCACTTGTATTTCAGTCTTATATATTTACATAAACGCCCCCATTTTGAATTCAAAAATTAAATTTAATTATGAGATAAAATATCGTTTTACATTTTAATTACATATATAGTCTTTTAATGTAAAATACCTTTTAATGGCTGGTTTATAAGATTATTCTCCAAATAAAATACCACCTCTTACCTTGTAAGTAAGAGAATTATTAAACAAACAAGAATGAACAGTTTTTTCTCTTTCAATACCATTGAGAAAGAAAAAAGCTATTGAATTAGTGTGAATTATGAAACAAGTTCTCCATTTCAATAAAGTGATTAAGTTCGTCATTATCTTTGGTGACTTATGCTTACTGAACATCATTTTCATCTCGCTATATCACATTTTTGACTACCAAACACTGGGCAATGAATTTACACATTCATTGTCCCAGCTATTGGTATTATTGAATCTAGTCTATCTACTTTGCAATTACTCCAATGGCGTCGTACTGCATGAACGTATTGTACGTCCGGAACGCATTGTACGTCGGGCTCTCCGTAATACAACTTTTCACGCCACGCTGTTCATCAGCTTGGCTACTTTAGCAGATATCGGTACCAGTTCACTCCGTTTTTTTACATGCTTTTATAGTATTTTCTTTATCTGCCTCGCTATATATCGTCTTCTTTTCCGGTATTTACTGAAAAAATATCGAGAACATGGAGGTAACTCACGTACCGTCATTTTAATCGGCAGTAACAAAAACATGACAGAACTCTATCAAGAAATGACCGGAGATCCCACCACGGGCTTCCGCATTACCGGCTATTTCTGTGATGTACCTTCTGATGATTTTCCCGAAGATGTCCCCTATTTAGGGCAGCCTAAAGAAGTTGTCACTTATTTACAGCAACACCATATAGAACAAGTCTATTGCTGCTTGCCTTCTGCACGTAGCCATGAAATACTTCCAATCATCAATTATTGCGAAAATCACTTGATTCGTTTCTATAGTGTACCTAATATTCGCAATTACCTGCATCGTCGCATGCACTTCGAGATGTTTGGCAATATCCCCGTACTCACTATCCGCGAGGAACCTTTGGCACAAATGGAAAATCGCCTGCTGAAAAGAGCCTTCGACCTCTTTTTCTCCCTCGTTTTTCTGTGTACAGTATTCCCCTTCGTCTACATCATCATAGGTACCGCTATCAAGCTATCCTCCCCCGGTCCTATCTTCTTCAAACAAAAACGAAGCGGAGAGAATGGAAATGAATTCTGGTGTTACAAATTCCGTTCGATGCGTGTCAACATAGACAGTGACGAACTACAAGCCACCGCCAATGACCCGCGCAAAACAAAAATCGGAGATTTCATCCGTAAAGCCAGCATTGACGAACTTCCCCAATTTATCAATGTGTTACTAGGGCAAATGTCCGTTGTAGGGCCACGCCCCCATATGCTGAAACACACTGAAGAATATTCACGCCTTATCGACAAATATATGGTCAGACATCTGGTAAAGCCCGGCATCACCGGTTGGGCCCAAGTCACCGGCTACCGTGGTGAGACCAAAGAACTCTGGCAAATGGAAGGACGTGTACAGCGCGATGTATGGTATCTGGAACACTGGACTTTTCTATTGGATTTATACATTATATACAAGACAATCAGAAACGCCATTCAAGGCGAGAAAGAAGCGTATTGAGAATTAAAATTGAAAATCAAAAATTAAAAGGAGCAGTAATGAAAAACAAGAAAAGTATAGCCATCTTGATGGCGGCAATTACATTGGCAAGCTGCCAATCTTACAAAAAAGTACCTTATCTACAAAGTTACGAATCACTTACAGATAAGAGTTATAAGGAAATCGTCATCAATGAAGTCAACCAGCAGGATACCCTCTACGATGCGCGTATCCAACCTAAAGACTTGCTGAATATCACCATAAACACCACTGATCCGCAAGCTGCCGCACCGTTCAACCTGCCCATGCAGACCTATAATAACATAGCACAATCCAATGCCAGCACTACATCGCAACCAGCTCTGCAACAATATCTCGTAGACAATGCAGGTGAGATAGACTTCCCCGTGATAGGCAGACTGCAAGTAGGCGGCTTAACTAAAAATGCAGCCGAGAACCTTATCCGTGAACAGCTTCGTCCTTATCTCAAAGAAATACCTATTGTCACTGTACGTATGTCCAACTACAAAATTTCTGTCCTCGGTGAAGTGAACAGTCCCGGAACTTTCACTATCAATAATGAGAAAGTGAATATTTTCGAGGCGCTTGCCATGGCAGGCGACATGACCATTTACGGTATACGAAACAACGTCAAGCTCATCCGCGAAGACTGTAACGGCCAGCGAAATGTCATCAGCCTAAACTTGAACGAGCAGAATATTCTTCATTCTCCCTACTACTACATGCAGCAGAATGATATCCTTTATATAGCTCCAAATAAAACCAAGGCAAAGAGTGCAAGCGTCAGTAACAGTACCACTATCTGGGTTTCTGTGATTACTTCCCTTGTTTCACTCGCAAGTCTGATTGTCAACATTGTAAGATAATTTTAATCCTCAAAAAATGAAAGAAGATTTATACGATGACCTTTTAAACGAAAAAGAGGAAAAAACAGATTTCCAAGCCCTCTTTTTCAAATACATCATTCATTGGCCCTGGTTTGTGGCAAGCGTATTGATATGCACTGGCCTGGCCTTTGCTTATCTCCGTTACCAAATACCCGTCTACGAAGTGTCATCTTCTATCCTAATTAAAGAAGACGACAAGAAAAGTACCAACAATGCACTGTCTGCCATGCAGGATTTTGGTATGCTTTCCATGACCAGCAACTTTGACAATGAGCTGGAAATTCTGAAATCAAGGACACTCATCAAGAAAGTCGTGTCACGTCTGAACCTTTATACTAACATCGCCATCGAACAATCTTTCGGCTACGATGTTCCACTTTACAAAAACTCCCCTCTTGATGTGTTCATGACCGCCGAGGAAGCTGACAAACTGGAAGGGAACATTCGGCTGGAACTGATATACTCCCCTACCGGCCAACTGATTGTCACAGCCTTTTATATACAAAACGGAGACAAGCAAGAAACGACCAAATCTTTCGACGAACTACCTGCCATTCTACCACTCCCGGTAGGTGTCATCACCATTTCGCACAATGATTCATCGCCTGCTCCGCAAGAGCCCGTCAATCTGAAGGCTATCATCAGTACCCCCACTGCCGCAGCAGCAGGCTATAGGGCAGGTCTGACCGTAGCCCCTATATCCAATACCAGTACCATTGCCACCATCAGTGTACAAAACACCCATATACAACGAGCCTCCGATTTCACCCAAGAACTGATAATACTCTATAATCAGGACACCAACACCGAAAAGAATGAAGTGGCCCAGAAAAGCGCCGACTTCATCGAGGAACGTATCAGCATCATCAACCACGAACTGGGCACCACAGAAACCGAACTGGCGGAATTCAAGCAACGCGCCGGACTGACCGACATCAGCAGCGACGCGCAGCTTGCCCTTCAGGAAAGTTCCAAGTATGAACAGCAATATGCAGAGAACGCCACCCAAATCAACCTCGTGAACTATCTGCGCGACTACATCAACAATCCTGCAAACAACGACGAGATCATCCCTGCCAACGTAGGACTGAGCGACATGAACCTGACCTCCGCCATAGACAAGTACAACAATCTCATCGTGGAGCGTAAGCGCCTGCTACGTACCTCCTCCGAAAGCAATCCCGCCATCATCAATCTGAACACGGGGATCGAGGCCATGCGCCACAATGTGAAAACCACCGTAAACAGTGTTTTGAAAGGCCTGCAAATCACCCGGAGCAACATCGACCGACAGTCGCGCAAGTACGAAAGCCGCATCAGCAACGCCCCCAAGCAGGAGCAGGAGTTCATGAGTATCGCACGCCAGCAGGAAATCAAGGCCACCCTCTACATCATGCTGCTGCAGAAACGCGAGGAAAACGCCATCACACTGGCTGCAACCGCTAACAATGGACGCATTATCGAAGAACCCATGCCTGCCGGCATCGTTTCTCCCCAAGGCAAAAAAATCTATATGATTACCTTTGTCATCGGCATCGGCATTCCCTTGGGCATCATTTTCCTATTGAACCTGCTCCGTTTCCGCATTGAAGGGCATACCGATGTGGAAAAGCTCACAAAGGTTCCCATTATCGGTGACATCCCCCTTACCGGTTCAAACAAGCATGAAGAGTCTGCCATTGCCGTACGCGAAAACGACAACGACATCATGACGGAAACCTTCCGCAGCCTGCGCACCAACCTGCTCTTCATGATGGGCGATCCGGATAAGAAAGTCGTCCTGGTTACCTCCACCATAAGCGGTGAAGGCAAGACTTTCATAGCTTCCAACCTCGCCCTCAGTCTGGCGCTGCTCGGCAAAAAGGTCATTCTGGTAGGATTGGATATACGCAAACCGGGATTGAACAAGTTGTTCCATCTTTCACACAAAGAAAAAGGAATCACCCAATACCTTGTCGCCCCCAAATCCACAGACCTTCATGCGCTGATACAGCCTTCCGGCATAACTTCCAACCTCGACCTGCTATTGGGCGGTCCCATCCCACCCAATCCTACGGAACTACTGGCACGCCAGTCACTGGAAGACACCATCAGTACATTACGCAAAGAATATGACTATATCGTACTGGATACAGCCCCTATCGGCATGGTGACCGACACGCTCATCCTTTCGCGCGTAGCGGACGCCAGCATCTACGTCTGTCGTGCAGATTATACGCATAAGACCGATTACCAGCTCATCAACGAGCTTCAGGAGCATCATCGTCTCCCCAACTTATGCACAGTAGTCAACGGAATCGATATGAAGAAGAAAAAATACGGTTATTACTACGGCTATGGTAAATACGGAAAGTATTACGGCTACGGTAAGAAATACGGATACAGTTGAGTTAGCGACTAGCTATTAAGAGTTGAGAGTAAATAATCGAGTGTCTAATTTTTAATTTCTAATTTCTAATTTCTAATTTTTAATTAACCCCGCCCCTCCAATGTGACAGGCGACCGCGTAGCGCGCCCGAACCTCAACTATTTATGAACCATAGAAATACACCTTTAAAGGATTTTACATGAACCATACTGATATCACCCCTCATATTATTCCTCGTCGCCAATGGCTGGTGGCATACGTGCAGTCTTGTCTGGAAAAGAAGACTGCCGAACGGCTGAAAGCTATGGGAGTGGAATATTACTTACCCATACAAAGCGAAATACGCCAATGGAGCGACCGGCGCAAGAAAGTGGACCGCCTGGTCATCCCGATGATGATTTTCGTGCATGTCACTCCGCAGGAACGCCCCCTGCCGCTTACCTTACAAGCTATCAGTCGGTACATGGTATTGCGCGGTGAAAGCCGTCCCGCCGTCATTCCCGAGGAACAGATGGAACGTTTCCGCTTTATGCTGGATTATAGCCCGGAGGCTGTAGAGATTTGCAGTACACCTCTGGCAGCAGGTGATGCCGTGAAAGTAATAAAAGGCCCCCTTGCCGGATTGGAGGGAGAACTGGTCATGATAGGAGGAAAAAGCAAAGTGGCAGTCCGGCTGGATATGCTGGGCTGCGCACATGTGGACATGCCGATAGGATACGTGGAGAGAATTAATTTTTAATTGTCTCGTATTCGCTTTTGGCGTCAAAACAAGGACAAGCCTTATGGATAGAGGAACTGAGTTGCCGATGCCCTGAAATACGGGCATTGGGATAGTCGGTCTTCAGCTGCCGAAGCAAGTCAAGCAAAGAGCATTTCTGCGCATAGGTACGTGTATCGGCAGGGACACCATTCTCGTCGAGCCCACCCTCATAGCAGATGCCGATACTCTTGTCGTTCCAGCCGGTGGCATGGGCTCCAATCTGATGAACCGGGCGACAAATATGCACCTCGCCGTCACGGGTGATGTAGAAATGATAACCGATATCGGCAAAGCCCCGTGCCAGATGACTGCGGCGAAGCGCCTCCACCGAGAAGTGACGGTCACAGCGCGTAGCGCTGCAATGAACTACCAGGAGGGTTACCTCCCGATAGTTCTGATAGAAACTGCCTGCTTTCATCCGGCTAACGGTTGATGCAGGAAGTCAAGCCAAACACTCCGGCCAATGTAGTGGCCACGGTAATAATCACTTTAAGGACAATGCCCCATACAGATTTTGATTTTGTTTTCTCACTCATAACAATTTGCAATTAAGGAATTAAACACTATGGTTAGCTGCATTTTTTAGACAGAAGAACATATTTATTTTCTCTCTTTTGTCTTTTCGTTTCATCCTAACGGATTTTCCCCCTGGTCTCCGTCCGAACCGCCTCCCGGGTTGCTGCCTCCACCGGCATCTTCACCCCCGCCAGTGGCTCCGGTCAGGTCCACGGTAGTCTTTCCGGCCTTCAGGGCTTTCACCACGGCACGGGCTGCACTTCGGGTTGCCACCAGATTGAATTCCGCCTCCTCCAGCAGCTCTCCAAAACGCTGGCCGCAGGTCCAGTTCACATTCAGCCTACGGATATGGATGGCAGGATTGAACTCCTTGGCAGAAGCCGCGCCGATACTGTTGATGCTGATGTAGAAACTCCCCAGGTCGCCCAACTGGATTTTTTGTCCGGCCAGCAACTGCTCCCGCATGCAATCCACGGACATGGTGAGGATGGCAACGATATCCGAACGCTTGTACACGCAGCCATGACTGGCTATATGCTCGGCAAAGCGGTTGATGTCCATCACTTCCGAATACTGCGCACTTGCGTACGCTTTTTTGGCAACCGTCTTATCGGTAGGATTGCCACGCATCACGATACTGTAGTTAATCATAAATTAAAAATTATAAGTTAAAAATTAAAAGATAGGGAGACGATACTAATCCCAGGGGCTTACGATTACTAATCTTCGCGCGTCACGATTACTAATCTTCACCCCTCATCGTCTGACAGAACAAAGATACGACGTACCTCCGGGCAGAATAAGAGATGCGGTGAAGTGATATGAAGGGATGTGGGAAAATGTGAGATTAGGTAAGATTATACCGGGTTCCGGCAATGGGTATACAGAAAAAATTCCGTACATTTACAGTGTAATAACCAGTTAAAGCATTGTTTATGAAGTACGTTGAAGACTACGAAAATATCCCCGGCAAAGAGTGGCCCGTCCGCCCCTATTACAAACGTGAACTGGCAGAGGCATACGCCCCCACCATTTCACCGGCATCCGCACTCAACCGCTTGTCCAAATGGATGAAGCTGAATTTGGAACTGGACGAAGCCCTGCGGCATACCGGCTACAAAGGCTCCCAGAAAATATTCACCTCCCTACAGGTGGAACTTATATTCAGGTATTTAGGAAAACCATGAAAGAATCAATCCCCCACATAGCGCGCCATGGCGCATTGGTTGCGGTAGATTTCATCCCCTTTCAGCTCGACCACCCGATAACCACGGCGGCCACCGGAACGGACAGCCTCATAGCCCTCCTGCTTCATCACCAGACCGAGGCGCGTGGGACTCAAGGGTTGCCGGATACCTATGTTGATATGTCCCAGTATCTGGGCATTGGTCAAGAACATACACTCCTCGCCCGGTATGGGGCGGCGATAGTACACCTGAACGAGCTCACGCTCCAGGCAGGGCACCTCAAAATAACGGTTATGAAGATTCACGGCATCAATCTCCTCCTGCTCAAACCAGTAGTGGAAGCCGCTCTTCCAGAGGGCATAGCCTTGCGCATACACTCCGGCATAATCTATGGGATAATCGAAAGGACTGTCTATGGAATCCACCTCGAAGGGAAGCCAACGGCGGTTGCCACTGAGGTCGTTGAGGAAGGTGACGTTGTTGCTCGTGCCACAGAAACTGGCAATATGCGGACGGCTCTCCTTGAAGTGTCCGTAGGCGGCACGCTCGTTCACGTCTGTCATGCCGGTGATGGCCTTCAACTGGCTGACCTGGGCAGAGGTCATCTCCTCCAGCTCTTCAAGGCATACCAGTGCAAACTCGGTCAGCGTAAAAAGGTCGTCCTTGCTGACGCGCCGGCTGTTGCTTTTCACGTAAAAATAACGCTGAAGTTCGACAGGAAGCAGACGCTGCATCCAGGTAGTCTTGTAGATGCCCTGCTTACCGATGAAGACCAGAATCTCATGATTCACCACCTTGGTATCGAGCAGCGAAGCAATGGTGGCCACCAGCCACTTCTTGAAGTAGATGCCGAAAAGCTTCTGGTCGTCCTTCACATGTACGCCGGCAGCCAGACGGGCAATAGGGTCAGTAGTACCGTCCCAAGTAGGCAGCCCCTCCAGATAGGCTACAAAGGGATTGAAAAGCGGCGTGTACTCCGAATCGAGCACGGAACGTATGTCAGCAATGCGGGCAAGCATCCCTGCCTTGTTCATGCGGCTCCACAACGTGTTGACGTAGCGGTCGGTCAGCTCCGCATACTCCTCTCCGCAGTCGGCCATCAGGACTTCGAACTTGCCGCTCACCGTATTTTTGCGGAACTTCGCCTGTTCGGAAAGGAACTGCTCGATATCTGCCACCGTGGCAAACTTTTCATCGTCCTCTCCCCTGCGGACAAGGGAACGGGTGCCATGCTCCCCGGTATTCGCGTAGCAGGAGCCGATGACAGCTGCCACATCCCCGTCATAGTCAGGAAAGTGCTCCGCTGCCCAAGCAGCGGCTGTCTTCCGGGCCACTCCGTACTGGTTGAGCAGATAACCCATGCGCATCACGTACTCATTATGATGATGTTCACAATAACTCACTCCCTCCTCTTCCAGCAGGCGTTCGGCAGCTTTCACTGCCTTCTCCAAACGTTTGTTACGCTTTGCCGGCACAACTTCGGAAGCGCTATCCTGCGGTTGGGGAGCAATCGGACTATTTTGGAGAACAAAGGCTGCGGCACTTGGATTGTAATATACATGAGGATCGGAAGCCAGTCCGCTGATACGGGTAGCATTCTTGCACTGCCCGTCACTTTCGAAGCCCACCAGGCAGGAATAGTAGTCGTTGACTTGATTGAAATACTTGGCGTATTGCCGGAAGGCTTTTCCCTTTTCCGCTCCGTTCAGGTCATCGATGCGGCAGATGATACGGATGCCATGACCGCTGATGGTGGTGTAGGCCATCAATGTATACTTGTCGGCACAAATCAATGTCAGTGTGGCAGCCATCCGCTCGGGAGCGATATGGTCCAGGTCGACCAAGGTATAGCCGGTCCAGGCACAGATATGTTCGCGGGTCTTCCCACCTTCAAAGCAGACGGCAACAGCGAAGCAGGGACAGCCGGACTTCTCGCGGTCGGCATCCCTACGCAGGTCTTGCTGCAAGTAGTAGCGATGTTTCTCGGTGCGGTCTCGCAGGGCAGCGTCGCATTTAATGATGTTGACTATTTCTTCAAGAGAAGTTTCTACTGATTCTGTGTCCGAATAGCCTCTGAAAAGGCTGATATTGCGGTGTTCCATAATTTACTGATTTTTGTTTATGTTTAAAATTACGACGCGAAGGAACGCATAAGTGCCCAGATACACAAATCCGGTCGTTTCCACTACATGGAAATGATTTCGCTTGTTTTTATTATTGTTTAACAATTAAAAGAGTCAACATGACAAAGAAAGAGCCGGTGACACCGGCATTCGGAGCCTTTCTCTGCAAACTCCAGAGTGAGCAGTTGGTTAACGGCAGACGTCTGACCAACGCAACCATCGCCCAAGAGACGATGATGAGTACCAAAACTTACAACCTTTTAAAAAAGGGCTGAGTAACAACATCAACCAGATACATGCCATAACGCATTTCTGGAGGTCTTTTCAGAAAACAAATTCGGAAAGGGAAAGGTTCGAGCAAGAAGTAGCCGATTGCCTGGAAAGTGATTTGAGGCATTACAGAATCCATACGGGAGTCTTGAAACCTTAACTTCACCCGAAGCGATGACACTTGTGGCACCCTTTTTCCAATACTTTCTATAGGCTGATATTTATCACACACAAACAATACAAGTTTGTGCATATTGATAATTTGCCTCGCGCGCGTAACATGTATTTATGTTTAAGGGGTGACACAGGTGTCAACTTGACTTTGAAACAACGGTACGGAAATTAGGAAAATACGCAACGACGGCTATGTCTACATAGACAAGACGGCCCTTATTCACAAGTTAGTGAACAGTGGCAGTTACTACTTCCTGAGCCGCCCGCGCCGCTTCGGCAAGAGCCTGCTCATATCTACCCTGGAAGCCTACTTCCAAGGCAAGCGGGAGCTTTTCGAAGGACTGGCAATGGAAAAGCTGGAGAAAAACTGGGTGAAACGCCCCGTGCTGCACCTGGACCTGAACATTGGAAAATATGACACGCCGGACAGTCTGGACAAGATTTTGGACAATGCCCTCTCGCAATGGGAAGCAATCTACGGCACGGGGATAGCGGAAACCACCTTGGCGCTACGCTTCAAAGGCATCCTTGAACGCGCTTACAAGCAAACGAGCGAGCGAGCTGGAACGGCACTACCAGAACGTGCTCTTCATTGTCTTCAAACTGGTAGGTTTCTATACCCAGGCAGAATATCATACGTCCGAAGGACGGATTGACCTCGTGGTAAAAACTACGGACTACATCTACGTGATGGAGTTCAAACTGGAAGGCACTGCCAAAGAGGCCATCGCCCAGATAGAAGAAAAGCATTACGCCCACCCCTTCGAGACGGATTCACGGAAGTTGTTCAAGATTGGAATCAATTTCAGCAATAAGATGAGGAACATAGAGAGGTGGATCGTCAAAAACAACTAAATATTTACACAAAAACAATAATGTTTGCATATTCCAAAATATAATCACCATTTTTGTGAATATCATTATATAAATGTTGCAAACAAAAAAGTCATAATGTAACATTATGCTTTGCGCTATTTGCAAAAGTTCAAAGTATATGCAAAACATGTCGATTCAATCACAAAATAACAAACGATTAGCCAAAAACACATTGATTCTATATGCCCGCATGCTGTTCACTGTAGGCATCAGTTTCTATTCTACCCGTTTGATACTCGCCAATTTGGGAGTATCAGATTATGGTGTCTATAATGTTATAGGAGGCTTTGTGTCCATGTTTTATATGGTGACAGCCACCATGACACAGGCAGTGAGCCGTTTCCTTACATTTGAATTAGGCAGGAATGATCCGAAAAAGTTGCAGCAAACATTCTCCACATCCCTAAATATTCTTCTCCTTCTTGCTCTGTTAGTAGTGCTGTTGAGCGAGACCATAGGCTTATGGTTTGTCAATACAAAGCTGAATATCGAACCAGACCGTATGACTGTTGCAAATTGGATTTATCAGTTCTCCCTTCTCTCTTTTGTTCTTGAGATGATTAGCGTGCCTTATAGTGCTTCGGTTATCTCGCACGAGAAAATGGGAGCATTTGCTTTCGTTACCATAGCCAAGGTCTTTTTGACGTTTGGCATAGCCCTATCGCTTGCTGCCAGCCCCATTGACAAACTGGTGTTCTATGGGATTCTTGTACTTGCTGTATCTGTCTCCATTCAATTGATGTACTGGATATATTGTAAGAAGAATTTCCCCGAATGCCAATACTCTACACATATTGACAAAGTCTTGTTCAAAGACATGTTCGGTTTTGCAGGATGGAACTTTCTGACAACCTGCACTTCCATGCTAAGCAGTCAAGGAGTAGGCATCATGCTTAACATGCACTTTGGTACGGCAATCAATGCAGCCCGTGGTATAGCTTCTCAAATCAATGGGACAGTAGGTGCTTTCTCTCGAAATTTCACTACAGCATTAAATCCACAGATAACAAAATCGTATGCAACCGGAGATATAGCATATACAACAAAACTGGTTTGCAGAGGAGCAAAATTCTCATACCTGCTATTTCTCTTCATCGCACTTCCATGCATGTTCGAAGTTGATTTTTTTCTTTCCAAATGGCTGACAGAAGTGCCTACTTACGCTGGTATTTTTGTCCAGTTGACATTTCTCAACACCTTAGTTGAAACACTACTAAACTCAAATGAGACGTTAAACAGAGCTTCCGGAAAAATCCGCAAATTCCAGATTATCATCAGTGTGGCCCAACTGCTAATTCTCATTGTTTCCTACATAGTACTTGAGATAACAGGCAATTCCATTTTGACTGTAGCAGTTACAAATGTCATTTATCTGTTGATTTTCATTCCACGCATTACAGTAAACAAACCCTTTATCGGAATAACATTCGGATATTTTTTCAAACATACGTTAAGAGGAGTCTTGATTGTAACCTGTATCTCAACTCTTGTATGCTTTGCATTCCTATCCGGTATGGAACAAGGTTGGATTCGTTTGTTCGGGACAAGTATCGTATCCACCCTAACAATAGCGATTACTTCATGGTTTTTTGCCTTAACGAAAGGTGAGAGAGAGAAAACAAGCGCTTTTATCAGAAAGAAAATTTACGCCATAAAACAAAACTAATGTTCAGAAACAGAACTACATTAATGTGCCTCTCTATCCTGGGCGTCATTTGCTATCATCTGTGCCTACGTGGCATACACATCGGTCGGTTGAATGTAGGATATGCTGGAACAGATGTCTTCATGTTGCTGAGCGGATATGGCATTGCCAAGTCGCTTGCCCACAATTCCATAAAACAATTCTATATACATAGGCTCCGGCGAATCCTTCCATTGTGGATTGTCATGATAAGCTCTGTATGTATAATAAATTTAATATTAGGAGTGGGAAATCTTGGTTTAGATATATTCCTGCTCAATATCACATCACTTTCATTCTATTACAACCCTGACTTGCTGCCCGAATGGTATCTTTCCACCTTGCTCCTATTCTATGCTGTCAGCCCGTTACTAAAAATGCTTTTGGAAAAAGGTAGTTGGGGGTTAGTGATACTCATCAGTTTGGTTGTTGTCTTGGAAGAGGAATTTTTAGGAACCGGAAGATGGCAGTATGATAATGCGGTCGCCCGTTTCCCTCTTTATCTGCTGGGTATGCAGTGTGCCCTCAGTAACAAAGAGGATTTGCCTTATAAGGTCACCATTCCTTTGTTTCTATTAAGTGTTGCTTTCTTTTTTCAGGGACATCACTACCTATTTTCCGCATGTGCTGTGCTCCTCGCCATCCAAATAGCAAATATACTCATTGATAAATGGGGAGTCTTAAAGAACAAACTATTCAATTGGATTGGTACACACACTTTGGATATATATGTTGGCAATACTATAGCAGCGGTAATAGCCGAGCTGATTTTCTCTCCCGAAATGAATGTGTTTGACAAAATTTCCATCGACATAATGATGACTATAGGCCTGTCCCTATTGCTTTGGAAACTTAATTCACAACTACAAGATTTATGGTAAGAAAATATTTTCATTATCTCACAGACACTATTACATGTAGATTCAACCGGCAGTTTTCTCTAAAAAAAGCCAATATGAAATGGATAGCCTACAATATAGGAGATCCGCAAGACAACAACTGCATCAAAGTTGAAAACAGTACCGTCACTCACACATCTATTAATATTACGGGTAAAAACAACCGCATCATCGTGCGCAACGGGGCAAAGATGTTCTTCGGAGGGATAAAGATTATAGGAAATGACAATGAGGTAGTGTATGATGGTTGTAAAGCTATGATTAATGTATTTATGAAGGGAAATGGATGCAAAATTACAGTCGGAAGAGGCTCTCTGATAGACGAGAGCACAAGTATAGTACTAATGGGACAGGGCAACCGTGTGGAAATCGGTGAAGAGTGTATGTTTGCAGAGAAGGTTGAGATTTGGGCATCAGATACCCACCTTATCACAGACCTGCAAGGCAATCCATTAAACCCCTCGAAACCGGTCGTCATAGGCAAGCATGTATGGCTCGGCAAAGGGGTAAACGTGATGAAAGGCGTAACAATAGGAGAACATACAACCGTAGGCTTAGGAAGCATCGTAACAAAAGACCTCCCACCTCATTGCATCGCGGCAGGTAGTCCGGCAAAGGTGGTAAGGACCGGAACAGACTGGCATTTAGGACATACTAATATATAAAAAATGATACTACATCTGATACTTTCTTTGATACTAAGCATAGAAACCATCATCATCATTGATTTTGCCATGGTGTTAAAGGGCATACATTTCAAATTAAGCCTATATGGTATATCATTGCTATCACAATTCATACTATTAGCATTTTGTTCGGATACTCCCAACATATTACTTTTTACATTAGCTGCCACACTGTTCCTTATTCCTTGGGTAATGTATCTTCTGTGGCTTCCATTCGCAAAAACCTCACACGATTTTGAAGATGTTGATAATGGGAAAACAGCATGTTATGGCAACAAAAAAGTATTGCTGATAGTACCCCATCAAGACGATGAAATCAATGCGCTGGGCGGTATTTTTGAAGAGTTTATCAAATATGGTAGCACTGTACACATCGTATATGCCATAACAAACGGAACAATACAAGGTTTTAGATATACTGAAGCATTAAATTTGTGCAAACACATTGGCATTCCGGACTCTAATGTCACATTCCTTGGATATGGATTTATACATAGTAAAAAGGCGAACATACCTACCGTAACTAAAGGTACACAGAATGTTCCTGCATATAAAGAAGGTCAAGCCTTAACAAGAGAAAATATGGTGAACGACCTAAAAGAGATTATATTGCTGCAAAAACCAGATATTATTTTTGGTAGTGATTACGATTACCATGAAGAACATCATCTTGTAACTATTGCCATTGATGAGGCTTTGGGAAAAGTGCTAAAATCAAAGTCAAAGTATCGTCCTATGGTGATGAAGAGCTATGCTTACCGAACTACATGGGAATCTTATCCAGATTATTACAAAAATAATATCCGTTCTACACTTTACAAGAAAGCTACGGTGGAAACCTATCCGTGGGAAGAACGGTTGCGTCTGCCCATAGCAGCACACCTATTGAACAGAAGTCTACTCCGTTCAGATATTTTCCGGCAATATAAAACCTTCAAGTCACAGAGAGCTGCAATGCGAGCTATCAATTTCAATGCCGATAAAGTGGCATGGCAACGCCGTTCAGACTCTTTACTACTACAGGCTACCATTCAGGTTTCATCCGGCAAGGGAAGCAAATTGAACGACTTCTTACTCTATGATAAAAGTGAGACCTTTATGTTGAATCGTGACAGCTTCCCCACCGAGGGAGCATGGATACCGGAAGAAACGGATAAAGAAAAGAAAGTTACTTTTACCTTGGCAAATCCATCACGTATTGAATATCTTCTGCTTTATCAGAATACTTGGAACAGCAATGTGGTGGAGAAAGTATCTATCTCATTTAACAATGAGAAACCTACCCAATATTCTTTAAGGACAGACGGTTATCCAACACGCATACATGTAAGAAAAGAAGATGTGGATTTTTTCACCATACGCATTATAAACAGCAGGGGCGCAAATGCCGGCCTCACAGAAGTGGAAGCATTTGAATGTAAAGAAGAGCAACCATTCAGCCTGATTAAATTGATGAATACATCGGAAGATTTCGTTTACGATTATTGGATAAATACATCGGGAGAGGAATCTTTCTTACTTTATGCCAAGGGTGATGCCTTGCCTCTTTCCGCAGCAGATTATTCCATTAGTGTGGACAATCCCAAATGCAAAGCTTTTATTATAGGGGCTGAAATAAAAGTTTACTGTCCTAAAGGTGAACAGACTCGCTTGATAGTAACATCCGTAAACTCACTGTATTCAGACACCGTCATACTTTCCAATCCCAACAAAATGAAACGCCTCCGCTGTGCTATTGGACAAAAAACGGAAGCTATATATTACGGTATTTTCATCGGAGATACACACAGAAAAGCAACTTCTCTCTCCATCTTGTCGATGATAAAGAGTCACCTATGTTTTATTCAAAAATAGGTCAAGATTACACTCTATTAATCTACATTATGCACGTGTCAGTAATATTTTTCATCACACGATTGATAAAAGACAATACATTCATAAACCCAATTTATGACTATTGTGGAGCAATCATTGTGTTTATTATCACACTACTATCATATAGTATCAAAGAAGGAACTTTTCTGTTTACAAAAAGTAAAAAAATCAACGAATGAATAGCTACAAATTATACGCAGTAAACTACGCTGATCCAGCATACGAATTCCGTCGCAAAGTAAATACCGATTCACTCAAAAAATTTGGAAAAGTGGATGAAGTGTTTGAATATGGTTCAGCAAGCATCCCCGAATTCATTGAAGCTCATCCTGATTTGTTTAAATACAAATTCGGAGCAGGCATGCATTCTTGGAAGCCTTATATCATTTTAAAGGCACTTGACAATATCAAAGACGGTGATTGGCTGTTTTATTGTGACTGCGGTGCAGAGATTATAGACGATGTACATAAGTTGACAGACCATGCAATAACAGATGGTGAAGACTTTATGGTGTTCCAACTGCTTTGGGCTACCACACGAGAGTACACAAAAGCGGAAGTCATTAGGTGGCTTTATGTGGAGAATCCCGATTTGCCGCAGGTGTTAAGTGGATTCATCTTTATGAAAAAGAATACCAAAACCGTCGCCTTGATTCAAGAATGGCTTAACTTATGTATAGTGGAAAAGTACATTGCATGTGAACGTTTTGATGAGACAATACCTAATGACCCGATTTTTAAAGTGCATCGTGACGATCAGTCGTTACTTGACATCGTTGTTCGCAAACACGGCATACGCCCCTATCGCGACCCGTCGGACTACGGTCTGCGCAGCTATTTCTGGCAACCCTTGGGGAAAGACGAGCGGCGGAGCGATTATCCCGTAGTGGTGCTATCGTTCCGGCGAGCCGATGCAGCAGAATACAAGAAGACATATTTCCAACGCTATCGCCTATGGCAATTATGCTTAGGACATTATGGTATCTACCGCAGGATCAAGAAACTCTTGATAAAAGCCGGAATATTGAGACGCGAACCTTCTGGTTTAGGTATATGACACCAGTACACTACAACCTACGCTCACTTAACTTGCCGAAGAAGATCGGGTGTATACTACAGATTGTAGAATGGTAGGTTCACATCATACCTTTGTAGCATTTCGGATTAAATTATAAAAGGACATTTAAAATTCAAGGAATTCATGAAACTTAGACTTTTTGGACCAGGTGGTCGTGTATGGCGATTGGCTTTCCGAATAAAATACACCGCTAAATCATTAAAATACAGACAATTATACAATATAGGGGGGGGGTAAAAACAAGAACCTGTATTTCTATGTAATCGGTATTACGATGAAAAACGAAGGCTTCTTCAGTATGGCAAACAAAACAAGAGCACATATAATATATGCACTTGACAATGGCCTGACACCAGTTGTCAATTGGAGGGATTTCCCGAATCCATACTTGCGCAACGATGGCACAAACCCATGGGAATACTTTTTTGAGCAACCCTGCGGGTATACGCTAAATGACGTGTACGGCTCAAAACATGCAAAATTCAGCATAGACAGTCCTTTCCCTAATCGCAAATATACGATATGGGACGTTTCATCTGCCGACAAAGCCACAAAAGAAAAACTAAAATCCGTTACAACGGAATATATCCGGCCCCAAAAAACATTAAAGGAGTATTTTTTGAAAGGGATGCCTGATGCTTTTAACGGAAACAACCACATTGTTGCATGTATATGCCGTGGAACGGACTATTTTGACACACCTTTGATTGGAATTGAGAAACAACCCACTCCACAAATGGCAATCGAGCAAGTAAGATGCATGATGAAGAAACATAACTGCAACATGGTTTATTGCGCTACGGAAGACGAACGCATATACCGGATGTTCGAAAAAGAGTTTGGCGAGAAACTGATACCCAATACCCAGGAAAAATACGGGGACAACCATGGCAAGCTGTTGATGCAAATAAATAGAGAAGAGAAACGTGACATCCTTGAAATCACAAAGCAATATTATCGCTCCATGTATATTGTTTCACAATGTGACTGTCTTGTCGCCGGAGTTGTGAGCGGCACAAACGCCGTGTTGTGTATGCCCAACAAGTTTAAAGACACTTATATCTTTAAACTCGGCTGTGTCACGGAAGAAGATGTAAAAGAATACAGAACATTATGGGATTAACATATATCAAAAGCAGATTTCTTCATCCGGTAAAAATGAAGTGGTATGACCTCCAGATAGAAATTATCGGAGCATGGAAGTTTTTCTTGAAACGGCAACGTAGCGGTGAGCGCAAACTGACGAAAATTCATTACCAATCAACGGACAAAATCTGCGGAAACAAGCGGTCTACTGTCATTTATATGGCCAACGGATACACTTGGCATGGCGGACTGGCTGACAGGTTAAAAGGCATTGTGTCGCTTTACGCCTGGTGTAGCGACCACTCCAAACCATTCAAGATAAATTTCTGCCATCCGTTCCGGTTACATAACTACCTGATACCCAACGAATACGATTGGCAGATTGCCGATGAGGATATTTCGTATAATCCTTGTGAGGTAGCTGTCAAACAATGCCTCATAGCTCCTGTCTTGGCAGTACCTACGGTACAGCCAAGATTACCGGAACTGCTTGGCGAGTGGCTGGATGAGCATTTAGTACAAACAAATGCCCAGTTGCACGTATATACCAATATGCGATATGGCAACAGCCGATTTGCAGAACTATTCGGCAAGTTGTTCAAACCAGCTCCTCGTTTACAGAATTTGATAGATTACCACAAGGAACAGATAGGAGGGAAATATATTTCCATCTCATTTCGTTTTACCACTTTATTGGGAGATTTTACTGATTGTACGGGAGCGGCACTTCCGGTAGCCGAGCGTCAGCCACTGATTGAAAAATGCCTGCATGCCATTTCACAAATAGCGAAAACCGCACCTTCGCATGACAGAATCTTGGTAACGGCGGACAGTTCCACTTTTTTAGCGCAAGCTGCCGCTTTGTCTCATGTATATGTGATTCCCGGTAAGGTGGGGCATATTGATTACGATAATGATGATGACGTCAATATGAAGACATTCCTCGACTTTCTGCTTATCGCGGATGCGGAAGCCGTGTATCTGTGTAAAAGCGGCAAGATGTATAAAAGCGCTTTCGCGCAAACTGCCGCCATGGTACACAATAAACCTTTTGAAGTGAAAGAATGCTGAAAAGATGAAGAAACATTTGTGTGCTGCCCCAGAATGTACAGGCTGTTTGGCATGTTTGAATGTTTGTCCCAAACATGCCATTGGTGTGACCGAAGGATTCTTGGGTGAGATTTTACCTACAATTGACGAAGACAAGTGTGTCGATTGCGGACTTTGTGACAAGATATGTCCATCGTTGAATCCGTCGCCGATGCATCTGCCTATGGATTGCTATGCCGCATGGACGAAAAATGAGGTGGATTATGTGTCTGCTACCAGTGGAGGGATGGCCACCGCCATAAGTAAATCCGTCATCAGTAAAGGTGGTGTTGTATATGGATGCGCAGCCCATGGACTTCAGGTGAAACATATGCGCTGTGCCACTATGGAGGACGTGGAGAAACTGAAAGGCTCCAAATATGTGCAAAGCGAGATGGGAGACCTTTATCAAGCGTTAAAGAAAGATGTTCTTGAAGGTCTGACAGTGCTCTTTATCGGGACTCCCTGCCAAGTAGCCGGCGTAAAAAATTATTTAAGGCAAGAATATGACAACTTGTTGACTGTTGATTTGATATGCCATGGCGTTCCCTCACAGCAAAGTTTGCACGCATCTCTGCGTCATGCCATACGTGATATAGAGCCTACCAAGGTAACTTATTTGTCTTTTCGTAATCATGCAAAAGGAGATTTTTGTTTAGAATGTCGAGGCTTTAAAAAAGATGGCAAGCCTTTCATCTTTGAACGAGGAATAGATTATTCCAATTCCTATTATCCAGCTTTCTTTTTTGGAAATTCTTATCGTAACAGTTGCTATCAATGCCGCTATGCCTATCGGCAGCGCATATCGGATATATCTATCGGCGACTTTTGGGGATTGAAAGATGAAAAAGTACATCGTGAGGCCGATAACGGCATTTCGGTCGTTTTGGTGAATACGGACAAAGGAACGGCATTTTATGCGTTGATGCAAGCAGACGTGCATAGCCATCGGCAACCAGTAGAAGATGCCATCGCGGGCAATGCGCAACTCAACGCGCCCACTCGCCGTACGGGACGAACCCGTTGCTTCAGGTTCTTAGCCCGGTATTGCTCTTTTGAAGCAGCCTTTCGCATCACATGGATGGACAGAATTCTGAAAAGTAAAATGAAGTATTGCATCAAAAAAATAATCAGAAAATAATGAAAGGTACAGTAGGAATAGTGGATTTTCATGCCGCGACCAATTACGGTTCCGCCCTATTGGCTTATGCCTTGCAACGGGTGGTAAGCGATATGGGATATGATTGCAGCATCATCAATTACCAGCCGCAAAAGCAGGTAGATGGCTATCGCTTGCCGATTTTGGTAAGCCGTCATCCGGTGAAACGTTGGATAGAATCACTTTGTTGGCTTCCATACAATAAACAGATGAAGCGAAAGGTGGACAAATTTAAGTCGTTTGCGCACGACTATATGCGCCTGACACCCTATTGTTGCGACCCATCTAAAATCAATGAAGAATGTGGCACTTTCGACTATTATATAGCCGGAGGCGACCAGATTTGGAATACCGGATGCTTTGAGTTTGAATGGTATTATTACCTCGATTTTGTACGGAACGGAAAGAAGATCGCTTATGCTCCCAGCATGGGACCGAACGGACGGAAAACCATACCGGCACATCTTGCCGAGCGTGTGCGAAGAGAAGTGAAAACCTATCAGGCTGTGGCAGTGAGAGACAGTGGAACGGCGGCTTTCTTTGATTCAAATCTGCCCGTGGTTCTCGACCCGACTATGCTGCTTGATGTAGAAGAATGGAATAAACTTGCGGGTGACTCGCCTTTGATCAAAGGCGAGTATGTATTCTATTACGATCCGTTTGACCATGAAGTTGGTAAGAATGCGGCTCGGGAATATGCCGTGGAGCATGGTTACCGTATCGTGTCGAGTAACATCTATATGATTTTCCAAAAAGATACCCGAACATTCGATTACCGTTTGGATGCAGGGCCTTTGGAATTTCTGAATTTTGTGAAATATGCTAAATATTGCATAGGCAGATCGTTCCATCTTTGCGTGTTTTCTTTATTATTCCGAAAGGAATTCCAAATGGCGGACGGTTTAATTGACGCACGTAACCGTGAATTGGCGGAATCCTTATGGGGAGATGTGGAACGTTTGAGCAAAGCAGGTGATAACGATATGATTGTGTCGGCTACCGATTATACGGCAGAGGTTGAGACACGTTTTCGTGATTTGCGTGAATCGTCGTTGTTGTTTTTAAATAAGGCTTTAAATTCATAGTAAATGATGAATACTCCTAAGATTTCCATATTGGTTCCCGTTTATAACGTGGAAAAATATCTCCAACGTTGCGTGGACTCCGTACTTGCGCAGGACTTCACGAATTGGGAAATGATACTTGTTGACGACGGCAGCCCTGACCGTTGTCCGCAGATGTGCGATGCGTTTACGGCAAAGGACACACGGATAAAAGTGATACATCAAGAAAATAGAGGGGCACATGCGGCACGAAAGGCCGGATTTGAACATGCCAAAGGGGAATATTTGGTGTTTTTGGATCCAGATGATTATCTCTTACCTAAAGCCTTAAGTTCATTATATGCCAAAGCTATAGAAAGTAAATACGATATAGTAAAAGGGGCTAACCTGAGAGTGCGGAATAATGGTACATCAAGTATTGAAACACCAATCTTGTCAGGAAAAGAAATCGTTGGGGAGGAGAACTATCTGTTTGCTCTGTTGTCTTATCACATATTGCCTTATTTATGGGGGGGCATTTACAGAAAGACATTATTTTCTGAAGAAATATTCAAGTCTGCGACAAACATATCCATCGGAGAAGACTGGATAACCAACCAGTCCATTTGGCGTGGCGTTAAAAGATACGCAGCTATAGACAATGTTGTATGCGCATACTATATTAATAGCAGTTCAATGATGCAGACACGAGTCCTTTCACATGAGTATCATGAATCTTTCGGAAAAATGATGCTGCAAATTGCAACGGGAGCATCTTCAAAAATCATGCAGACCATTGAACGTAACAGAATAATGGTGCATATAAAATGTTTCTTTACACCGGAAATAGGTTGGGATAACACTTGGTATAACGTCATTTATGAATATGTGAAGAATGACAATAATTTAAAAGCACTACTGCAAAACAATGATAAAAAATTCCTTGAATTCATAAGAAGCAGAACCATCTTCAGACTATACACTTTCGTTTATAGAATATTGTTTCAAGGTATAAAATTACACGGCTGCAAAAGAAGTGTGCTTTATAATTTTTCCACCACATAATAAGCAAAATACAAGAAGTAATCATTCATCATATTGGTAAATGAACAGTTTAAAGCAACTCTACAAAGACATTAAAACAAGCTGGGGGAAAAAGTTCCGTTGGATAACGGCTTTCTTCCTATTGTGGATATATAGGACCATATTTATGCCAGCAGGAGATGGAGGCTTTGCACAAGCCTTGCAAATAATATCCCTTTTCAGTATGTTATTTATTGTATATTCTCATTGGCAAAGGAAAGTTGTGGGAATATTCAGAATATCGAATCCACCGATACGCACATTGCTACTATTATATTTCTATGCGTTGTTGAGTGCCACATGGGCGTTCATGCCTGCATTCTCCGCATTCTTGAGCATACAGAATTTTATACTAATGGCTTTGACTTTTTGGCTGCTAAGCATGCCAAAAACATTTGACGGTGTGGAAAAGAGTTTGGTATATCTCATTATGGCAATGGCCTTTTTCAGTGCTATCGGTGGAAGATACAATGTAGGATGGCCTATCTTCATTCATTTGCTGCAAACGGGTACTTGTTCTGCCATGTGTTTTGCCTATTGCTTTGCAGAATGGATAAAGGAAAAAAAAGACAAGAAACGCCTGAGGTTTTTCAGAACGGTCATGCTGATAAGTTTCGTATTGCTTGTTACGAGTACATCAAGCGGTGCCAATGCATCTTGTGTCGCCGGCATAGGCACAGCCATGCTGTTCAGCGGTCATGCCATGTGGGGAGCTTTAATGGCATGTATTGGCATTTTTGCATTTATCTACCAAGACCAACTTATGGACTTATTGTTGCTCATCATGCCAGGTAAAACAAAAGCAACTATTGAAAGTGCCACTGGGCGCGACCGATTGTGGGAACAGATATTGTATTTTGCAGCCCAAAAACCCATGTTCGGATGGGGCTTTGCTTGTGCCGAACGCGTGGTATCGGTCAAAGGCACCGTGCTTTCACCCGATGCTCATAACAACTACATAGGTTTCTACGGCAGCTTAGGGTATGCGGGTTGCGTACTGGCAGCTCTGCATTTCGTGACCTCGCTTTTTTCATTTTTCAAAAACAGCTTGAAGCGCGGCTACTTGGGACTTATGTGTGCCATGGTGGTGGCTTTGGTCAACGGATATTCCTACGGTTTCCTTTCGGGCAAGGCATGCGTCATCACAATTGCTTACTTTGCCATAATAGTTGCCGGTTATCATTTTAAAAGAGCGCAACGTCTTGAACAATTGATACGAAGATGAATAAAGATTTAAGTGTAAAAATCAGCATTGCGGGTTTTATCTGTACTCTAATGGTAGTATATAGGCATTCACTCAACTACCTTGCATTCTTCCATTCGTGGAGTCCACAAGGATTGAACGGAATAGTGGAAGACTCTTGCATGCGTCTTACTCAAATAGCAGTTCCTTATTTTTTTATGGTATCCGGTTTTTTCTTTTTAGGAAAGAACTATTATGAACCGCAAAGCTATAGACAAATGATCATCAAAAAAATACATACGTTGTTCATTCCATTCGTAATTTGGAATGTAACAGGAGCCTTGTGCTTATTGCCTTTTGACAAAAAAGCCGTTGGCACGGATATATTCTCGGTGATTCAGAATCTGTTCAACAGCCATTGGTACGGTCCGTTGTGGTATGTCAGGGATTTGATGGTTGTGATGATGTTATATCCTATATATGGATGGCTGTTCCGCATAAAATCATCGTTGCCGATATGGATAACTGTGACCGTATTGTTCTATCTATGGAAACCTATAGATTGCTCAGTCTTGTCCTCTGAATGTTTAGTATTTTTTGTATTGGGAGGATTGATAGGCAAACACCCGGAAATGCTATCTGTCAGGATGCGCCTTGCACCAACTCTTGCCATCTCAGCCATCTGGTTTGCAGCCTGCTTTACCGGCTTTATGACTTTCAACGAATGGATACACAAGCTGACAGATATGACAGGCATAGTAGCGTTCTGGCAACTGCTGAACCATATACCGGAAACGTGGCGGCAGAAAATGCTGCATCTTTCGACTTTCTCATTTCTCATCTATGTGATGCATTTCTATCCTATGAAATTATTCAAACAAGGCATCGCACACATCTTCTATGGCAACGATATCATCGCAACGATCACATACATATTACTGCCAATTATGATTTCGTACTTAATAATACTTATAGGACAAGGCTGGATTAAATTGTCCCCAAAAACTTATTCTTTAGCAATAGGAAACAGGATATGAAAGAAACGATATATCTTACTCGCGATGAGAGCAATATAATAAAGGGGATTCTTATCCTGCTAATAGTATTGGGACATAATCACTTTCTTATGGATGGAGAATATGTGAGACTACAAATCCAATTATACAAATTCCACGTAATCGAATTCTTCATATTGCCATTCTTCTATAAAATGAAAGCTGACACGAGTTGGGAGCACCTGAGAGATATCATTGTCAGGAACTGGGTGCCTTATTTATGGATTTTGTCAGCTTGTTACCTTACAAGTTGCATTTATTTCCATAAAATCGGGCTGGAATGGGGACACATATCAGCCATTCTTTTGGGTACACAGACACATTTGAGCAAATACTACAATTTTGTATTCCCTTGGTTTCTGCCCACCTATTGTTCGTTCTTTATCTTGTACCTTCTGTCGTTGAAACACAAGTGGCTCTATGGGATAATGATAATATTGTCTGTTGTCACATGGGGATGTACTTGGGAAGAATTTTATTGGTTCAAGAATACAATGCCCTTAGGCATCGGACTGGCAATAGGATATTTTGCATACGGCTGGATGGCATCTGCTTTAAACAGCCTATCTGCCTATATGAAATATGCAGGAGCTGTTGTGTTTGTTGTAATAAACATATTACAGTTTATGGATATACGTGTACCTATGGGAAACACCTTGCTTGTACCGACATTCTTTCTGCTTCTATTGGCATTGTTGCCACACCTTCATTTCAAGTGGTTAAAAACAATAGGAGAGAATTCCCTGGGAATATATTTGTTAAATATGTTCATCATAAACATCTTATGTGCGCTCTTACCCAACAACTTGATTACCGGTGTATTTATATTTATTGCATCTGTCTGTTTATCGCTATTTATTTCTAGATGTATCAATAAAAGAATGTTCTTAAAACGAATTCTGTTTCCAAGTAGCATTAAGGATATAAAAAACTGCTTTAACACAAAATAGTATGAAAGTATTATATTGCAACCCGATATTTCTGGATTATAGACTACCCTTTTATAAAAGACTGAACGAATTGTTTGACGGCAATTTCTATGTCATGTATTCCACTGTTCGTTATAAATTAAGACATAATGAACATTTGCTTAAACAAATTCCGGAAGTTTTGGGTAGAAATGCCTTGCCTTTTGAAAATGAAAAACTCTTCAATACTTATGAAATGTCTTTCAAAAAATACAATGGAAGGCAAGGGAAAAGAATACCCATCACAAAAGGATTGATTAGATCCATAAAGAAAATCAAACCGGATGTATTGATAAGCGAAGGATTTTTCCAATGGACTCCCTTAGTGTTGTTATATTCTATTCTAACCCTTACACCTTTATTTATTGGTTACGAACGTACGCCACACACTGAGAGAAATGCAAAGCGGATTATAACTTGGCAGCGCAAATTTTTCAATCTATTCATCAAAGGTTATCTTGTTAATGGAAAAGAAACTCAAAAATACCTTGAAAGCATAGGAATAAAATCTAAAAAAATACACATTGGAGGGATGAGTGCCGATGGTAAAGGGCTTGCGGAAGCCGTAAAAAATTACAACCCTCAAAACGAAGACAATGAATTTATAAAATCATTGTTAAACATAAAGCAAGAGAAAAAAGGGCTGATATATCTGTTTTCCGGTCAGATACATACCCCAAAAGGAGTTCCACATCTTTTGCTGGCATGGGAAACTCATATAAAAAAAAATCCCAAAGACCAGCTTGTACTTATAGGTAAAGGAGAGGAATACGATTATTTGAAAGATAAATATGCAACATATGACAGCATACATTTCCTCGGATTTATTGCCTACCAATATGTATACAAATATTATGCAATTGCAGATGTATTCATTCTGCCGACTTTGCAAGACAACTGGAGCCTTGTCATCCCAGAGGCTATGGCATGTGGGTTGCCTGTTGCAACATCCATTTACAACGGCTGTTATTCTGAGTTGATAAAAGAGGATGTCAATGGCACTATTTTCGATCCACTAAAAAATGATTCTATGCTGAAAGCTTTAGAATACTTTCACCATCACGACTTGAAAGCCATGGGACAGGCATCGATTGAACTTGAAAAACCATTCAATACGGAAAATTGTGCACAACGCGAATACGATGCTATTATTCGTAGTTTAGATAAAAAAACTGGTAAATGAACAATATCAACAATGTACACAATTGTGTTGGATGTCTATCGTGCGTTGACAGATGCCCGAAACATTGCATTCATATATCCAATGATTCTTTGGGACATATACATACGCATGCAGAAGAGACACAGTGCATCAACTGTGGCTTGTGTGTAAAAAGTTGCCCCGCTATACAGAAACCCGATTATAGAAAACCGGATAAGGCGTATGCTTTGTGGAGAAAGGACGATACGCTAAGGCGGCAGAGTTCTTCAGGTGGATTGGCTGCGGTATTGTCCGAACGGATGATAGCAGAAGGAGGTATCGTTTACGGATGCGCTTTCGAGAAACCTTTTTCTATAAAGCATATCCGTTGCTCATCTGCGGATGAATTGGAAAAGCTGAAAAGCTCAAAATATGTACAGAGTAACTTGGCAGGTATCCACTCGCAAATAGCAAATGATTTGAAGAATGGGAAAAAAGTATTATTCATCGGTACACCATGTCAAGTAGCCACAGTGGCTCTGTATACTAAAAAGTTTGGAACCAATCTGTTTACTGTGGACGTAATTTGCCACGGAGTTCCATCCATACAACTGTTCAAATCAAGTTTGCCTACTGATATCGTAGAATGCAACATTGACAAATTAACTTTCCGTGACGACACTGCTTACAGATTAAAAATATATAAGTCTGGAAAAATAATTTATAAAAGAGAATTACATATCGACTTATACATGAAGGGATTTTTTAAAGCTATTTTTTGCAGAGACAGTTGCCACGAATGCAAATATACCCGAAGTGAGAGAGTCAGTGACCTGACCATCGGGGATTTCTGGGGAGTGGACAAATCCCAAATACATACGAATACTGACTACGGATTATCACTTGCGTTAGTCAACTCAGAGAAAGGTCATGCCATGCTCCGGAATATAGTTTCAGAGGTGAACATGGTGGAAAGACCGATGGAGGAAGCCATTGCCGGCAACAAGCAACTGAGATTCCCTATGAAGAAGACATGGCGATCTAAAATATTTAAGACATTGTATCCTATTTGTGGGTTCAAATGCTCAGCTGTTTGTTCTATGCCTGACATTGTTCTCAAGAATATGATTATAAGAAAATAACCTATATGAAAATACTTACCCTTACTACATACAATGTTTATAACTACGGTGCAGCACTACAGGCATACGCCTTGCAGACCTATCTGCAATGTATGGGACACGATGCGGTGCTAATAAACTACCAACCGGAATATCTGACACGAAAGTATGACTACCGATGGGTGAACCCGGAATCGAAACTGAGCCGGTATGCCGTGACACGCATAGCATATCGCGTGATGAAGTACCTGCAACGGCAAACCACCATGGGCCGCAAACGGCAGTTCGACCGTTTCATCGACTCGTATCTGAAGCAGACACGAGAATACCGCACGCTCGAAAAGCTGTGCCAGAATCCACCGGAAGCCGACCTCTACGTGGTAGGGAGCGACCAAATATGGAACGTGTTTTACGAAGCGGGACGCGATCCGGCTTTCTATCTCGAATTCGTAACAAAGGGCAGAAAAGCATCATACGCTGCCAGCTTCTCTTACGTGGATATTCCCCAGAAGGAGAAAAAAAAAATTGCCGAATGCCTGCGGACGTTTGATGCTGTGTCTGTAAGGGAGAGTCATGGATTGCAGTTGCTCAGGGAGATGAACATTCCGGGGGAATGGGTACTCGACCCCGTATTCTTACTCCCTATAGAACAATGGAAACAATTGATGGTAACAAACATCTCCAAAGAAGATTATCTGTTGATTTACGACTTTGAAGGAAATAAAGAGTTGAAACGTTTTGCTAAGGAGTATGCACGCCGTCATCACCTGAAGATTTATGTCATAGCAGATACTTACCCGTTGCTTTATGCCGACAGAAACTTCATGAAAGCAGGTCCTCGTGAGTTTGTTTCGATGATTTATCACTGCAAAGCATTTATATCCAATTCGTTTCATGGCACGGCATTCTCCATTATGTTCAACAAACCTGTCTTCGTATTTAACAGACATCGACATAAAGTGAATTCACGTATGGAAAGCTTGATGACCCTCTTCGGAATAAACCAATGTATATTGGACAACCCCGAAAAATGGGAAAAAGCTTATTATTACCCTTTCAATTACGAACAGATCAATCACACCAAGCAACGCGAATTGATTAAGTCGAAAGCCTACTTGGATAATTTGTTAAACATATGTACACATCCATAAAATGCTATGATAGATTTATCTGTAATCATACCGGTTTATAATGCCGCCCCATCCATTAACCGCACATTAGATTCTATTTTCAACCAGCAAACATCTTACGCTATAGAGGTTATTCTCATTGATGATGGGAGCAAAGATAACTCCATAGAGATTATCAAAACCCGAAAAGAAGCCAACATCACATTGTTACGACAAAAAAACGAAGGACCTTCTGCTGCCCGTAACAATGGGATTAAGACAGCACAAGGTCGCTATTGCGCTTATTTGGATGCAGACGATTATTGGGAACAAGGTTTTATCGAAAAAACTGTTTCATTTTTGGACAACCATCCTGATTGTGTGGCAGTAAATGTTGCGCAACGTCACCTCACTGTCTCCGGTTCATTTGAAATCCCCAGTTGCTACCAAGAGTATAAAGAAGCTTTCATCTTAGAAGATTTTTTCACTTTCTGGGCAAAGCACATGCATGTCTGTACAGGAAGTGTCTTAATCCGCAAAGAAGTGATTAATATAATTGGAGGACAACGTAAAGACCTTCGCATCACTGAAGATTTGGAGTTTTGGGCTATGGTATCTACCTATGGACAATGGGGATTTATCCCGGAAATTCTTTTTGTAAGCGATGGTGGAGACGTGACCCGTAGTCAAGGCTGGTTAAACAAAATGATGATACGCTGGAACAGCGCGCCCAGTATTGCTGATTGGGAAAAGCGCATTGTTACACGCCTGCCCAATGAACTACCTGCAGGTTATTTAAAAGCCCGTGGTCGTATTTCACGCAACCTCACTTATTGCCAACTTCTCTCCGGTCGTTTGACATTGAGCCGTCAAGAGGCTTTGAAATATGGCAGATATTTTGTGAAGGACTCCATTGGTAAACTCATGAATATGACGAAACATACTCCTATTACTTGGTGGATGTTGGCGAAGTTGCTGCAATACAGGGAGTATCACCGGAAGTAGTAAAGTTCACATAAACAATAGGTACATCATCAATATATGCCACGAGAAAGGTATCAAACTGATAATGGTAACCTCGCCATAGCACACTGGTTGAAGTCTATACTTTGAATTTGATTAAACGAAACATGAAACCAAGAGTTCTTTTTATAATGCACATGCCCCCACCCGTACACGGTGCATCCATGATGGGGGAATATATCCATGACAGCAAAGTGATAAACGAAGCTTTTGACTGCCATTATCTTAACTTAACTCTTGCCAAAGATATCAATGACATAGGAAAAGGAGGAATAAGGAAACTTATTGTTTACTTAAAAAAACAGATACAAATAGCAAAAACCGTTAAGAGAATAAAGTCACAATTATGCTATTTGACTCCCAATACCAAAGGTGGGGCTTTCTACAAAGATTTTTGTACCCTATTCCTGCTAAAATGTTTGGGACAGAAAATCATAATACATTTTCATAACAAAGGTGTGAAATCAAGAGAAGGACGATGGCCGGACAAATGGTTATACAAAGCCTTTTTCAAGAATATACAGATAATACTGCTGGCTCCCCCACTCTACAATGATATCCAAAAATTTGTAAAACCAGAACAGGTGGTATACTGTCCCAATGGCATTCCACAAAACGTAACCTATGATTTTTCCAAGAAAAGAAACAACCCTTTCAAATTATTATTCCTCAGCAACATGTTAAGGGAAAAGGGGGTATGGGATTTGATAGATGCACTAAATATCGTAAAGAACGATGGTTATTCATTTCATTGTGATTACATTGGAAAATGGAGTGACATTGCGGAAAGTGAATTCAACCAAAAGGTAAAACACAAAAATCTAGACAAGTATATACAGGCACACGGAGCCAAATATAGAGAAGAAAAAGAATTGTTTCTTAAACAAGCAGACTTATTTATATTTCCCACTTATTATCATAATGAATGTTTCCCATTAGTACTTCTTGAGGCTATGGAACAGGGACTACCCTGCATCAGTACGAATGAGGGAGGAATACCCGGTATCATAGAGGAAGGCAAAACCGGATTTATCGTGGAAAAACATAGTCCGCAACAGCTGGCAGAAAAGATAGAATATTTAATAGACCATCCCATGATATGTGCTGAAATGGGTAAAGCCGGTAAAGAAAAATTTCAAAGGGAATTCACTTTGGAAAAGTTTGAGAACCGGATGAAAGATATTTTAAAAGAATGTATAGCTTCATACAAGAAGTAAATAGAAAAAATTAATTTTATAACTAGGGTATTAGTCATGTTAGAAAAAAATGCAAAGATTTTTATAGCGGGGCATCGTGGTTTAGTAGGTTCCGCCATCTGGAACAACCTGCGACAAAGAGGTTATACAAACTTAGTAGGACGCTCACACAAAGAACTGGATTTGCTGGACGGAACCGCCGTAAAGAAATTTTTCGATGAAGAACGACCGGAAGCGGTGGTACTGGCTGCCGCCCATGTGGGTGGCATTATGGCAAACCTGCAATACCGGGCGGACTTTATCTATCAGAATCTGCAAATCCAGCAGAACGTAATCGGCGAGAGTTTC
Source organism: Bacteroides sp. AF39-16AC (assembly GCF_003602735.1). Classification (NCBI taxonomy): domain Bacteria; kingdom Pseudomonadati; phylum Bacteroidota; class Bacteroidia; order Bacteroidales; family Bacteroidaceae; genus Bacteroides; species Bacteroides sp. AF39-16AC. Next base: position 198,361 of record NZ_QTLN01000004.1, on the reverse strand, counting down.
CGTCACGGAGTAAAGAAGCTGCTCTTCTTGGGAAGCACCTGCATCTACCCGCGTGAAGCTCCGCAGCCCATGAAGGAAGAAGTGCTGCTGACCTCTCCGCTGGAATACACCAACGAGCCGTATGCCATAGCCAAAATAGCTGGGCTGAAGATGTGTGAAAGCTTCAACCTGCAATACGGAACCAATTACATAGCCGTGATGCCTACCAACCTATATGGACCGAACGACAACTTCCACCTGGAAAACAGCCATGTACTGCCTGCCATGATCCGCAAGATTTACCTTGCCAAATGCCTCAACGAAGGGGATTGGGATGCTGTACGCAAAGACATCAACCTGCGTCCAGTGAAAGGGGTAAACGGCAGCTATAGCAACGAGGAGATTCTGGCAGAGCTTGCCAACTTCGGAATAACTCCGGAAGCGGTCACCTTGTGGGGAACCGGCAAACCGTTGCGTGAATTCCTATGGAGCGAAGAAATGGCAGATGCCAGTGTACATGTACTGCTGAATGTAGACTTTAAAGACACATATGCTCCGGACAGTAAAGAAATACGCAACTGCCACATCAATGTGGGCACCGGAAAGGAACTCAGCATAAAGGAAGTGGCTGAAAAGATTATAGCTGAAATAGGATTCAAAGGTGAGCTGCGATGGGATGCATCGAAACCGGACGGCACACTGCGCAAACTGACGGATGTGACCAAACTGCATAACCTGGGATGGCATCACAAAATAGAAATAGACGAAGGAATACACCGTTTGTACGAATGGTATCTGAAAGGTATCTGCATCAATCATCAGACCAACTAAATTACATTTTTCACATTCCTCTTGTATATTACACACATAATCTTTACATTTGCGCAGTTTTCGGACATATTGCATCGTTCCGTTCAAAAATACCTTTCCATGTGACGGGCGACAGCGTAGCGTACTCTGCGGAAAATTATACTCCTTTTTACATGTTGAAGTTAAAGACGATTTCGCTTCTGGAACACAGAAGTGAGCTTGACGCATTGCCCGAAGGCAAACTGCTGATTAACACCATCAATGCGCACTCGTATAACACAGCATTGAAAGATCCTGCCTTTACAGAAGCTTTGCTGAGGGGAGACGCATTGATTCCAGACGGAGCAAGCATTGTACTGGCATTCAAACTCCTGAGACATGAGAAGATAGAGCGCACAGCGGGATGGGACTTGTTTCTGTACGAAATGAATAAACTGAACCGGAAAGGAGGAACCTGCTTCTTTCTGGGAAGTAGCGAAGACACCCTGAGGAAAATAAAGGTAAAAGCCGTCCGGTTATATCCCAATATCCGGATAGAGACTTATTCCCCACCCTACAAGCCGGAATTCACCCAAGAAGACAATCAAGCCATGATAGCCGCCGTAAACCAGGCACAGCCGGATTTGCTCTGGGTGGGCATGACCGCTCCCAAACAAGAGAAATGGACTTATGCACACCTGAAAGAACTGGAGGTAAACGGTCCCATCGGTACTATTGGCGCTGTGTTCGACTTCTTTGCTGAAAACGTGCAACGTGCTCCCGTATGGTGGCAGGAACACGGGTTGGAATGGCTGTACCGGCTGATAAAGGAACCCAAAAGAATGTGGAGAAGATATATCATCGGGAACTGCTTATTCTTATGGAATATCACAAAAGAGAAATTTACATCATAACATAAATAAAAACTGATTTTAAAACCCGAATCATGGATAAGAAAATAGCATTGATTTCAGGCATCACCGGTCAGGACGGTTCATTCCTAGCCGAGTTCCTAATTGAAAAAGGATATGAAGTACACGGCATTCTGCGCCGTTCGTCATCGTTCAACACCGGACGCATAGAGCATCTTTATCTGGATGAATGGGTGCGTGACATGAAGAAGAACCGTCTCGTAAACCTCCACTACGGGGACATGACGGACAGCAGCTCGCTTATCCGCATCATACAGCAGGTGCAGCCGGACGAAATCTATAACCTGGCGGCACAAAGCCATGTGAAAGTATCATTCGATGTGCCGGAGTATACTGCGGAAGCAGATGCCGTAGGCACCCTGCGTATGCTGGAAGCAGTACGTATCCTGGGACTGGAGAAAAAAACGAAAATCTATCAAGCTTCGACTTCCGAACTGTTCGGTCTGGTGCAGGAGGTACCACAGAAGGAGACAACCCCGTTCTACCCACGCAGTCCATATGGTGTGGCCAAGCAATACGGCTTCTGGATTACGAAGAATTACCGGGAAAGCTACGGCATGTTCGCTGTAAACGGCATTCTCTTCAACCACGAAAGCGAACGGCGCGGAGAAACCTTCGTGACACGCAAAATTACACTGGCGGCAGCACGTATAGCCCAAGGATATCAGGACAAGTTATATCTGGGTAACTTGAATTCGCTGCGCGACTGGGGATATGCCAAAGATTACGTGGAGTGCATGTGGCTGATTCTGCAGCACGACACTCCGGAGGATTTTGTCATAGCTACCGGAGAATATCATACCGTACGTGATTTCACTACACTTGCCTTCAAGGAAACCGGTGTGGAACTGCGTTGGGAAGGAGAAGGTGTGAATGAAAAGGGCATTGATACCAAAACCGGTAAAGTGCTGGTGGAAGTGGATCCCAAATACTTCCGTCCTGCCGAAGTGGAACAACTGCTGGGCGACCCGACCAAAGCCAGAACACTGCTGGGTTGGAATCCACGCAAGACTTCTTTTGAAGAACTGGTGAAAATCATGGTGACACATGACATGGCATTTGTGAAGAAGCTCTATATGAGGGCACAAATGGATGGTGAAAACACTTCCCAGACATGCTGAAAACGAAAATGAGAAAATGGTGCCTGCTCCTACTGCTGCTTGGTTGCAGCATGGGAGTGCAGGCCCAATATTCCATGGGCAACACCGGACTGCTGAACATCCCGACAGCAGATATGCAGGAGACCGGTACTTTTATGGGGGGCGGCAATTATCTTCCGAACGGCATGACACCGTTTAACTTCAACACTGGAAATTATTTCGTTAACATCACATTCTTATCCTTCCTGGAATTGAGTTATCGGTGTACGCTACAAAAAGCTAAACGTTACGATGGGAAAGAAGGATATTTCCATCAGGATCGATCTATGACTGCACGTGTACGTCCACTTAAAGAAGGTAAATTTCATCCAAGCTTATTACTTGGTGTAGATGATCCTTTCAAAAATACGGGAATAAACTATTTTGCTACTGTATATGGTGCATTAACTAAAGGGTTCTCTATTGCAAAAGGAGATAGGCTTGCACTGACTGCCGGTTACTATTTCCCACTGAACGACCATAGCATAAAGGATGGTCCCTTCGGAGGCATCAGCTACTCCCCTGCTTTCTGCCGGGAAATGACTGTCATGGCCGAATATGATTCGGAAGGTTTCAATGTGGGAGCCGCCGCCAGATTATGGAGGCATCTCTCCATCCATGTGTTTACCAGAGAATTCAATAGCATATCGGGAGGAATACGGTATGAATGCAGGTTGTTGCACTAAGAGAGAGATAAGGGATGAAGGATTAGGGATTGGAGAGTAGGATGAAAAACAAGAGAAAAAGCGGTTTGAAGTGGATACTGGCAGTATGGTTCTGTAGTATTTCTGCAACGGTGGATGCCCAAGTGACAGAGAGCTTGAAAGCTATCGGAATGGAAAACATCCGATGTGCACAGACACCGGGAATGACCACTGTAAGTTTTGAGAACAACGTATATAGAAGTACCTACACCGGAGTGGGCAAAGCCATAGATACCTGCTTGAGAAGCAAGACGAAGGGCGATTTGCAATTGGTGGTACTGGAAAACCGGATTCCCAGGCTTTGCATCAATCTGCCGGATACATTGACGGAAGCATACAGAAACGGGGAAATCAACCTGACACAAGTATATCAGCAAATGGGGATTACAGTAGATACGGATCCTGCCATGAAGGCATTGAAAAATGCCGGTCAGGAAGAAGTGCCGTCTGCCTGGAAGATGGATTTGGTGATATACCCCGATTTGTTTTTAGAGAACAATACGTTTGACGAACTGTATACGTATGCCATCAACCTGAATCCGGCAGTAGAAATAGCTTTGTGGAAAGGTGGGAAAATGACCGCACAAGTGATACTGCCCGTAGCCACCAATCTGAGTGGAGAGATGAAACGGATAAGACCGGGAATCATAGCTCTATCGCAGGATGTACGCTTCAGGCACAACATCTTCGGGAAAATGACGGTGGGTAACTTCACCAACAACAGATATGGTGCACAACTGGAAATAAAATACCGCACCAACAACGGACGCTGGGAACTGGGCGGAACGGCAGGCTCCACCGGTTTCTCCGCCATCACCCGGGAAGACGGCTGGTATATAGGCAGAAAACAGCGTATCAATGCCTCACTGAATGCTTCGTACTACGAACCACGCCTCAACTTGCAGTTCGACTTGAAAGCAGGAAGATATATTTACGGTGATTATGGAGTGAGAGGAGACTGTACGCGGCACTTCGGAGAGTATGCCATCGGCTTGTATGCCCTTTGTACAGACGGAGAGATAAACGGAGGATTTCATTTTGCCATCCCCCTGCCGGGAAAAAAATGGAGTAGAAAAGGATTCTTCAGAGTAAAACCGGCTGACTACTTTGCATGGGCATACGGCATGGTGGCAGATGGAGAGTACATAGAAAAACAACTGGGAAAAAGTTACAGTACACGCCCTAACGAAAACCGAAGCAGCAACTTCTACCAGCCGGACTATATACGCTATTTCCTTATAAAGGAACTGCAAAAAGAAAAATCGAAATAAGTATAATTTAAACAGATTAGTTTTATCAAATGACGAAAATTATGAAAAAGAAAAGTTTATTTTTAGGAGGTGCATTGATGTTTGCAATAACCTTCAGCACAACAGTCCTTACATCTTGCCACGATGACGACAAGAAGTATGAAGAAGTGGAAGACCCGCTAAGAAGTCAAACAGCCTACTACATTGCAGGTACCATCACCGATGCCAACGGTCCATTGTCAGGAGCCACCGTAAAAAGCGGCGAATACTCTGCCACAACCGATGCAAAAGGCGTATACTCACTGACTGTGAACAAAACCGGCATCTACACGCTCACCGTAACAGCTGAAGGACATGATGACTACGAGGCCACAGCAGAATTTACAGACGGAACAGCCAACCACAGCCTGATGGTGGTAAATGTAAAAATGTCAACAACCATAGAATTCGGCGAGATGCAGAAGGCTGACGGAAGCACCATTGAGGTTCCGAAAATAGAAAATCCGGAAAAGGAGAATGCCGCCACCATCAACATACCCACTGGAGGTACGGAAGAAAACACCAAGATTGCAGCCGTCGTGTTTGAAGAGGCACGTGAGGCCAATCCGGCAACTTCCACACAACCGGAAGCATCAAAGGCTTCTGTAAATAACGTAGCCATCAAGACAGAGCCGGCTGACGCTGTTGCCAAGGAAGATATCATCATTGCCATTCCCAATCCGTCGACTGATGCCAACCTGGGCTATTTTGATCCGAAAAACATGGAAGTGGAATCCAGCGAGGCACCTGCAACCAGAGCCGCTGCTAAAACCGTAGGATTCAACAATAACAATTACATCATTACCATTCCGCAAGGCGAGAAGATAGCCGGCAAATATTCACCTAGAGTGAAATTTACCAAACAAGCTGCCGCCAGTGTAGCAGACGGCTACAACGAAGTGAATGGAAAAGCCGAGGTAATCAAGATTGAGAACAGAGATTACGATGCGCTGGAAAATATCACCCTGACCCTTAAAATCAAGAACGGATGGGACTATACCGTTTCTCCGGCTGAAGCGCTGAAAGCTGCAGGAGCATCCGATGCACTGGCCACATACATCAACAACTACATTGAAACTGAAGAGGGAGGTACGAACGGTTCTTATGAAATTGAACAAAAGCTGACTGCAAGTGTCAGTGGCAACCATGTACTGCTGTATGGCAGCAAGCGTATGGTACGCGTGAAAACATATACCTTTAAAGTAGTGGTAGGCAACCAGAGCAAAGACGTAAAAGTAGAGCTGAAAAGCTACACGGGACATCAGGAAGAATATTCAAACAATCCGGTCAGCCAGCACTCTGGCGGCACCACAGGCGGTCAAGGATAATTTTCTCCGCAGTCTGAAACCAATAAAAACTATTCATTTATGACCATAGCCGTTGATTTTGACGGTACCATTGTAGAACACCGCTATCCCCAGATAGGAGAAGAAATTCCCTTTGCCACCGCTACGCTGAAGATGCTGATAAACGAGCGTCACCGGCTGATTTTGTGGTCGGTACGTGAAGGGAAGCTCCTGGAGGAAGCTGTGGAATGGTGCAGGGAACGGGGTGTGGAATTCTATGCCGTCAACCGGGACTATCCGGAAGAAGACATCGTACACACCGGTTTTTCACGCAAAGTAAAAGCCGATCTCTTTATCGATGACCGCAACCTAGGTGGACTGCCTGACTGGGGAAGCATCTACCGCATGATACATGACGGAGTGACCTACGAAGAACTGTTCCGCGAAAACAGTGAACCGGTCCGGCAGAAAAAGAAGGGCTTTTGGGCACGTTTGAAAAAATAATATCCGAATGAGATTTTTGACTTATGTCAATTCATAACCCGCAAAAACCTTCTAATTTTGTACTCGAAATAGAGAAAGATTAGTTTTATAAGAGTAAAGAGATTAGTTTTTAGGGTGCACTAAAAAAATAGGCAATATCCACAATGGTTATTGCCTATTTTTATATATAGCCGGAAGCCAAGTACATCAATACAGACTTCCCAGGCCGACTTCTGTAAAGAGCTTCGCCAACTTCTCCACCACCGGTTTCATATAACGTTTTCCTTTCTCGGCAGAAGCTTTTTTGGGGTTCCCTACCCCGCTGTCGACTGTAGCCTTATCCCAATGGCGGGGAGCCCAGCCCACCTTTTCATTCAGGGAAGGAATAGCAAACGGTTGGGATTCTCCGTCACCGGCCTCAGCCAGATTCACCAGCTCGGGATGGTAATGCATCATGACGGAAGTCTCAGACTCGCCGGCATGGTCGTCGACAACAGCCTCAAAGTAGTCTTTGGGAGGGACGATGCTGAACCAGTCGGCAGCGATAATCAGAAAATCGGGATACACAAACGCCAGGTCACGAATCATTCCCTTGAAGTTGTTGCCGCCATGACCGCTGAGAATAATCAGCTTGCGCATGCCTTGTGCATAGAGGGAGGCAACTATGTCTTCCAGAATGGCCTGCTGGGTGGAATAGCGGGTATGGATGCAGAACGGAAGTTCGCGCTGCCCCGGATTGTGTGCACCGAAAGGTACGGGAGGCATCACCATGCAGCGTACACCGGAATTCTGTAAAGCCAATGCAGCCGCGTCTACGGCAATGTCATGCGGCAGAATACAATCAGTGAGATAAGGCAGATGCAGATTATGGGGCTCCGTAGCTCCCCAAGGCAGGATGACAACGTCATACTTCACTCCTTTCACCTTTCCATAGCAGGAAACAGTAAGGTCAATTTCTCTTTTTTCCATGATAGTTTATTTTGGGGGTAAATCTTTACCGCAAAAATAAACATTATTCCGTCACATTGAACCTATTGCCGGCGATATTCTTTAGGTGACATACCGGTGTGATGCTTGAAATACTTGCCAAAGAACGACTGGTTGGCAAAGTGCAGCTCGTCCGCAATTTCCTGAATGCTCAGCTCGGAAGACTTCAACAAGGCTTTGGCTTCCAAAACGACGAGACTGTCAATCCATTCGCCTGCCGTCTTTCCGCTGATTTCCTTCACTACGGTGGAAAGGTGCTTGGCGGTGAGGAACATCTTATCGGCATAATAGGACACACTTCGCTCTTCCTTATAGGACTCTGAAACGGCACGGATAAAGCGTTCGAACAAGTCTTCCTTCCTGCTTTTGGGTATGCGCTCCTGAACGGCATGCCCTTGATAGATGTTGTATATCTCATAGAACAGTGCCAGCAGCAATCCCTGGGTGATTTCCTTACGGAAAGGATTGTCCTTCAGCTTCACCTTGCTCCAGAGGAAAGAGTGATACTCCTGGAATGATTGGGATTCCTCCGGAGTGATGTGGACGAAAGGCCGTTCCTTAATCATGAAGAACATGGGGAAAAGCTGTTGCATGGTGGGTATCACCATATCCATAAAATCTTTTGAGACGGCAATGAAAAGTCCGGCAAAGTCATCGGAGCGTTCTCCTTGCAGAACAATCTGGTCGGGAAGGATAATACCCAACATACCTTCCCGCATTTCACATTGCTGCAAGTTGAGTTCCAGTTTGCACCACCCTTTCAGGCAGACAGTCAGGCAAGCAGCATTCAAACGGGTGGGATAAGAGCTCAAAGACATGTCCTTGATGTCATCAAAAATAGCAAAATCATTGCCGATGAAATCGATCATCGGCAAATGATGTATCTGGGAAATATCTACATTTCGTATTCTCTTAGTATCCATGGTTTTTGTGCTTTGGCGACAAATGTAGGACTATTTTGCGGAATTTAGCTCTAAAAATCCTTAAATGGAAACTTTTAGTTCATTATCTTGAAGCCGACAAAGAAGGTTCTCGGCTGCGTAGGTCCGTAGAAATAGCCCGCATCGCGGAATTCCCCTTTATCCAGGTCTTTCTGGAAACTGTTGAAGATATTCTGTACACCCGTATTCAACTGAAGCTTGATATGGTCGTGAAGCACAAAGGTGTAGTTCAGCTTCACATTCAGGTCCAGGAATTGGGGGGTATGCTCCATGCGGTCCGAGGTGATATTGCAGAAGGCACCCTCGGGAGCATCTTCCGGTGCGTAGTGCGGCACAATCATCTTTCCCGTATAAGTGCCGGAAAGGGAGAAGTCGAAATTCTTCACCGGTGCCGAGGAGAAAGTGAAGTACCCGTAATAGTCCGGTGTACGGGGCATGCGCTTGGTGGTAAGGTCTTTGCCGTCCACCTTTGTCCAGGCTTCTTCATGGGTGTAGCGGCTGCGCTGCGCCGTGAAGCCGAGCTGGAACTGCGCCTCCTTGCCGTGGGCAATCTTCGCATCCAGATTGGCACCGTATACGCGTGCGCCGTTTCCGTTGCGGCGCTCCTTGATGACATCCCCTACTTCGTTCTTGCCGATATCTTCGAGCACAAAGACGTGGCGCAGGTCTGTATAGAAACCCTCCACCAGGATGTTTGCCTGCCAGTGACCCAGATGGGCGGTCCAGTCCACCGAACCGCTGTAACTGTTGGAGCGTTCTTCACTCAGGTTATCGGCGAGTTTGATTTGGACTCCCTTGCCGCCTACTGCCGTCACGTGCAAGTCCTCATCGTATGCCTGCGGAGCGCGGAAACCGGTAGAGTAAGTCAAGCGTGCCTGAAAATCATCTGCCGGCTTGTAGAGCAGGTTGACGCGGGGGCTGAAAATAAGCTTGTCTATCAGGTTGTGTTTGTCCAGGCGGGCGCCGACCAGCATGGTCAGTACGTTCATCTTCCACTCATTCTGCACGAAGGCGCTGGCAATGCGGACATCCTGCTCCATGTCACGATGATAGCCGGTCATGATGTCGTGCAGGGAGTTGTTCTGATATTCCAGTCCGCCGGTGAAGGTGGCGGGGGCAAAGAAGCAGTTGTCCATATTGCCCACATACATGCCGCCGGCAACCCAGGTCAGGTCTTTCGTCTTGCCGTAGGCATTCATGTTCTTTTGGGCACCATAGTAGCTGTTGCGGTCGGTGTGCTGGATGGAGGTGTAAGCCGAAATCTTATGCTTGTACTCTTTCCAGAACAAATCATAACTCACGCCTCCGCTATTGATGATATGCTTGGTCTGCTCGGTGATGTCCGTCTCGTGCGGCTGCAAATCGAATTTGTTGCCTCCGCGACGAAGTTCGTTGGTGGTATGGTATTCCAGATTGATGCGGCTGAAATGCGTAGGACGGTAATAGGCGCGGAAGCCGAAAGTATTCATGTTCAGCTTGCCCAGCTCGGAAAAGCCATCGCCATCGCGGTCGTAGGGGTTGCGGTTGCGGTAACTCTCATAAAAGGCAATGCCGTAAGAGTTATCTTTGGCAACCAGCGACACATTGCCACCCATATATTGCTCCCAGGACTTGCCGTCCATATTGGAGAACATGCTCGATACCTGAAAGGAATTGTTGATGGGGTCTTTGGTTATAATATTGATAGTTCCTCCCACAGCATTGGCCCCAAACAAGGCAGAGCCTCCGCCACGCACCACTTCTACCCGTTCAATCATGTTCACGGGGATTTGCTCCAATCCGTACACACCGCTCAATGCACTGATGATGGGACGGCTGTTTATCAATATCTGCGAATACGGACCTTCCAAGCCATTGATGCGCACCTGGGGGAAACCACAGTTCTGGCAGTTGTTCTCCACACGCAAGCCCGATTGGTAGTTCAGTGTCTTGGCAAGGTCGGTGGAGTTGACCATCTCGAACAATTTGGTACTCATCACATTTACAACTACCGGAGCTGCCTTGCGGCTTACCTCGTTGCGGTTGGCGGATACCACCACTTCATCGGTCATGAAACTCTCCTCTTCCATCGGGAAATGTATGACGGCAGTAAAGTCCTTGCTCACCGTCACCTCCTTCTCTTGGGTCTTGTAACCCACTGCCGACACACGGAGCTTGTATTTTCCCGCCGGAAACTTGCGGAACTCAAATTGTCCTTCTTCATTGGAAACCGTTCCCTGACCACTGCCGATAATCAAAACCGTGGCATACGGTATATTTTCCTCCGTACCTTTCACTATCACATGGCCGGAAATCATATTGCCTTCTTTTATAGGATTTACGGCAAAAGCTACGCTGGCACTTACCACTGCAAGTACCAACGCCAAAATGTATTGTTTCATCAAATTAGCGCTCTAAATAAAAAAAATAATTCAAGTCTGAAAAAAGATAATCATCCGAGATGCCGCACTTCGTTCACTGAAATGCCGGACTTCGAGACTAAAATGCCTGGTATCTACATACAAAAAATCCAGGCGTTTTTAAACCTAATGACTATGAAAAAAGAGCGGGAGGAGCGCGAAGGGAAAGGGTACGTATCACTTCCCCCTTAACAGTAGGTGTTGCCGGTTTGGCTCTGAGCATGGCCAGCAAAGGACGCATCGGGTGCTGAACCTCATACACATCCACCCCGGAAGAGTAGAATGCCGACAAATGCCCGATGACCAGAAGGGAAGTCTGGGAGTGAGAGTGTGTGCCATGAAAAGGGTGCGAGTGCGTTATCATCACCCCATTCACATAATGGACGTGAGTGAACGCGGTGATGCTTGCCTGGTACATGATAAACAGTACCAGCAAGCTCAATGCGCCTATATTTTTTTTCTTCTGCTTCACGTCCAAAAACTTACATTATAGATTCTGAGCCGCAAAGATAGTGAATTATTCTTTAACTTTGCCAAACAAGAACTCATAATCACGCATGGAAGCCGGAGCCACCCATTCTTCGGGAATAAACTTCCACTGATTCAGCGCACGCGGTTCAATCACCTTCTTTCGCTCGATGTACTGCATCAGATAATAGCGTAAGTCCTTATCCGTAGAGTGGATGATGCGCTCCTTCAATTCATCCTGCGAGATGCCGGAACCCTTTGTCAGCAATTCGCCGCCACCGTTTCCGCGATAAGAATTCACCGCTACCTTATACATTTTATCCATATCGAACGGGGTACCGTCTGCCATACTGAGAATGGCTACCTTCTCCCCATCCGGCTTGGTCACATCCACCGTGTAGATAATACCCGCCGCAGAATCGAAGTTGAAGCTGAAATTCTTGAATGAGGCCCTATCCGTAGCACCTTCGCGGCGCTTCTCACGGAAGAGAAGGATATGGTCGTCCGGAGACTTCATCCGATTGGTCCACAAATCATACGACATCTCCAAGGCATCGCGTATCTCCTTCCCCGTCAGACGCATGGTGTAAAGCATATTTTCGTACTTATACAGATTGAACATATCGTTCACAAAAATGTCTCCTTTACGGATTTCCGTATCATAGGACAAAGGAGCCGCAAAAGAAATATCCGCTCCGCTGATTGCCAACTGCAATTCGTGGATAAGGTCTATAAAAGCGGAAGAACCGAAATAGGCAGGACGTGTGGAGATAGTCTCGGTAAAGGAACCAATTTTCTTGGAAACAAAATTCTGCACAGCTTCATTTTCGGGGGCAAAGCGTTGCATGAACTCTTCGCTGACGCCGTAGTCTTGCGTATCGGACAGTATGCCGTCTATCTTCTTGTCTATAACTTTACCATCACGCAGTTTCAAGGTTATATCCACATTACTCACAACAACACCGTTGCTGGCAGGGTCCATCACCAGTACCGAGTCACCGGCTATGTTGCACACCCTCTTGCATTCGCGCGCATGGTCGTGCCCCATCAGGACAATATCGAATCCCGGCACGTTGCACGCCACTTCCACCGAAGCGTTTTCGCGATACTTGCCTCCCATCAGCTGGGCATCCTGGCCGGCATGGAACATACCGATAACCAAATCAGGCTTTTCCTGCTCACGGATAATCTTCATCCATTTGCGGGCAGTCTCCTCCATATCGTCGAAACGCAGCCCTTTCCACAGATTCTCTGAAAGCCATACGGGGATGGCAGGAGTTATCATACCGAGAACCACAATTTTCACTCCGTCACGTTCCAGCACCTCATAGGGTTTGAAATGGGTTTCTCCGGTAGCAGTATCCACAATATTGGCACCCAATATCGGAAAACGGCAGTCACCTGCCCAACGGTCGAAAACGGTACGGCCGGTCTCTACGTCATGGTTACCCATATTACCGGCATTATACCCCATGAAATTCATCATCTCCGCTGCCAGATGAGGGGCAACGGTATCTATGTAATTATAATAATAGGCTGTGGGCTGTCCCTGCAGAATGTCGCCATTGTCCAAAAGAATCAGGTTTTCGCCATAAGCCTCACGTTCTTTTTGCACCAAAGCATGCACACGTGCCAGACTGCCGGTTGCCTCCCGGCGGCGTATAAAGTCGTAGGGATAGTAGTTGCCGTGTATATCACTGGTCTGTACGACTTTCAGTTTCACCTCTCTTTCCTGCGCAGGCAGTATGCTTGTCAGGACAAAAATCCAGATAAAAAAACAACTAAATCTTTTCATTATATATCCTTATTTCTTGTCGGTTTTTATAAGTTCATAGGGTGGGTAAACATAAACCGCGCTCCATCCGTATAGGCAGGATCTATCCAAATCTCGCCGCCCCACTTCTCAACGGTCAGCTTACAGATGGACAGGCCCAAGCCGGTTCCCTGCACATATTCGTTCAGCTTCTCGAAACGTTCGAATACCCGTTTCTGTTTGTCCAAAGGAATGCCGCAACCGGTGTCGGTCACCGAAAATACTGCTACATTCCCTGCTGTATCCAGTTCCAGCTTCAAGGTTATCGTGCCTTCTTTTGTAAACTTGTCCGCATTGGAAAGCAGATTTATCACAACCTGCTGTAAACGCTGCACATCCGTCCGCATCTCCACTACCTCACGTTCACACTCAAATAAGAATTGATTGGTCGACCTGCGTGCCTGGGCCACGGAAGCTACTACCTGCTGGCATATCTGCACTACATTGCAGCTCTCCAAAGAAAGGATGACGCGGTCGGCCTCCAAACGGGACACATCCAATATGTCATTGATTAGCCGAAGCAGCAAATCAGAGTTGGTCCTGATAATCTCGAAATAGCCACGCTGTTCTTCTTCCGAGGCTCCTCCGGCAGACAGCACGTCCGAGAAGCCCACAATCGCATTCAATGGAGTACGGATTTCGTGGCTCATATTGGCAAGGAAAGCACTCTTCAGGCGGCTGGATTCTTCGGCACGGTCCTTTGCTTCGCGCAAGGCACCTTCGGATACCTCCAGTTCATCCTTCAACTTCTTTGTATGATAATAAAAGTAAAGGGAAACGAACAAACCGCCCAACAGCACCAACAGAACAGCACCGACCGACCAGATATGATACTTGTACTGTTCGTAGAAAGAAGGGGTTACGTTCAGCATCTTTACCGGCTGCGGAAGGCCGGTGATATTCAGTTTCTTTTCCTTCACAAGTTTACCGTCCAGTATGGTCTCATTCGGAATGATTTCCATATGGGTCTCACTATCCTGCGAGGTGGTCAGCAGGCGGTAGGACTGTCTTGCCATCTCCTTGCCCAAAGCACGGTAGGCAGGAACGACACCTGCCACAGCCCAATATCCCAAGCCTACGGAACTGAGCGAGAAAGTGGGCAAAGTGGGAGCTGCTTCCATCATGGCGTAGGTTGCATTCCGCATGAAGTAACCATCGTTCATGTCCACACGCCATGTCCCCATCAATATAGCTGTATTTTCCGGTAACTCATACAATCTGTCACAAATGGTATATATGGTATGGACGCGTCCGTCCAGCAGAATCAGGTTGAGTTCCGGAAACTTCTGCATCTCCTTCACTACATAGGCTTGCATGGCAACGCCGCCATAACTGTTGTCTGAGACAAAAGCGATATTCTTGGTGCCGGGATACATCTGCTTTATCATATTGATGTTGGCCTCCACATCATACTCATAAACGAAGCCAGCCTTGATAGGCGAACTGGGGAAATCCGTGAAGAAGTCGACGGATTCGGGCATCCAGGTCTTCAGGTCAACGGTATCACCCGGCAGCAATATGGCGTTCCGGCTGGACAGTGCACTCACTACCGGAGTATTGCCGCATATGGAGTCTTCCAGAGAAAGATAGGCAGCCCAGGCTTCCTGCCCTATAAGTACAATCAGCGCCGGACTTTTATCACCTTGATATTTAGCCAACAGCTCAGCCATTCTCCTCTCCCAAAGAGGGGATTCGGAAAAACTCTTGCAGTTCATGTTCTCCAATGCGATGGTGTTTGTCCCGCCCAGGCGTTGGAACTCCTCCATAAAGTCGGAGATGTTGCCGGAAGTACGGCCGGCATCCGGATTATAGGAACTGATAATCAGTACCGGATGCTCTCCCGTAATAGAAAAAGCGGGCAAAAGGCAACAGAAAAGCGCTACCATGCATGGTAATATTGTACGATATATGTGTTTCAATTGATTGATTCGTTTAATTGCTCCATAGCTTTGACAAATATAGATAAAAGTTGGAACCTAAAGAAAAAACAACAATTGTTTTTTTGTACTTTTGGCACCTATTATAAAATGAGATACAAAATGATACAAGATTTTCATCGAATGATATCTGCCGCTCTCGGCATATCAGAAAGACAAATAAGCCAGACCCTCGGCCTGCTGGAAGACGGAGCGACAATCCCTTTCATCAGCCGTTACCGCAAGGAAGCAACGGGAGGACTGGACGAAGTGCAGATTGAAGCTATCCAGACGCAATATGAGAAACTGAGCGAAACCGCCAAACGTAAAGAAACCATCCTGAACACCATACAGGAACAAGGTAAACTGACCGCCGAACTTCAGAAGCGCATCGAGGAGACTTGGGACAATACCCTACTGGAGGACATCTACCTCCCCTACAAGCCCAAACGGAAAACACGTGCCGAAGCAGCCCGTCAAAAAGGACTGGAACCCCTCGCCACCCTGCTGATGCTGCAACGTGAGCCTCATCCGGAGGAACGCGCCGCCAATTACGTGAAAGGAGACGTGAAGAACGTGGAAGATGCACTGAAAGGTGCCCGTGACATCATAGCCGAGCATGTTAGCGAAGACGAACGTGCCCGAAACAGCGTGCGCAACGCATTTGCCCGCCAAGGCACACTGACCGCCAAGGTGG
Source organism: Bacteroides sp. AF39-16AC (assembly GCF_003602735.1). NCBI lineage: Bacteria > Pseudomonadati > Bacteroidota > Bacteroidia > Bacteroidales > Bacteroidaceae > Bacteroides > Bacteroides sp. AF39-16AC. The sequence goes on along the minus strand of NZ_QTLN01000004.1, from coordinate 182,539 downwards.
TGAAAGGCAAAGAAGAGGAAGCGACCAAATACCGCGACTACTTCGATTGCTCCGAATCGTTGAAGCGATGCAGCTCCCACCGCCTGCTCGCCATCCGGCGTGCCGAAGCGGAAGGCCTGCTGAAAGTCAGCATCAGCCCAGACGATGAGGAGTGCGTGGAACGGCTGGAACGCCAATTCGTGCGGAGCAACAACCCCTGCGGACAGCAAGTGGCGGAAGCCGTGCAGGATTCCTACAAACGCCTATTGAAGCCATCCATAGAGACGGAATTCGCCACGCAAAGTAAGGAACGTGCTGATGAGGAAGCCATCAAGGTATTTGCCGAAAACCTCCGTCAGTTGTTGCTGGCTTCACCACTGGGGCAAAAGCGTGTGATGGGTATAGACCCCGGATTTCGTACGGGTTGTAAAGTCGTGTGCCTCGATGCACAAGGAAATCTGCTCCACAATGAGAACATCTACCCCCACCCTCCGGTCAGCAAGCAGAAAGAGGCATTTGCCAAGCTGCAAATGATGATAGAGTCTTATAAGATAGATGCTGTAGCCATAGGTAACGGAACAGCCAGCCGCGAAACGGAGGAGTTCTTGAAACATCAGCGCTTCAACCGCGACATACAGATATTCATCGTCAGCGAGCAGGGAGCTTCCATCTATTCGGCCTCTAAAATTGCACGGGACGAGTTTCCCGACTACGACGTCACCGTACGCGGTGCTGTGTCCATAGGCAGACGACTGATGGACCCGCTGGCAGAGTTGGTAAAGATTGACCCGAAATCTATTGGTGTGGGGCAATACCAGCATGACGTAGACCAAACCAAGCTGAAAAAATCACTGGACCAGACCGTAGAAAACTGTGTAAACTTGGTAGGTGTCAACCTGAACACCGCAAGCAGCCATCTACTGACCTATATCTCGGGATTGGGTCCGCAACTGGCACAGAACATTGTGAACTATCGTGCCGAAAACGGTGCCTTCACCTCGCGCAAGGAACTGATGAAAGTACCTCGTATGGGTGCCAAGGCGTTTGAGCAATGTGCCGGCTTCCTACGCATTCCGCAGGCAAAGAATCCGCTGGACAATACTGCCGTACACCCGGAAAGCTATTGCATCGTAGAACAAATGGCAAAGGACTTGGGTTGCAGCGTAGCCGAGCTGATAGCCAGCCTGGAGCTGCGCCTGAAGATTAATCCGGAACGCTACCTCTCCCCCACCGTGGGCATGCCGACACTGAAAGACATCCTGCAAGAGCTGGACAAGCCCGGACGTGACCCACGCGGACCGATAAAAATATTTGAATTTGATAAGAACGTGCGCACCATCAACGACCTACGCGAAGGCATGGAATTGCCCGGCATCGTAGGAAACATCACCAACTTCGGCGCATTTGTCGATATAGGCATCAAGGAAAACGGACTGGTACACCTCTCCCAACTCGCCGACAGATTCATATCAGACCCTAATGAAGTAGTGTCCATTCATCAACATATACGCGTAAAGGTACTCAGCATAGATATGGACCGGAAACGCATACAGCTGACAATGAAAGGAGTGGAACAGAATTAGGGATTAATGATTAGGGATTAGTGGTTAATGGTTTCCGTATTAATCATTAATCATTAATCCCTAATCACTAATCCCTTATAATAGTGTCTTAAGATAATTACTGTACCAAGCACTAAAAGTAGTGAACACAGAATAGAGCCTTCGAACCCGAAAGTTCCTCCATTTATCAGATTTTCTTCCGGAAAGTGAAGAATCAGCAGATTCTCATTGCTAAATTCATTTCCACTGACTTTATATCCCAAAACAGAACCTTGAATCCAGTTCCAGAACCAATGCAAGGCAATGGGGAAACAGAGGTTGCGCGTGTATATATAGGAAGCTCCCAAGAAACAACCCGCCAGCATGATATTCAAAAACGGGACGAAGGCAAAGCTGGGATTGAAAAGATGCATCAACGAAAATAACACCGCAGAGATAAGCAATGCCACAAACTTATTGACGCCTCCATCCAGCATACGCCCTAAAATGAAACCGCGTCCAATAACTTCTTCCGTAACTGCCACTAAAAAATAAAGCAAAAGACTCGACAACAACGAAATGGGAGAAAACAAGCTCCCTGCCACTTCCACAGCCCCCAACAATAAAGACAAGCCAAAACCAACCGCATACAAGAACACGACAAACAAAGCTCCGTTCAGCAGGCTTCTGCCCCATCCCTTCAAAGACAAGCCCAAGCCCGAAAAAGGAAGCTTCCTGAAGCCCAGCACCATACAAGCGGCAATAAGCCCACTGGCCAACATCAAGACTTCATTCAACATCATTAAATAGACGCTCATCCCACCAGCTTGTGTCTTCAACTCAGGGAAAGCAATCGCAAAAGGTATGGCAAACAAAAACAGAAAAATCATAAAAAGTACAGTAAACAGTACTATATCAACGAATGCCAGCCAAACACGTTTTGTTTTACTCATAGCAACACACTCTTCCTTCACCGTTTCTTCCGTCTCCATTTGTATCTCATTTTGATTAATATCCGACAAAAATAATAATAAAAAGAAAAAACTTCACGTATTCCTGCCGGTTTCTTCTTATATTTGAAAAATCAATCTGGAATCGACAAACATGAAACTTAGAAAAATACTTTTAGCCGTTGCCGGACTGGCGTTAATGCTGAATGCCTCGGCACAAAAATCCCAAAGATACTACGTGGCCAAACCCGGCACCCTGGTGGAACTGACGACAGAAGCGGAAGCCAATGAAATCACCCAACTGACCCTGCAGGGCAAGCTGAATGCCGTAGATTTCAGGCATCTACGGGATGAATTCAAAAACCTGCAACTGCTGGACATTTCCAATGCCTCCATCAGCATGTATGCAGGCAAGAACGGGACTTATCCAAACCGTTTTTATGTATATCCTGCCAATTGCATTCCGGCATATGCCTTCTGCAAGCAAATGGACAACAGTACATTTGTAGGTAAGGAGACGCTGACCAGGATTATCCTTTCCGACAAGACCAAGAACATCGAAGATGCTGCCTTTAAGGGATGCAAAAATCTCAAGATATGCCAGATACGGAAGAAAACGGCTCCCAATCTGTTGTCCGAAGCATTGGCCGATAGCGTTACAGCCATATTTGTTCCATTGGGATGCAGTGACTCCTACCGTACCAAAAAGAAATGGGAGACCTTTGCATTCATTGAAGGAGAACCACTGACAGTAAATGTGCAGATTGGTAAAATGGGCAGCCTTGCCAGCGAACTGTTAAGAGCCGGATTTCAGCCCAAAGACGTTAACTTTCTGACCGTTGAAGGAAAAATGGACGAAGCCGACTTCACATTGATACGCGACTATATGCCCAATCTGGTTTCCATCGACATGACCAACAGTAATGCCACTGCAATTCCCGACTATACTTTCACCCAAAAGAAGTATCTGCTGAACGTACGGCTCCCGCAAGAGCTTAGAAGCATCGGACAGCGTGCATTCAGTGGCTGCGGTCGTTTGTGCGGCACGCTGGTGCTTCCTGCTAGTGTAACCGCCATTGAGTACGGAGCATTTATGGGATGCGACAACCTGCGCTATGTGCTTGCCACGGGGAATAAGATTACCACGCTGGGCGACAACCTTTTCGGCGAAAGCCAAGGCAAAATTATATATAAGGAGAAACAATAACCCAGACTATTCCCCGCCTTAATAAGAACAAAGAGACTCTTTTAATAGCAAAAGAAGGTGTGTTAGAATGATAGCTAAAAATCATTCTAACACACCTTCTTCTTTTTTTCAATATCGCACAAGCCTTTATTAAACAAAAAAGATATGAAAGAAGAATCGTTCCATCATGGCAGAAATATTGTTCCACCGTGGTGAAAAAATCGTTCCACCATGGTGGAACGATTTTTTCCTCATGATGGAACGATTTAAAATATGCTTATTTAGTCCTTAGCTTCCGTTATCACTTTGTTGCGTACATACGTGCACGCAACTCCTTGATGTGGTCTGAAGTGATGTATTCGTCATACTCCATCATCTTGTCGATAATACCGTTCGGAGTCAATTCGATGATACGGTTGGCAACCGTCTGAATGAACTCGTGGTCGTGGGATGAGAAAAGGATATTGCCCTTATAGGTCTTCAAGTTATTGTTGAATGCCTGGATAGACTCCAAGTCGAGGTGATTGGTAGGTGTATCCAGAATCAAGCAATTGGCATTGCGCAGCTGCATACGTGCAATCATGCAACGCATCTTCTCACCTCCCGACAATACGCTTGCTTTCTTCAGCACCTCCTCGCCGGAGAACAGCATACGTCCCAGGAAGCTCTTCATATAGACTTCATTGCCTTCACCGAACTGGCTCAACCAGTCCACCAGATTCAGGTCTGTATTAAAGAATGCAGTATTGTCCAGCGGCAGGTAAGCGGTGGTGATAGTCACACCCCAGTTGAAAGTACCTGCATCCGGTTTCATATTCTCGTTGATAATCTCGAACAGGGCGGTCATGGCACGCGGGTCGTGCGAAAGGAATACAATCTTGTCTCCCTTCTCTACGTTGAAGTTGACGTCGCGGAACAGCACCGTACCATCTTCCAGCGTTTTCGTCAAACCGGAAACTTCCAGAATCTGATTACCCGGTTCGCGTTCGGGCGTAAAGATGATGCCCGGATACTTACGTGATGACGGCTTGATTTCTTCTACATTCAGTTTCTCCAACATCTTCTTGCGGCTGGTAGTCTGCTTGCTCTTTGCCACATTGGCACTGAATCGGCGGATAAACTCTTCCAGCTCTTTCTTCTTCTCCTCGGCCTTTGCCTTCTGGTTCTGCTGCTGACGGAGCGCCAGCTGGCTGGACTCGTACCAGAAGCTATAGTTACCGGCAAAGAGGTTAATCTTTCCGTAGTCGATGTCCACCGTATGCGTACAAACGGAGTCGAGGAAGTGACGGTCGTGGCTTACCACCAGCACCGTATGCTCAAAGTTGGAGAGGTACTCTTCCAGCCAAGTCACGGTCTCCATATCCAAGTCATTGGTAGGCTCGTCCAGCAGCAAGTTATCAGGATTTCCATAGAGAGCTTGCGCCAGCATGACACGCACCTTTTCTTTGTTGTTCAACTCACCCATCAACAGATAATGCTTGTCTTCCTTGATACCCAAACCACTCAACAAGGCGGCAGCATCGCTTTCGGCATTCCAGCCGTCCAACTCGGCAAATTTCTCTTCCAATTCGGAAACCTTCAGCCCATCCTCGTCTGTGAAATCCTCTTTGGCATACAGCACTTCACGCTGCTTCATGATATCCCACAACACCGTGTGTCCCATCATCACCGTGTCCATCACCGTAAAAGCATCCCACTTAAAGTGGTCCTGGCTCAAAACGGAAAGACGCTCTCCCGGAGCCAGCATGATGGAGCCCGTCGTAGGGTCCAGCTCCCCGGAAATCGTTTTCAGGAAAGTAGATTTTCCGGCGCCGTTGGCACCGATGATACCGTAACAGTTACCACTTGTAAACTTCAGGTTTACGTCATTGAACAACACTCTTTTACCAAACTGTACTGAGACATTAGAGACTGTAATCATCTTTATATTTACGATTTATTTATTTACAATTTACTATTTAATACCTATTAGTCTGCGAATTGCGAGTGCAAAGATAGTTATTTTTCCATGAATAGACACAGAGAAGCGCTGTCAATCTGACATAAAAGTATTACCTTTGCAGCGTTTTCGGCAAAAATATCCGTTTTGGCAAAGTTTTTGCTGGAGCACTAATATCGTATTAACTTAAACCCTTAACAGCAATGAAAGCTAAATCATTTTACAAGAATAATAAGCATAACAATATGAATCCGAAAGAAAAAGAAAACAACCAGGAAGAGGAGCTGAAAACTCAAGCTACCCCTAACGAATGTGACGAAGAAACTGTCGGACAAGAAACTTCACAAGAAAACGAAGCTCCCCTGACAGAAGAAGAAAAGCTCGCCCAGGAACTGGAAAAGGCCAATGAACAGATTGAAGAGCAGAAGGACAAATACCTGCGCTTGTCTGCCGAGTTTGACAATTACCGCAAACGTACCATGAAGGAGAAAGCAGAACTCATCCTGAACGGTGGTGAAAAGAGTATCAGCAGTATCCTACCCATTGTGGATGACTTTGAACGCGCCCTCAAAAACATGGAGACAGCCACCGACGTAGCCGCCGTAAAAGAAGGCGTTGAACTTATCTACAACAAGTTCATGTCTGTATTGGGACAAAACGGCGTTAAGGTAATAGAGACAAAGGAACAACCGCTCGATACAGACTATCACGAAGCCATCGCCGTGATTCCGGCACCCAATGAAGCACTGAAAGGCAAAATTCTGGACTGTGTACAAACCGGTTACATTCTAAACGACAAAGTGATCCGTCATGCCAAAGTGGTAGTCGGAGAATAACATAAAACTGTATGGAAAAAAGAGATTACTACGAAGTATTGGAAGTCGAAAAGACAGCAACGGTAGAAGAAATAAAGAAAGCCTATCGCAAGAAAGCCATCCAATATCATCCGGACAAGAATCCGGGCGACAAAACAGCCGAAGAGAAATTCAAGGAAGCGGCAGAGGCATACGACGTACTAAGCAATCCGGACAAGCGTGCCCGCTACGATCAGTTTGGTCATGCCGGACTGGGTGGTGCCGCCGGTAATGGTGGTCCGTTCGGCGGCTTCAGTGGAGGCATGTCCATGGACGACATCTTCTCCATGTTCGGTGACATCTTTGGCGGACACAGTGGAGGTTTCGGCGGTTTTGGAGGTTTCGGCGGAGGCGGTGGAGCACAACAACAACGCCGTTACCGTGGTTCGGACCTGCGTGTCAAGGTGAAACTGAACCTCAAGGAAATCTCTACCGGCGTGGAAAAGAAATTCAAACTGAAGAAATACGTGCCTTGTACCCACTGTCATGGTACGGGAGCCGAAGGTGACGGTGGTTCAGAGACCTGCCCGACTTGTAACGGCAGCGGCACGGTAATCCGTAACCAGCAAACCATACTCGGCACCATGCAGACAAGAACCACCTGCCCGACGTGTGGCGGTGAGGGCAAAATCATCAAGAACAAGTGTAAGGAGTGTGCCGGTGAAGGCATTGTATACGGTGAAGAAGTAGTAACCGTAAAAATTCCGAAAGGCGTTGCAGAAGGTATGCAACTCTCTATGGGAGGAAAAGGAAACGCAGGCAAGCACAACGGCGTGCCGGGAGACCTGCTGATTCTTGTAGAGGAAGAACAAGACCCGAACCTGATACGCGACGAAAATGACTTGATTTACAATCTGCTCCTCAGCTTCCCGACAGCAGCCTTGGGTGGTGCGGTAGAAATTCCCACGATTGATGGAAAGGTGAAAGTAAAAATTGACTCAGGTACGCAACCGGGAAAAGTACTCCGCCTGCGCGGCAAAGGTTTACCCAACGTGAACGGGTACGGCACGGGAGATTTGCTGGTAAATGTCAGCGTATATGTACCCGAAACGCTGAGCAAGGATGAGAAGAGAGCATTGGAGGAGATGGAAGAATCGGATAACTTCAAGCCGAACACTTCGATTAAAGAGAAAATATTCAAAAAGTTCAAGAGCCTGTTTGACTAATAACATGGTACATAAAGAAGCCTCCCGGTATACAATAAAATATATCGGGAGGCTTTCTTATGGGTTTATCGGGGAAAATGTTAAAGCTCCAACATCCGCTTCATAAAAGCCTTTATTCCCTCCACATCAGAAGCCTGAGGAGCCCACGAAGCCAAATCCTCTGAGGGTAGAGGCTGATATGGGCCTTTTTTAATTTCAAAAATAACAGTACCTGACTCCAAGGCAATAATACTATGCCATGTATTAGAAGGAATCTCCAGACCATATTTACCTTCCGAAGGATTGAGGCATACCTTATCTGTTACATTACCGGCATCATCATAAAAAAATGCCAGCAGACTTCCACGCAAAACCAGATAAGTTTCTTCCTTATCTGTATGACGGTGAGGAGGAAGATAAGTTCCCGGTTCCAAAGCATTCAGCAACCGATGAATAGGAGCATCCATAGACGCATGAAAATTATAATTCATACGTAAACGGGAGTTCTCCTTAGCTCGTGAAGTAACGGTATCCAGCAGCTCTTCTGTTATCAGCTTCATCATAACTTCAGCAATTGGGCAAACTTGGCAGGAAGTTCTGCTTTGCACGCCTCAATAGACAAACTTTTTCCTTCATTATTTACTAATATAGCAGCCTTCTGCAAGGAAGCCAATGAGGTAACTTCCGACACATTACCGGCAACAAACAAACATCCGGAAAAAAGAGGAGTAATCACCTTCCGGGTATGCCCTTTCCATTTTACAAACACAGCCTGCATCGGGCAATATGTAGTATATCCCGCAGCATTCAAACGCTGCATCAACTTATGTTCAGACTTGGGTGCTGTGTACAATGCATGCCAGCACATCATATCATTATCCGTCATCATATTGTTTGCTTTTTCCATCCCTTTAATAAATCTTTTACAAATAATATCCATCCCACACTGCCGACACCTGCCAAGAACATGAAGCCGATCAAAATCATCAATTTATTGGGCTTTGCAGGCTTCAAAGGTACCGTAGCCGGCTGGACAACCGTATATACCGGTGTAATCTCCTGCACCTTAGCTCTTGCCATCTGCAATTGTTGAGACACTTGTGTATATACTTGATAGGCTAAATTCATTTCATTCTGTAAACGCTCTTGCTCTGCGCGATAACTCAGCAATATTATATTCTGGTTTGCATCTACAAAATTTGCGTATTTCTTCTGGGCAGACTCATAACTGGCCTTTGCTTCTCCATAAAGTTTTTCGGTAAATGCCAAATCATGACGAGCTTTATTAGTTCGATAATCTGTGATGTAGTTCTGCAGGCAATGCATCACGGTATCCGTCAGCGAAGCAGATATCAAAGGATCCTGCATAGTAACAGACAAGGTTGTCACACCTGTCTTTTTGTCTACGGAAACAGAGATACGTTTACTTAAAGCATCTGCAATGGCAGACTCATCTCTAGTAAGACGAAAAGGATCCAGCTTTGCATCCCCCTCTTCCGGTTCATCCTTAAACAAAGACAATGTCCATCCTAACACCTTAAAAGGAGCGGAGAAAATTGCACTCCACCAAGGAGAACGCTGTTCTTCTTTCAAATAAGCATATAAAGTCGTGTCTACTTTTGCTTTCTGATCCTTGACTTTAACATCGAACAGTTCAATCAGAAAAGGAGTAGAACTTACAATATCAGGATAAAGTTCGGGTGACAAAGCATCTTCACCAGAAGAAGTGCCCAAATTGATACCCGCCATGGCTGCAAGGGCTCCCATACTTCCGCCACCAGATTTACCACCACTCTCCGGAGCCAACGTCACACTTGTAGAATACTCCTTAGGAATACTAAATGCAACAACCAGTCCAACAAGGGCAGCGATACCACACGCCTTAAAAACCAATTTGCGACTAGCCCATACTTTCTGGGCCAGTTCTATCAAATCTATTTCTTGTTCCTCAGGTTGTGGAGAGGTTATGTTTTGTATTTTTTCTTCGCTCATAATTCAAATTACTTAAAGAGATTAACCATAGTCGCAATCATCGCTGCAATAGAAGCTGTCGTACTTCCCATTCCCAGAATTTCAGTGGTAGTCATCTTCCTTTTCTGTTCTTTACTTGGAACAATTATTTCACAACCTGGTTCAATGGCTTTCTTGTTTCCTGCTCTTAAACGAGAAACTGTACCATTCATGTATATTACATAGACCTTGCGTTTCTTGGCGTCATTACCAAAACCACCAGCCTGGTTGATGTAATATTTCAAGCTTTCACCCTTTTTATATAAAACTGTATTCGGATACATTACAGCACCGTTGATTTTCACTGTACTTACGTACTCCGGAACAAATAATACATCTCCCTCGCGAAGCACCATATCAGCATCTGAACCAGGATTTTTCAAGGCCTCTCCCAGATTTATACCTACAGAATAGGTATCGGACAAATCCAATCTTTTTACAGATATGGAATCTCCGCCTCCCGCTTGCGCCATACGCAGAGCATCTTCCTTACGGCGGAATTCTTCTTCGGTCATCCTACGTATAAGACGCGCTCCTTTTATATAAGCATCGGGAGTTACTCCACCAGCCTTAGCTATCAAGTCACTCAAACGTTCATTCTTTTTCGATAGTGCATAATTACCGCTAAAAAGGACTTCTCCACCCACCATAACATTCTGTTGTTTAAAATAGGACGGACTCTTACGAACATAAATTTCATCAAAAGGCTCAAGATGGAAATCCTGGCTTCCTTCTCCCACCAATAAGCCATCTTTCAAATCAAAAGAGAAATTCTGGCCTACTGTAGTACTGAAAGATGTACTCTTCGGATCTTTCATGCGCCGTGCAACTTCAACCTTTGTTGTAGCCGCCGCCTCCAACAAGCCACCAGCCTGCAACACCAAATCCTCTACTGTCATTTTATCAGAATAAAGATATGTACCCGGATTGGCAACTTCACCATGAATGGTAAGTGTAGCTTCTTCCTTCAAGTCATGAATACTTGGAATATATAAAATGTCATTCTTCTGCAAAGGAATATCTGCAGCCGTCCCGTTCAGCAAACCTTTCACATCTACTTGTATAACCTCATGCGACAAGTCTTCAAGTTCACGATCGATTATAGCACGGTTTAAGAATGCATCTCCGCGAAGTCCTTCCGCTTTCTTAATCAGCTGCTTCACTGTATTCATCGTACCGTCCAACTGATACAAACCTTCACGATATACAGCACCGCGGATTTCCACACGATTCTCAAAACGCTGTAAAACGGAATCAACCGTTATCTTATCACCGTCATCTACGCGGAATACGGAATAATCCATCTCATCCACATTATAAATTTGATGCTCACGTCCACTTTTACGGATTATACGTAATGCTTTCTTATAAGCATCACCCGTAAAACCACCTGAATACTTCAATAATGTACCTACGGTTTCAGTGGGTTTCATTTCATAAAACATCGGACGTTTTACCTTACCTAATATCTGTACCAGTGACTGGTAAGGATCCACAAGAATTACATCACCATCCTGCAGACGGATGTCATCCTTCATTTTTCCTTTCATAAGTAAATCGTAAACATCCAAATCCGCTATTGTATTTCCATTGCGAATCACTTTAATACTGCGCAAACTACCAATCGGATTCACACCACCTGCACGATATAAAGCATGAAATACGGAAGCAAATGATGAGAGGGTATAAGTTCCGGGCACCACAACTTCACCCATAACGTTTACTTGAATAGAACGTATTTCTCCTAATGTCAGTTTAACTTGGGTAGACGGAACATTTCCGGTTACTCCAGAATATATTCTGGCAAATTCTTGTTTCAAATAATTATTGGCTTCCTTTACAGTTTTGCCACTCAGATAAACCGGTCCTAAATTATTCACAAGAATACTTCCTTCCGGAGAGATTGTTTGTCGAATCGTTGTTTCAGAAGCTCCCCACACATCAATAATCACCTCGTCACCAGGTCCCAGACGATAATTCTCGGGAGTAGCAACATTCACATTGGGTTCGAAAGTCAAATTATCGTTAGTAAAAATATTATGACCATAAATTTGCGAAGTCGGATCCTCTGTTTCCTTCTCTTGAGACAAGGAACGATTATCCATCATTTGTAAAGAATCCCCTGCAACATCCGTTTGTCTGGCAGAATAAGTTTCCGAAGTTGTACGCAGCCCTTTGACTACGCCACTCATTTCACCACGTTGACGAGAACGCTTCTCATCTTGGGTATTGCTCTGCGGACTTCCAGATTTAGAGTTTTCATACTTTTTCTGAATTCTTTCAACTTGTTCCTTTGTCACTCCCCGCCGCATTAATTCAGTAGTAATCTGCTTTTGATTTTTGCCCATCTGCTGAGCGCTTTTTACATACTGAACAACCTGATCATCTGACATCTGCTGAGCAAAAGCTACCCCTGACAAAGTAAATACCAAAAAGAATAGTGTTATTAATCTACGCATAAGATATTCTGATTAATCTTTTGAGTTCTTGTAATAAATATAAATCGGGCACAAAGGTAATATATTATTTTTATAATATACATTTATTCCACCTCTAAGTTTCAGAAAAAGCATTAAAAAGCTGTCACTTTCACGTCTTTTCATCGGGTAGAAGAAAGCGGAAAAATTGGCACTATTTTTTTCATTAGTCCAATCAAAATAGCCTTTTTTTCAGTATAACTATGTTGCACCAAGGCCAGCACTTCTTCCCGCACATGTTCATAATCATCAACAGATGCCTTTTCACGCTTTATCTTTTCACCGATTACAGAATCCAAAAGTCCATCCCCAGGCCCTCCCACAATGTACACTTCTCCCCCATCCCCCATGACTCCCACTTCCAGGGTGAGCATACAAGCTTCAGACAAGGTAATCAAACAATGAGTATTCGTCGGATACACCTCACCCAAACGTACTATGAACATATCAGTTTCCCTTGTGTCGCGTTTCAACCTGCAATCAGATGATTGCACATATATTTCCGCCACACGCTTACTATATTCCATAGCATTCTCCGGATGACGTGCATTAGCAGCAGATATCATAACCATACGGGACACTCTATACTTTGCCGCCAGGTCCGCAATATTCACTGTCCCCGATATATTCGTTTGAATTGCCTCCGATACAAAATCATCCATCAGTTGTACATGCTTATACGCAGCAGAATGAAAAACAAGTTGAGGACGTGTTTCTTCAAATATAGCCTCCATACGCGTACGGTTAGCAACATCTGCAACCAATACACGGACCTCCAGATTCTTCCAATGATCAGACAATTCCAACTGTACATCATACAATGGGGATTCTGCCTGATCTACCAGAATCAACTGATAAGGATTCAGTGTAGCCAACTGGCGAACGATTTCCCTTCCTACAGCTCCCGCCGCTCCCGTAACCATTACTCTACGCCCCTCGATATGGGCCGTAATTTTACGCATGTCAACTTGCACCGGTTCTCTACGGAGCCAATCTTCTATTTGAATGTCCTTTATCAGTCCATCGTCCATACAATCGCTTAAGGGAGGAACGGTCATTACATGAATATCATGAGAGAACAGTTTATCCAGCATTCCGGAATTTTCCAAATCCGACACCTTGCTTGGAGAGATAATGATTGTATCCACTTTCTTTTTCTTTAGACGGTCAAACAGCTGCTCATCATTGGGATATACCCTGCATCCCATCGTATGTTTACCTATCATATCAGGTTCGTCCGAAATAAAGCCACGCAGGCGATAATGATTATTACGACTAACTCTCAAGGATTTTGCAACATTGACTCCAGTCCCATGGAATCCATAAATAAAAACATTCACGCAATGACGTGCATCAAAAGCAATAGCTTCATAAAGCATCTTCACAGCAATGCGCATACAAGCCATCAGAGAGAAGGTGAACATATATGCCATAAACAGAATGCTGTTCGGCAAAGTTTCTCCAAGCCCCGAAACAGACCAACAGCAATTCCCTAAAAACAGTACAACATAGCTTATCGTAAGACTCCAAAACACACGATAAATATCTACAAAAGAGGAAAAACGGATAACACCCACATAAGTACGGAGAATATGAAAGAAACAGATATTACACAAGACAGCCCAAATGGTCAGCCATACATATAAAGAAATTTCATAAGATACGGACGAAAGCCTATATTGCAAAAAACATGCAGAAAGCATGGAAATCACAACGATAATTACATCTACCAACAGCACCGTCCATTTGGACGCTATGCGTGAAGAAAGATATTTATAATAGATTCTTAAATTCATAATCAGTATCAGACTTATTTGCTATAGGACCTACGACAAAGATGCTTCTTTTCGTTTTATTATCCAATTTTTATGGCAATAAAGTTCAAGACATTCAAATAGAAAATTATCCCACTAAAATATTTCTAAAAAAAACAGAGATTCTTTTTGCCTTTTCAAATAAAGATGTACCTTTGCACCCCGTAAACAAAAGCTTATTGCCGCTATAGCTCAGTTGGTAGAGCAACGCATTCGTAACGCGTAGGTCGCCAGTTCAAGTCTGGCTAGCGGCTCGATATTCAAGCACTGATTATCTGGAATAATCAGTGCTTTTTCTTTTCAAGAATCGTTAGAATAAAAAAACGCTCTTCTACCAATATATTTGCATAAAACATAATGCCCTTCCAAACAGTTTAATCCATAGCCGCATAATTATCCCAAAGCAAGTAAAGCAAGTTTAAAACAGCACCATCTGATTACAATGATAACTTGAAACATATAGGCACATTATTAAAAACATAATACACCTTATATTATACATAGTAATTCCCAATATTTGCGGCAACTTTTCAATAACCCGATTTTTCAATCTTAAATAAAGGATTGAGGTGATTGAAGAACACAAGCCAAAATCAAAAGGCTACCATAGGTTTCTATAACATACTATAAACAAATGAAAAGAATCAAATTATTTACAGCGGCTTTGCTGCTGGCGGCTATATCCGCAGGAAACGATGTGTGGGCGCTTTCCGATTCAAGAAAGAAAGACACGCGTCCGGTAAAATCACCCCAATTCTTCAGTGGAAACGCCAACCCGCTGCTTCCACCTCCTTCAATTCAGACTCTTTGCAGACTGTCTCTACAGAGATAGACACAGACAAAGACGGCATTCACGACCTTTATTTCGTGTTTAAAGGCAAGGAGCTGAAGGTAGATGAATGGATGTTTGAGAGATTTTGAGCTAGCCTTACTACGCTTTATTTCCACATTTACTAAGAATTATTCGTCCGACATCTGTTGCATTATCGTCCGACAGCTGTCGGACGATAATGCAACAGATGTCGGACGAATAAGCAACAACCGTCGGACGAATAATTCTCTGCAAGGAAAAACATAATCTATCGTAGCCCTCAAAGGTATTCAGCGCAATACCGGAAACTATTCATATGATAAGCACTACGCATTCGACCATCACTACAGATTCTCTCTGAAAAAAGCATGCTCCGACTATGTAGTTTCCAATAAAAAATGTATCTTGCGGAGATTTATTAAATACGATATGAACATGAAACCCTATCTAATCCCCTTCTTTGCAACTGTTGCACTGACCGCAACCGCTCAACAAAAAAACGAGATTACCAGCGTCCTCGAAATACTGGATGTAACCAACGGTAACCGGACTGTCGTAAAAGAATTTCCCTACCGGATTGAAGCTCCCAATTGGACGCCCGACGGGCAATGGCTGCTATACAACAGCGACGGAAAGCTTTACCGCCTTTCCCCCACCTCGCCTGCCGAACCGGAACTGATAAACACCGGATTTGCCCAAAACTGCAACAACGACCACGTCCTCTCGGCCGACGGACAGCAGATAGCCATCAGCCACGGGACGAAAGAAGACTATAAATCGCGCATTTATACACTTCCCATCACGGGCGGCACTCCCCGTTTAATAACACCTATGGCTCCCAGCTACCTCCACGGCTGGAGCCCCGACGGCAAAGAGCTTGCCTATTGCGCCGAACGAAACGGCAACTATGACGTCTATACCATCCCAGCGGAAGGAGGTGAAGAAACCCGCCTGACCACTGCCGAAGGTCTGGATGACGGACCGGAATATTCCCCCTGCGGACAATACATCTGGTTCAATTCCGTACGCACCGGACTCATGCAAGTCTGGCGCATGAAGGCAGACGGCTCCGAACAGACCCAGATGACCTTTGACGAAACCCGTAACTCCTGGTTCCCCCACATCTCCCCTGACGGAAAATCCGTTGTATTCATCACCTACTACAAAGGTGACCTGGAACCGGGAGAGCACCTGGCAAACAAGAACGTAGAGCTGCGCCTAATGCCCGCAAACGGTGGAGAACCCAAGACATTGTTAAAGCTTTTCGGTGGACAAGGCACCATCAATGTCAACTCATGGGCACCGGACAGCAAACGCATAGCCTTTGTCAGCTATCGAATTAACTGATATGACTTGATGGTTTTCACTCCATTTTTTACTAACTTTGCCCGACTAAAGATGCAGTAAAACAAAATGGAAAAGAAGAAAATCATTATCGGAACATTCGTCGCACTGATTCTTATTGGAGCAGCTTGTGCAGGAACAGTATACTACTATCTGTTTGCCCCGCAATTCCATCCGAAAAAGACAGTCTATATCTATATAGACCGCGACGACACCGCCGACTCCATATATAATAAGGTGGAACAACAAGGCCATCCTCGAAGCTTCACCGGCTTCCGCTGGATGGCCCAATACAAGAAATATTCCGAAAATATACACACCGGACGCTACGCCATCCGGCCGGGGGAAAACGTATATCACGTATTCAGCCGTCTGTACCGCGGATATCAAGAACCTACGAACCTCACCGTCGGCAGCGTACGCACACTGGACCGGCTGGCACGCAGCGTAGGCAAACAGCTCATGATAGACTCCACCGAAATAGCCGGATTGATGAACGACTCCGCATTCCAACAAAAACTGGGATACAACAAAGAGACCCTGCCCTGCCTCTTCATCCCCGAAACCTACCAAGTCTATTGGGACATGAGTGCAGAAGAGTTCTTCGAAAGAATGCAAAAAGAGCACCAGAAGTTCTGGAACCAGGAACGCTTAGACAAAGCCACCGCCATCGGAATGACCCCGACGGAAGTCTGCACCCTCGCCTCCATCGTCGAGGAAGAGACAAACAACAATCCCGAAAAACCAATGGTGGCAGGGCTCTACATCAACCGCCTGCACACCGGCATGCCTCTGCAAGCCGACCCTACCATCAAATTTGCCTTGCAGGACTTCGGCTTGCGGAGAATTACGAATGCCCATCTGGCAGTAGAATCCCCCTACAATACCTATCTCAACACCGGACTACCTCCCGGTCCCATACGCATCCCCTCACCCATCGGGCTGGATGCTGTGCTGAACCATACGAAACACAACTACCTCTACATGTGTGCCAAAGAGGACTTCTCGGGCACCCATAACTTTGCATCCAATTATGCCGAGCACATGAAAAATGCAAGAAAATATTGGAATGCATTAAACGAAAGAAAGATTTTCAAGTAATCTGCTGATAAAATAAAAGCAAAATCCTATATTTGCGTCAAATATTAATCCATGACTAACACTTAAATATTCAGATATGAGCAAGCAACTCTTACTTGGCGATGAAGCCATTGCACAAGCTGCATTAGACGCCGGACTTTCGGGTGTATATGCCTATCCCGGCACTCCTTCTACGGAAATCACCGAATATATTCAGATGGCACCGATTACTGCCGAAAAGAACATCCATAACCGCTGGTGCTCCAACGAGAAAACTGCAATGGAGGCTGCCCTGGGCATGTCCTTTGCAGGCAAGCGTTCACTGGTGTGCATGAAGCACGTGGGTATGAACGTGGCTGCCGACTGTTTCATCAACTCTGCCATTACCGGCGTAAAAGGTGGTCTTATAATCATTGCTGCCGACGACCCCAGCATGCATTCCTCTCAGAACGAGCAGGACAGCCGTTTCTATGGCGACTTCTCTCTCATCCCGATGTACGAACCAAGCAACCAGCAGGAAGCATACGACATGGTGTACAACGGATTCAACTTCTCCGAACAGACCGGCGAACCCATCCTGATGCGCATGGTTACGCGCCTGGCACACTCCCGTTCCGGCGTAGAGCGCAAGGAGCAACAACCGCAGAATGAGATTTCCTTCAGCGAAGACCCGCGTCAGTTCATCCTCCTGCCGGGTAATGCACGCAAACGTTACAAAGCATTGCTGCAACGCCAGGACGAATTTATCAAAGCTTCTGAAAACTCCGCTTACAACAAATATACCGACGGCCCCAACAAAAAGCTGGGTATCGTGGCATGCGGCATCGGCTACAACTACCTGATGGAGAACTATCCCGAAGGTTGCGAATATCCGGTACTGAAAATCGGACAATACCCGTTGCCCAAGAAACAGCTGATGCAGCTGGTAGAAGCATGTGACGAGATTCTGGTACTGGAAGACGGACAACCGTTCGTAGAAAAACAGCTGAAAGGCTATCTGGGCATCGGCATCAAAGTAAAAGGCCGTTTGGACGGCACTCTTTCACAAGACGGAGAGCTGAACCCGGACAGCGTGGCACGTGCCGTAGGCAAGGAGAACAAGGCTGAATTCAGCGTTCCTTCTCTGGTAGAGATGCGCCCGCCCGCTTTGTGCGAGGGTTGCGGCCATCGCGACATGTACACGGTGCTGACCCAAGTATTGAAAGAAGAATATCCCACTTATAAGGTGTTCAGCGACATTGGTTGCTACACGCTGGGAGCCAATGCCCCATTCAACGCCATTAACTCTTGCGTGGATATGGGCGCCTCCATCACCATGGCGAAGGGTGCTTCGGATGCCGGCCTGCATCCTGCCGTAGCCGTCATCGGCGACTCCACCTTCACCCACTCGGGCATGACGGGACTGCTGGATTGCGTCAACGAAAACGCCGACGTCACCATCGTCATCTCCGACAACGAAACCACCGCCATGACCGGAGGACAAGATTCTGCCGGCACCGGACGTCTGGAAGCCATCTGCGCCGGCATCGGTGTAGCTCCCGAACACATCCGCGTCGTAGTGCCCTTGAAGAAAAACTACGAAGAGATGAAGCAAATCATCCGGGAAGAAATCGAGCACCACGGCGTATCCGTCATCATCCCCCGCAGAGAATGTATCCAAACATTAGCACGCAAAAAAAGAAACAAGTAAAGCCATGAAAAAAGACATCATACTTTCCGGCGTAGGAGGACAAGGTATCCTCTCCATCGCCACTGTAATCGGCAAAGCAGCCCTCAAGGACGGACTCTACATGAAGCAGGCAGAAGTACACGGCATGAGCCAGCGAGGCGGCGACGTGCAGTCCAACCTGCGCATCAGCGACCAACCCATCGCTTCGGACCTCATTCCCACAGGAAAATGCGACCTCATCATCTCCCTGGAACCGATGGAAGCACTGCGCTACCTCCCCTACCTCAGCCCCGAAGGTTGGCTGGTGACCAATGAAGCCCCCTTCATCAACATTCCCAACTATCCGGCAGAAGAAGACATCAAGGCCGAAATCAACAAGCTGCCGCATAAAATCATGCTGAACGTAAACGAAGTGGCAAAAGAAGTCGGCTCTCCCCGCGTAGCGAACATCGTACTGCTGGGCGCCACCATCCCCTTCCTCGGCATCGACTACGCAAAGGTGCAAGACAGCATCCGCGAAATCTTCCAACGCAAGGGCGACGCCATTGTAGAGCTGAACCTCAAAGCGTTGGCTGCCGGCAAAGAGATTGCTGAAAAACTGATGTAAACTATAATTGACTCTAAATTTCAACATACCATGAATAACAAATACTGGGAAGAAGAGATTGAAACGATGCCCCGTGAGCAGTTGCGCGAACTGCAACTGCAACGGTTAAAAAAGACTGTCAGCATTGCCGCCAACTCTCCTTATTATAAAAAGGTATTCCAAGAGCATGGCATCACTGCCGACAGCATCCGGTCTGTAGAAGACATACGTAAGATACCGTTTACCACCAAGGCCGATATGCGCGCCAATTATCCTTTTGGATTAGTAGCAGGCGATATGCGTGAGGACGGAGTACGTATCCATTCTTCCAGTGGTACTACGGGCACGCCGACGGTCATCGTACACTCCCAACACGATTTGGACTCTTGGGCTAACTTAGTGGCACGCTGCCTCTATATGGTAGGTATCCGTAAGACGGATGTTTTCCAAAACAGCTCCGGTTACGGCATGTTCACCGGAGGACTGGGCTTTCAGTATGGAGCCGAACGTCTGGGTGCGCTGACTGTTCCTGCCGCTGCCGGAAACAGCAAGCGTCAGATAAAGTTCATCACCGACTTCAAGACCACTGCCCTGCATGCCATTCCCAGCTATGCCATCCGCTTGGCAGAGGTATTCCAGGAAGAAGGGATGGACCCCGCCGACACAAGTCTGAAAACGCTTGTTATCGGTGCCGAACCCCACACAGACGAGCAACGCAGAAAGATTGAACGCATGCTTGGCGTCAAAGCCTATAACAGCTTTGGTATGACTGAAATGAACGGTCCCGGCGTAGCCTTCGAGTGCACCGAACAAGACGGCATGCACTTCTGGGAAGATTGCTACCTGGTCGAAATCATTAACCCGGAAACCGGCGAACCCGTACCGGAAGGTGAAATCGGCGAACTGGTACTGACAACGCTGGACAGAGAGATGATGCCCCTCATCCGCTACCGTACACGCGACCTTACCCGCATCCTGCCCGGCAAGTGCCCTTGCGGACGTACCCACATCCGTATAGACCGCATCAAAGGCCGTAGCGACGATATGTTCATCATCAAGGGAGTCAATATCTTCCCCATGCAGGTGGAAAAGGTGCTGGTACAATTCCCCGAATTGGGCAGCAATTACCTCATCACGCTCGAAACGGTCAATAACCAGGATGAGATGATTGTGGAAGTTGAACTTAGCGACCTCTCTACTGACAATTACATCGAGCTACAAAAGATTAGCAAAGCCATTACCCGCCAGCTGAAAGACGAGATTCTGGTAACTCCGAAGTTACGGTTGGTAAAGAAAGGTTCCTTGCCGCAGAGCGAAGGAAAAGCCGTCAGGGTAAAAGACTTACGGGACAACAAATAAACTTAAAAAAACTCTTTTCAAAACAGACCATCTGTTCACCCGATACAGATGGTCTGTCTTGTATAAACACATCATCTATCTTCCCTTGACACATCATCTGTTTCAGCATCACGTATCATCGTTTCACAATCACCCACATCCGCATAAAACGAAAGAGGAACGGTTATCCAAACAGATTACCGTTCCTCTTTTATAGAAAGCCGCACCGATGATGTGATGAAACTCCGTATGACATGATTTGAGTGCTCCTCCTCTTTGTAATCCACCGACTCAAGAGTTACCCCGAAGGGCGTGGCCCGCCATTGAGAAGCGAAGCTTGTCTCGGTATTTCATAAAAATTGATGAGTTTCCCGATCCAATCAATGCGGCTATTTTTTCTATAACAAAGGTAATGAGTTTCTATGAAAGAAACAAGTAAAAGCAGTAAATTGTTTCAAGTCCTTTTCAAGTTTTAACCCCTCCCCGGAGTATCAGAAAACAAAAAGTGCTGACTACCAAAAGAGTAATCAGCACCTCGTAATTTATCTGCTAACTGTTTCTATGCAGCCTTTGCTTTAGCAACGATAGCCTTGAAAGCTTCCGGATGGTTCATCGCTAAATCAGCCAACACTTTGCGGTTGATTTCGATACCAGCTTTGTGCAAAGCGCCCATCAGCTTAGAGTAAGACATACCTTCCAGACGAGCGGCAGCGTTGATACGCTGAATCCACAAAGCACGGAAGTTTCTCTTCTTGTTCTTACGGTCACGGAACGCATAGGTCAAACCTTTTTCCCAAGTATTCTTGGCAACGGTCCAAACGTTCTTTCTTGCACCAAAGTAACCTCTGGTCAATTTCAAAATTTTCTTTCTTCTTGCTTTAGAAGCAACATGATTTACTGATCTTGGCATAGTTTTACTTGTTTTTGAATGTTAGCGCCGTTACTTCACGCAGCGGACTTAAAGCTAATGCATTCGGTTAATAACTTTAATACTTTTGTACGCTTTTCAATTACTTCATTGCTAAGAGCTCTTTCACCTGGCTTACATCTGTTGTACTAACAAGTGTAGAGTAGCACAAGTTTCTTTTCTGCTTCTTAGTTTTCTTAGTCAGGATGTGACTATGAAAAGCGTGCTTTCTTTTGATTTTACCTGTTCCGGTAAGAGTAAATCTCTTTTTAGAACCGGAGTTAGTCTTCATCTTTGGCATCTTTTTTAAACTTTTTAATTATTAAATTATATGGCAACGCACTATACCTATGGCGTTACTCACTTCTTTATTCTTCTTCGGTTTCAGCCGACGCAGCCTTTGGCGCATCTTCTGCAGGCTTGGGAGCCGCGCTCTTCTTAGGTGCCGCCACTTTCTTCGGAGAGAGCTGGATTGTCATTCTCTTTCCTTCCAAAACCGGCATCTGGTCTACCTTCGCATAGTCTTCCAAATCATTGGCAAAACGGAGCAGCAACACTTCACCTTGCTCTTTGAACAAGATGGAACGTCCTTTAAAGAATACGTAGGCCTTCACCTTGTCACCATCTTCCAAAAAGCCTTTAGCATGCTTCAACTTGAAGTTATAGTCATGGTCATCTGTCTGAGGTCCAAAACGTATTTCCTTCACGTTCACTTTTACCTGCTTTGCCTTTTGCTCTTTCTGACGCTTCTTTAACTGATAAAGAAATTTAGAATAATCAATAATACGACAAACAGGGGGTTGTGCATTTGGAGAAATCTCCACGAGATCCGCTTCATGTTCTTCAGCAAGTCTTAAAGCCTGCGCTATCGGATACACTTTTGGTTCTACTTCATCGCCCACTATGCGGACTTCTTTGGCCCGGATTTGTTCGTTAATCCGATGTTGCCCTTTTAAGCTGTCATTCTTCATTAAATAACGTTTACTTCCAGTTTGTTTCTTATTTACTATTCCCAAATTAATGTTTTTGTTAAGTAAAAGCGAACTTTAGAACATCTAATATATGCTATGCTTCTACAATTGGGCGCAAAGTTACCATTTATTTATCATATTCTGAACTTCTTCGTTCATTTTTTTGGCAAATTCTTCAAATTTCATGGTTCCTTTATCACCTTCTCCCTGCTTGCGGACAGCAACTTCCTTGTTTTCAGCCTCCTTTTCACCTACAACCAGCATGTACGGAATACGCTTCATCTCATTGTCACGAATCTTACGACCAATCTTTTCATTGCGTTCATCCACAATGGCACGGATGTCATATCGCTTCAAGTATTGTTTCACTTCATGCGCATAGTCGTTGAACTTCTCGCTGATAGGCAAGATGGCAACCTGGTCGGGAGTCAGCCACAACGGGAACTTACCGGCCGTATGCTCAATAAGCACAGCCACGAAGCGTTCCATGGAGCCGAACGGAGCACGGTGAACCATTACGGGACGGTGCTTCTGATTGTCGGCACCGGTATATTCCAGCTGGAAACGTTCCGGCAGGTTGTAGTCCACCTGGATGGTACCCAGCTGCCAACGGCGACCGATGGCATCCTTCACCATGAAGTCCAATTTAGGACCATAGAAAGCGGCTTCTCCATATTCTATTTTTGCCTTCAGACCCTTTTCTTCACAAGCTTCGATGATGGCTCGTTCTGCTTTTTCCCAGTTCTCGTCGCTACCGATATATTTTTCGCGGTTCACCTTGTCGCGCAAGGAAATCTGTGCCTCGAAGTTCTCGAAGTCCATAGATTCGAACACGATGGAGATAATGTCCATTACACGGAGGAACTCATCCTTCACCTGGTCCGGACGGCAGAAGATATGCGCATCATCCTGCGTAAAGCTACGTACACGTGTCAAACCGTGCAACTCGCCACTCTGCTCGTAACGGCAAACCGTACCGAACTCTGCCAAACGTAAAGGCAGGTCTTTGTAAGAACGGGGTGAGTTCTTGTAAATCATACAGTGGTGAGGACAGTTCATCGGTTTCAAGAAGTATTCCTCTCCTTCTTCCGGTGTGTGGATGGGCTGGAAGGAGTCCTTACCATATTTTGCATAGTGTCCGGAAGTGATGTAAAGCAATTTGTTGCCGATGGGCGGACACATTACTTCCTGATAATCGTAACGGGCCTGAATGCGGCGCAAGAAGTCCTGCAAGCGGATACGCAGTGCAGTACCTTTGGGTAGCCACATCGGGAGCCCCTTACCTACGGTGTCAGAAAACATGAACAAGTCCATCTCCTTACCGATTTTGCGGTGGTCACGCTTCTTGGCTTCTTCCAGCAGAACAAGATACTCATCCAGCATCTTCTTCTTCGGGAAGGTGATACCATAGATACGGGTCATCATCTTACGGTCCTCCTGTCCACGCCAATAAGCACCGGCAACGGAAGTCAGCTTGATAGCTTTGATAGGCGCTGTGGTCATCAAGTGAGGGCCACGGCACAAGTCGGTAAATGCACCCTGCGTATAAGTTGTGATGTGGCCGTCTTCCAATTCGGAAATCAGCTCGCATTTATAAGTTTCTCCACGGTCACCGAACATCTTCAAAGCATCCGCCTTGGCAATGTCTTGTCTGACAACCGCTTCTTTCTTAGCCACCAGTTCAGCCATCTTTTTCTCAATGGCTGGCAGGTCAGCTTCCTTGATAGTCGTTTCACCCGGGTCCACATCATAGTAGAAACCGTTTTCGATAGCAGGACCTATACCGAACTGGATGCCCGGATAGAGTTCCTGCAAAGCTTCGGCCAGCAAGTGGGCACTGGTATGCCAAAAGGCATGCTTACCCTGCTCATCCTCCCATTTATAAAGAACCACTTCAGCGTCTTGCATGATAGGACGCCCCAAATCATAAATTTCTCCGTTCACGCCACAAGCCAGCACGTCTTGTGCCAATCGCGAACTGATGCTTTCTGCAATCTGCAGTCCCGTTACTCCTTCGTTATATTCACGAACAGAGCCGTCTGGAAATGTTATCTTTATCATAGTTTATATGTATATTTCATTTTTCAGAACGCAAAAATAGCTAATTCTTTTTGATATTCTATTTTTTAGCAAAAAAATGTTATTCCCGTGTATCTG
This sequence comes from Bacteroides sp. AF39-16AC, assembly GCF_003602735.1. NCBI lineage: Bacteria > Pseudomonadati > Bacteroidota > Bacteroidia > Bacteroidales > Bacteroidaceae > Bacteroides > Bacteroides sp. AF39-16AC. Next base: position 157,781 of record NZ_QTLN01000004.1, on the reverse strand, counting down.
TAAACCTCTTTATGATATTATAGGCCGAGACAATGCCCAACTCTCCGGCTTTACTCAAATCGGCAATACCTTGTTTGTTATTCCCCAGGAAGATGTGCGTCAACCCACGGTTAAAGTATGCTTCAGCAAAATCGGGACTCAGCTCAATCGCCTTGTCATAATCCGCCAAGGCGGCACGGTAATCCTTCAGTAACGAAGACACATTGCCACGGTTATAATAGCCATAGACAAAATCAGGAGCCAATAGAATAACGTGGTCCAGGTCATTCTTCACAACTTCATAATCGATGGCCGTCACTTCTGGCTTCTTCATTTCCGTTGTACCCGAAGTGGCGCCTTCACTCATTGTGGCTTCGGCCTTTTTATATTCCAGTTGCTTATAACGCACCAAAGCACGCATAAAGTATGCCGGAAAGAAAGTGTCGTCCAACAAGATACTCTTTGTAAAGTCATCTATGGAACTGGCAAAATCCTGAACCAGATAGAAGTCCAGACCTCTCATGAAACGTTTCTTGGCGTTCTTCTCGTCAGCCACCACATCAGACGTATGAGCGTCTATCAAAGCAAAGTGGAAGCGTACTTGTTCCTCCGTCAACGGAGCTTCCATATTGGTGATGCGCAGTGGCTTCGGGAACAGTTTCGAATGGTTCAGTTCCTCAATATACTTATGATAATGTACGATACGCTTCACATCGCTCAGTTTCTCATAATAAGTCAAAGCATACATCGGCTCGAGCTTGATGGTCACATTCCGGTCTTGTACACGTCCGCGATAATCGCTCTTATAACGCTGGTCAGCTTCCGAATCGTCCGCTATTACAATTTTCCGATAATTTTCCATGTTCTTGTCGGATTTCTTACGGGTCTTCCCGCCATCTCCATTGGAGTTTTCCGAGGAATTATCCGCAACATCCTTACTGTCGTCACCTTCCTTTTTGTCACCGGAAGAAACACCGTTACGCTTGTCTATCTGCATCTTCATGATTTTGAACTCATCCTGCTCGGCTCCCTTATGGTCGCCAATCTTTTTACGGGCTTCGGCACGCTGATAATAGCCGGCCATAAAGTTAGGATATTCTGCAATCACTTTGGAATAGTCACTGATAGCTCCCCGGTAATCCCCCGTCTGCGCACGTAACAAACCACGATTGAAGGTGGCCATCATGTTATCCGGTTCCATCTTCAACACAAAATCAAAATCCTCTATTGCCCGGTTGTCATCGCCCACCTGGGCACGTAGCAAACCGCGGTTGTAGTGCCCGAGAAAATTATTCGGATCAATATCCAAAGCCAAATCATAGTCACTCATGGCGCCTCTCAAATTATTCTGATGGAAACGCGCCAAGGCACGGTTGATATAGTTACCGGCATTCTTTGCACTCAGATGGATAGACTGGTCCAAATCAGCTTCAGCCTCTTTATACTTCCCCTGCTGGAGGCGTACAATGGCTCTTGCCCCCCATCCATCCGGGTCATAACGGTCCATATCGATGGCTTTGTCAAAATCACGCAAAGCTTGTATCGTATCATTCTGTTTCAGGGAGACTTCCCCGCGCATCAGATAGGCACGTGTATATCTGGGGGCAATTGTCAGAAGCGTACCCAAATCTTCCTTAGCCGCCTCATAATCTTCTTTCTGAATATGGCAAAGGGAAAGATTATGCCAAAGCACCACATTCTCCGGGTCGTATTTGATAGCGGTTTTATAATCTTCAATCGCCTCGTCAAACTTGTTCTGACGGATACGTGCCAGTCCTCTGATTTGGTAAGCACCTACCACAAAAGGGTTCCGCTGAATCGCAGCATCACAATCACTCTCCGCTCCCTGATAGTCATCCAAATTGATTTTTGCCAGTCCACGGAAGAAATAAGGCTCATATAAATAAGGTTTCGCGTTGATTACTTGATTAAAATATTGGATAGAAAGCACGTAATCCTCAAAATACAATGCATTCCGAGCAATGGTCATCACCCGTTCCGTATTGATTTGTGCATACAACAATGTGGGTAACAGCAAAATAGCCGTCAGTATTTTTTTTATCATCTTGTTTTATAAATGCTTGTAAACGAAACAAAAGTAACGTTTTTCGTTTACTTGTCGGGATTAGCGGAACACTTTTTATATTTTTTGAGCCTTTTATACCATATTATATGGTTAAACTTATTTCTTTACGGTTTTCACCTTATAAGTGCAGTGTGCCTTGCCTTTCAACATGGCATTCAGTTTTCCTTTAATCATCTGCTTGCGTAACGGAGACAAATGGTCGATGAACATCTTTCCTTCCAGATGGTCGAACTCGTGCTGCATCACGCGTGCCAGGTAACCTTCGATAATCTCATCGTGCGGTTCCAAGTTCTCGTCCAGGTATTGCACGCGTATTTTGTTGCCACGCTTCACTGATTCATGAATTCCTGGAAGGCTCAAGCAACCCTCGTCCATAGAAACTTCCTCACCGGACACTTCCAGAATATGGGCATTGATATACGCCTTGCGGAAATCTTTATATTCTGGCAAATCATCAGACAAGACATCCAGATTAATGGTTACTACGCGGATAGGCAAACCTATTTGCGGTGCAGCAAGTCCCACACCTTCAGCATTGTCCATCGTTTCAAACATATTCTCAATAAGTTCTTTCAAATTCGGATAGTCCGGGGCAATATCCTCTGCTACCTTTCTCAATACGGGCTGGCCGTACACATAAATGGGTAAAATCATTTCCTTTACTACAAATTACTAATTACAAATTACTTTCTATACATTATAAAAAAGAGAAACGTTTGTTCTCTAAATAAGTTTGCAGAATAATAGTTGCACTGATTTCATCCACCAGCGCTTTGTTTTGGCGGTCCTTCTTTTTCAATCCGGCCTCAAGCATCGTCCGATGAGCCAGAACAGAAGTAAAACGCTCGTCTACATATTCAACCGGCATGTCAGGCAGTTTCTTCTTCAGCGAACGGACAAAAGGTTCGATATTCTTCATATTTTCCGAAGCCTCATTGTTCATCTGCTTAGGAAAGCCTACCAAGATACGCTCTACCGGCTCCTTAGCCACATAATCAAGAAGAAACTGCAACAATTGGTGTGTAGGCACAGTTGTCAGTCCATTCGCAATCATCTGCAATGTATCACTCACGGCTATTCCCGTACGTTTCCGACCGTAGTCTATGGCTATTATTCTACTCATAATGGGCTACAAAATTACGATTAAAATTTGAATTCCGCCGTTAATCTTACATATATAATACAGAAAAAGGGATGTCTGATAGTATCAAACATCCCCTCCTCTGATTTTTTCACTAATTATTTCAAATGAATTTTGTATGTCAACCCTCCACTGAAATATTTCATCCTCTGCATTTCCACCTGCACATGCAGATGCTTGAACAACAGATAAGTGGCTCCCAAGGCAAAGTCCTTGGAGTCATATTCCGCTATCATCCTTAACTGCGGATGAAAGGACGGATTGTAGGTGACACCCAGTGCAAAGCCATTCAGCTTGTACTCCTTGCGGTCATTATACAGATAGGAAAGATGCACGCCAACCTCCTCTTTACCCGCAACGGGTATCTGCTTGGAAGCGGCAATATAGAAACGGCTGTAATAGCCGTTACCTTCCGTAGTGCTAACTTGACCGCCGCCAGAGGAAGTGAACGGGTCAGATGTCCCCAGCACCACGGCCGGCATGTATTTCCAGAACTGCCCCTCCTTCAACACACGCAGACGGGCGGAAAAGTAACGGTCCTGGTTCGTGAATCCGCTGTACCCGTATGGCTTCAATCCTAACGCCTCCGCCTTGAAAAGTGTACACGTGTAGGCTATTTCCAGAAAGGGAAAGATAGTTACACTCAAGAAATAGTTGTAGGTATGATAGTACCAGGTGGGTGGTGTGAGCTCCTTGTTCAGGAAGTTACCGCCAACCATGAAAGTCTTGTCACGCTGCATCTCCGCAGAGGGTGCATGCAACAGCCCGGTCGTACCATACGTCAACTGGGAAAAGGCTGAAAGGGAAAGGCTGCAAAACAGAACGATAAAGAATAGCTTAAACTTCATCATCACATATAAATTCAGTCGCTGATAAAAATGGATTGCTTTATAACATGCATCGGACATAGTACCAAAAAAAGGCGTCTGAGTCCCAGACGCCTTCATTTTTAGAGTCTATTTGTCACTTGGAGTATATTATTCCAGGATAACTACGCGGTTCAAGAAGTTCTTGCCGAACATATTGGCAGTACCACCGAATCCAACGAGTTCGAGCTGGTCTTTGTCAACACCCTGAGCAATCAAAGCATCGTAAACAACCTGAGCACGCTTTTCAGACAGCTTCTGGTTCCAAGAAGCGCTACCGGTAGCCTTGTCGGCATAGCCTGCAACCTTGTACTTCTTGTCCGGATTAGCCTTCAGAATCTTGGCTGCCAGTTCGATGTTAACCTTGCCATAGTCGTCCAGACGGGCGCTGCCAATCTTGAAGAAGATAGCACGCGGACCGGCAACTTCAACTTCCTTAGTCACTTCCTTAACTTCAGGTTTAGCGTTGGCCAGTGCATTCTTGCAGTTAGCCAGGTCAGCTTGAGCCTGAGCCAGTTCACTTCTATATCTGTTGATTTCTGCATTGACTGCGTCTTCATCAATCTTAGAAACCGGAATAAACTTCTTACCACCGAAGATGTAGCTAACACCTGCAGTCAAAGTTCCAGTACCTTCAGCCTTGCGATGGCTGCTGATATTGCCGAATACAGACGGAGCGATAGCACCGCGAGCTTCTACGTCAATAGCCCACTTAGTGTTGATATTGAACTTCAAGCCCAAACCAGCAGAAGCGCCTACACGTGCTCTAGTCTTTTCATCCCCATCAGGAATCATTGTTCCATCGTTTTGAATCAGCACATTAGCTGACTTTGCAACAGTTACTTGAGGACCCAAAAATCCATAAACTTCGAAGAAACGGTTAGGATTAACGCCTGCGAACAATGTAGAAAGATTGATCATTGCATCAATGTTACCACCAAAGTACGTCTTATTATGTTCCCAATATGAGTTATCCAGACACAAGTGCTGAGTAACACCATTGAACTGAGCACGTACACCCCATGTCGGAGTAATCAACTTACCAACTGATACGCTAAAATGCGGAGCCAATTTATTGAAACCATCATTGTTGATAGCGTGGACACCACCACCTACACTCACGAAAATATTATCGCTCCATTTCGGAGTGTAGTAGTTCGTTTTTTCTTGTGCATTCAGATTTGCTGCACAAGCGCCTGCTAATAATAAGGAGGCTATTACTAATTTACTTTTCATTATTCCTTTAGTTTAAAATTAAAATAATAACTAAAACTATTATTATTATTCAGCAGCACCGTCACCACCACCGGCATTGTTACCATTGCCATGACCGTGACCATGACCATGTTCAGTTGAAGTAAAGACAGGATCTACAACTGTCTTAACCACCTTCTTAATCTTTACATTAGGAATAGTGTACAGTTTGCCATCCACCACTGTAGAGATTGTATTATCAGAAGTTTCGTATTCTGTAGTAGTCTTCAAAGTTACAATAGTATAAGCAGGAACTGTAACTTTCTTAGTATAAGTTACATCTGTGATACCCGGATTATATGATTTAACCAATGCTTTCAACACCTTCTTTACTTCATCACCAGACAATCCTCTAGTTATAGGCATAGCATCAATCGATGCATTTACAGCAGCAATATTAGTAACTTCTTGTCCAACCTTTGCTGTATATGGCAAATCCATTTCTTTTGCTTCACTACTTGTATTTTCACCACCTTCTTGCTCTCCTTCAACTTCACTAGGGGTAATAGTTTCCTCATCCTGATCAACAACAACATCTTTAGCAGCATTCAGTTCTTGTTGCAAGAAAATACTTACCGGAATCAAAGCAAATTGTCCTTTATTCAAAGCTGGAACAGTAGCTTGACCTTCTCCAGACAGATACTCGTCTTTTGTAGCTGCAAAAGTTCTTGTTGCAGCAGCAATCTTTCCATCTGAACTAGCTTCTATTACGAAAGGATTGCTAGTAATAGCAGCACCATTTTCTGTAATGCTTGCACCATTTATGATAGAACCATCTGATAAATCATATACAGTAATAGCAACAGTAGCACTTGCAGGGTCCAATTCTACAGGCGCAACATTGAATTCTTCTTTTTCGCAGCTTGTGAACATCACACTTGTCAAAGCCACTGCAGCTAATGCTAATTTAGCATTTACGCCACTTAAAAAACTTTTCTTTTTCATCTCAATTAATTAATTAAAAATTTAACAATTCTGACTTAATAAAATATGGGTTAAAACTATTTTTTTCCATTATATTATCACTTGCTTCTGCCTTATAGTCCTTATAATAATACCTTTCATTACCCGCATTATAAGCAATGCCCATGTTAGCAGAAGTATTCATACGTGGGATATACCCCCTTCTTTTATATTTGTAAGGAGGCAATGCCACTTGAAACCGAAATCCTCCATTTGCTTTGGCATGCTCCGCCTTCATCGCATAAAAGCCTATCGAACAATAGCGGAAATGACGGATCATTTCAAACCGAACCCCCTTTTCCTTCAACAAATACTGTTCAGCCTTCAGTGTGAACTGTGTATTAAATCGCGGCCAATAGAAATTTCCACCCAAAGACCACGTCACACGCCATAATGAAGGATCATATTGGAACTTAAATCCGTCCCAACGTCCAGCTCCCGTATATCCTATTCTTGCCAACAAAGAAAAGCGCTCATCATTAAAGGGTCGAAAAAAATCTACATCAGCACCATATCGATTGCCACTAAAATAACCTACTGAGAATTTACCAAAAACGTTATAAGGCAATCGAAAACGTTGTGAAAGAGTCAGAAACCCCGGATGAACCTTTCCTTCCCGAGCTCCATATCCATCATTATAAATTGGTATCTTCACTTGTGCTGTGGCTTTCATACCCTTCCATAACGAAATTTCTATTGCAGGACTCAAATAGAACTTGATAAATCTGCGTAATAATCACGTTCTTGAAAGAGAATTCCGGATACACCAATACATCAATCTTGAACAAAGAACTATTTTTCAACTTTATTTTCCGTGCATTTTTCCAAGTATCACCCAATTCATAGCTTACATTCCAGTCATCACGTTCTGCTTGGAGCACCGAATCACCCTTTATGGGATGATAACAAAGAGAAATCTGGGGTACATTATTGTCCAGAACTATTATCCGGCATGACTTTTCTTCCGGAATACACCTGCTAATAAATGGGCTTTCTATCTAAAACACAGACAATCCTTTGCTTCTCTCCTTTTGTTTGTCTGCTGTTACATAGGGAATTAATGACGCCTAACGGCCATGAACAGCCCTGCTAATGGTCGTCAAGCGATTGCTTTATGGCCGTAAGCAGGGCTGTTCATGGCTGTTAGGCGTCACTAACTCCAAGGCTTTTACGGATGAAGTACGTAGCCCGCATCTATTGTGGATAGGGCGCAAATGTATTGTACAACAACTTAAAGGATATTAGACGGCATTATTCATAGCCGTGAGTTAGAATCATCCGCTTGAACGGCTCACTCTACCGGTACTTTTCATAGCCTCTGCGGAATGATGCGTCCTACCGCTCAACTCGATATCCACCGACTTCGTAGGAAGGCAAACTCGAAAATGCAGGAAAACCGAACTGATTGATTTATGTAGCTCTTGCGTAATATTATGGTAGTAGACAGTGGGTTACTGCAAAACTCAGGCGTTTCAGACAGGTGGAAGCAAAATTTGCTTCCACCTTTTCGGGTTACTTCCACCGCAGGGCAAATGCCGATGGATAGGGGGATGCAGGAGGTGGGTGGAAGTGTGGAAGCAAAGTGATGGAAAATAAATTTCCGGAGCTGAAGCTGTCGTCATAGCAATAGCCACACTCTTGATAGTTTATTGTTACTGGCTTATTATTATATTTGCTCTTTCAGTAACGCTGTGTTCTACACTGTAAATATTTGATAGTTAATAAGGTAATTATAAAAAAGACAAGAGTGATAGAACATGAAAGCAATTTTTAGGATTGACTTTTGTTACTGTTTTGTTACTACTAATAATAAACTGTATGTTTTTATTTAAAGAATATGAAAAAACAATTGAAACTAAAAGAGCCAATAAAGGTGAGAACAAAAAAATTGGTTAATGGATGCCAATCCATATATCTGGATATTTATATGAATGGAAGGCGACAATACGAATTCTTAAAGTTGTATATTATCCCTGAACATAATCAAACTGATAAAAAAAGAAATGTCGAGACGCTAAATTTGGCAAATGCGATAAAGGCTCAGAAGATTTTGGAAATATATAATCAAGCTTACGGATTTAATCATAACAGATTGTCTAATATGAAGCTGACTGGCTATATGAAATTAATAGCAGAACAAAGTGTGAACAATAGAGTACGGAAAAATGCCATACATGCTGTTGTATGACTCCGAATGGAATATTGCTAAGGAAGGTGGACAAGACTTATTTGTTGGGTTTTATAGATTACTTGAAGAAAACAAAACAAGAACATTGTAAGAAGGAAAAGACATTACATGTTAACACCCAATTCTATTATTTGAAAACGCTGCGCTACTGCTTGAACAGGGCCGTCTCTGAAGATTATATAACTGTTAATCCGATGAGTAAAATAAAAAATGAGGACAAACCAAAACGTAATCGAACAGAAAGGGATTATCTTACCATAAAGGAATTGACCAGATTGGTTCATACTCCTTTTTATAATATCTTATTAAGGAAAGCATTTCTATTCAGCTGTTTTTGTGGATTGAGGCATTGTGATATTATTGCATTGAGATGGGAAGATATACACTATGATGAAAATGGCAATGCACTATTGAGTATTATTCAGAAGAAGACGAAAGAAGCCATATCACTTCCACTCTGTTCGGAAGCCATAAAACATCTGCCAGACAGAGGAAATGCACCAGAAACGGAAAAGGTGTTTGCTGGATTGGTCTCACTGGGAAGAAGTAATGTAATTTTACACAAATGGATTGAACAAGCTGGGATATCAAAGCATGTAACATTTCACACAGCGCGCCACACACATGCAACAATGATGCTGACATTGGGAGTAGATTTATATACAGTCTCCAAACTATTGGGACATACCAATATACAGACAACACAAATTTATGCAAAGCTTGTAGATGAAAGTAAAAAGAAAGCTATTGATTTAATTCCTAATATATCATAGGGGTTGGTTAAATACGAAGTGCAATTTGTCATTCTCTTTAATTCTTGCAGATATTTCTTCTATTTATCCTTTTTCAGAGAAAAGTGAATTAGCAAAAACAGCTAAAAAATGACTATTTGGCACAAAAACAACATTCTGTATAGTAATTATGCACAGCTATATTAAGGATTTTAAGACAGCTAATATACTTCATATAAACATTCTGAGTCTTTGTTGGGGGCTTTTGAAGAAAAAACAACATTATTTCATTTTTTCATATAAAAATCTTTGGTATTATTAAAAATGTGCCTATTTTTGCACCATATTTTGTGTTATACGAACACACAAAATGGTTGAAAAAGATGAGGTATAAAAACTCTAACATAAGAAAGTGCCTAAATACTAAAACAATAGCACAGTATGCAACGTTCTTTTTATACTGTTTGCTCCCTTTAAAAGGGATTTGCCAAACGGGGGAAAGTACTGTAGATGCTTTAGTGAAAATGGGATTTGAAAATGTTGGATGGACAGAAGATGGCAATGAACGTGTGTATGTTCTGCAGAACTCTACATATCGTTTGCAAGGCGTAGGCATAGGCAAAGCGGTGGATGTTATTCAAAAGATGGGTTTACCGGAAGAAAAGTCATGCCGGATAATAGTTCTGGACAATAATGTACCCCAGATTTCTCTTTGTTATCATCCCATAAAGGGTGATTCGGTGCTCCAAGCAGAACGTGATGACTGGAATGTAAGCTATGAATTGGGTGATACTTGGAAAAATGCACGGAAAATAAAGTTGAAAAATAGTTCTTTGTTCAAGATTGATGTATTGGTGTATCCTCAATTAGCTTTCAAGAATCTGGTGATTACACAGATTTACCAGGTCTTGTTTGATTTGAGTCCTGCGATAGAAGTTTCGTTATGGAAAGGTATGAAATTAACGGCACAGTTGAAAATACCGGTTTATAATGATGGGTATGGAAAATATGAAGGTAAGGCCCATCCGGGAAATTTGACTCTTTCACAACGTTTCAGGTTGCCGTATAATGTGTTTGGTAAAGCTACTGTCGGGTATTTTAATGCGGATCAATATGGATTTGATGTAGATTTTTTTAGGCCTTTTAATGATGAGAGGTTCTCTTTGCTGGCTCGAATAGGATATACTGGAACCGGATATTGGGACGGATTTAAATTGCATTATGATCCTTCTACATGGGTTGCCACTTGGTCTTTGGGGGGTAGCTTTTATTGGCCGCAGTTCAATACTCAGTTCACACTGAAAGCTGAACAGTATCTAATGAAGGAAAAGGGGGTCAGATTTGAAATGGTTCGTCATTTCCGCTATTGTTCGATAGGCTTTTATGCTATGAAAGCAGAGCATGCCAAAGCGAATGGAGGATTCCGGTTTCAAGTGGCATTGCCTCCTTATAAGTATAAGAGAAGAGGGTATATACCGCGTGTAAGCACCTCTGCCAATATGGGCATTGTATATAATGCGGGTAATGAAAGGACTTATTATAAGCAATACAAAGCAGAGGCAAGTGATAATATAATGGAAGAAAATAGTTTTAACCCATATTTTATTAAGTCAGAATTGTTAAATTTTTAATTAATTAATTGAGATGAAAAAGAAAAGTTTTTTAAGTGGCATAAATGCAGTGTTTGCACTTGCCGTAGTAGCTTTGGCTACAACTTTCACTTCTTGTGAAAAAGAAGAGTTCAATGTAAATATTGAGCCTATCAATGCGCAAGCTACTATCAGTCCGATTGTACTTGCCGTAGAGAATGGCGTTACAACTGATGTAACAACTGCTGCTACGGTCACTATCAGTCCGTCAGCTACGTTTACTGGTAATCCTACTTTGGCAGCAACTACAGCTACGGTTACTGCTTCTTATAATGATATGAGTGTAGAAGTTAAAGTTGCTGTTCCGGCATTGCAAGCAGGTCAGTTTGCTTCTTTGACTCCGACTATCATTCTTCAAAAAGAAACAGCAGAAACAAAAATCGTTGTAGACCCTCAAGAATCTACAAATACTGAGAATAAGGAGGGTTTTGAAGATAATACGACAGATTACTATTATTATACAACAGGAAAATATCTTAAGAAGTCAGGAAATAAGGTATTGGAGGATACAAAGGTAATCAATACAACAGATTTACTTGAAATCGGAGCTATTAATTCTTTCTTTAGTACTCTTAAAGATACTTATAAAGAGGAAGAGGTTGAGATAGATGAGGAAATTCCGGTTTATGCTCACTCTCGTACGATAATTAATGTCGCTTATACTGTTGTAACTACTGATTATAAGATTGTTAAAAAAGCTGATGCTAATACAAAAGCAGGGGAAGAAATCTTAGCTTCTATGAAGGTTAAGAATTTTGCGACTGCTTTAGGAGACATCTTGGTTGATCAACAGATTCCTGGTCACAATCACGCTCCTGCGGGTCATGGTCATGGCCATGGTGGAGATAATGCTGGTGGCGGTATTGTTGTTGCTGATTAACAGAACGTTTAGTTGTTATTTATCTTAAACTAAAGAGAAAATGAAAAGTAAATTAATGATAGCCTCCTTACTATTGGCAGGCGCTTGTGCAGCAAATCTGAATGCACAAGAAAAAACGAACTACTACACTCCGAAATGGAGCGATAATATTTTTGTCAGTGTAGGTGGTGGTATTCACTCTATCAACAATGACGGTTTCAATAAGATTGCTCCGCATTTCAGCGTATCAGTTGGTAAGCTGATTACTCCGACTTGGGGTGTACGTGCTCAGGTAAACGGTATTACTCAGCATCTGTGTTTGGATGATGCATATTGGGAACACAACAAGACTTATGTAGGTGGTAACATTGATGCAATGATCAATCTTTCTACATTGTTTGCCGGCGCCAATCCTAACCGTTTCTTCGAAGTTTACGGTTTCTTGGGACCTCAAATTTCTGTAGCAAAATCTCAAAATGTGGATATTACAATTAGTGCTGACGGTACTTCGCAGTCTATGGCTCCTGCCGGTGAAGCTGAAATGCGTGCACGTATCGGTGCTTCTGCCGGTTTGGGCTTGAAGTTCAATATCAACACTAAGTGGGCTATTGACGTAGAAGCTCGCGGTGCTATCGCTCCGTCCATTTTCGGTAACATCAGCAGCCATCGTAAGGCTGAAGGCACTGGCATGTTGACCGCAGGTGTTAGCTACATCTTCGGTGGCAAGAAATTTGTGAAGGCTTCCAATATCGACGAAGATGCTATCAATGCGGAAATCAACAGATATAGAAGCGAACTGGCTCAGGCTCAGGCTGACCTGGCTAACTGCAAGAATGCACTGGCCAACGCTAAACCTGAAGTTAAGGAAGTGACTAAGGAAGTTGAAGTTGCCGGTCCGCGTGCTATCTTCTTCAAGATTGGCAGCGCCCGTCTGGACGACTATGGCAAGGTTAACATCCAGTTGGCTGCCAAGATTCTGAAGGCTAATCCGGATAGGAAGTACAAAGTTGCCGGTTATTGCGATAAGGCTACCGGTAGCGCTTCTTGGAACCAGAAACTGTCTGAAAAGCGTGCTCAGGTTGTTTACGATGCTTTGATTGCAGAAGGTGTAAGTAAAGACCAACTTGAGCTCGTAGGATTCGGAGGTACTGAAAACATGTTCGGCAAGAACTTCCTGAACCGTGTAGTTATCCTGGAATAATAACTCCAAGTGACAAATAGACTCTAAAAATGAAGGCGTCTGGGACTCAGACGCCTTTTTTTGGTACTATGTCCGATGCATGTTATAAAGCAATCCATTTTTATCAGCGACTGAATTTATATGTGATGATGAAGTTTAAGCTATTCTTTATCGTTCTGTTTTGCAGCCTTTCCCTTTCAGCCTTTTCCCAGTTGACGTATGGTACGACCGGGCTGTTGCATGCACCCTCTGCGGAGATGCAGCGTGACAAGACTTTCATGGTTGGCGGTAACTTCCTGAACAAGGAGCTCACACCACCCACCTGGTACTATCATACCTACAACTACTTCCTGAATGTCACAGTCTTTCCCTTTCTGGAAGTGGCCTACACGTGTACACTTTTCAAGGCGGAGGCGTTGGGATTGAAGCCATACGGATACAGCGGATTCACGAACCAGGACCGTTACTTTTCCGCCCGTCTGCGTGTGTTGAAGGAGGGGCAGTTCTGGAAATACATGCCGGCTGTCGTGCTGGGGACGTCCGACCCGTTCACTTCTTCCGGAGGGGGGCAAGTCGGCACCACGGAAGGTAACGGATATTACAGCCGTTTCTACATTGCCGCCTCCAAGCATATACCCGTTGTGGGTAAAGAGGAGATTGGTGTCCATCTTTCCTACCTTTACAACAACCGCAAGGAGTACAAGCTGAATGGCTTTGCACTGGGTGTCACCTACAATCCGTCCTTCCATCCGCAGCTGAGGGTGATAGCGGAATATGACTCCAAGGACTTTGCCTTGGGAGCCACCTATCTGTTGTTCAAGCATCTGCATGTGCAGGTGGAAATGCAGAGGATGAAATATTTCAGTGGAGGGCTGACATACAAAATTCATCTGAAATAAGAAATAAGAAGTAACCCAAAGTCTCAGTGACTCCATTAAAAAAGCAGCTAAAGTATGACATCCAACTTTAACTGCTTTTATTCTAATATACCAATTTTACATTGTCAATCCACAACGAATTACCGGGAGAACCTATGTAAGCACCACCGTGGCTGGAGGTAAACTGTAACAACAAATGAGTAGGCACATCATCTTCCGTTCCCCAGGCAACCTCCTTAATAGGTACGCTCTCTCCTTTACTATTAACTGCATAGCGTTCTTCAACCTGAAGACGCATCATGTGGGCCTTGTACGCAGGGTCACCGGTAATATCACCGTACATGATGGAATAAGTGGCATTATTATGCCAATCGGTAGTAGTATAATATCTTACGACCATCGTTCCTACGCGCTTGGCATAGATATTCCCCTTCTCATCTTCCCAACGCTTTTGCAGAAACAGATTCACTTCCGGGAAGTCCTTTCCTTCCACATCTGTGATACGGCTAAAGCCCGTTGCACGGATACGCTTCTCGCGGTCGGACATCTTTACTTTATAATCAAACTGTACGGCGATAGGTTTCTTTGTAAACGGTATGCCGGAATTCAGCATTTTCTGCGGATTTTTGGTTCCCTTGATAGGTTCGTGCACCTCACCCAGAAACATAGAGCCGGCAGCCAGCACCGTGATATCTACTATTCCAAAAACCTTCACACTCTCCATACGGGTGTCCATGCGGGCGCAGAAACCATCCCCTCGCTTTTCCGGAAAAACAGAAGTATTAGTTTTCGTGATACCGGCTACCCGGGCCATCACATTGGATGTCGCCCACGGCGAACCTCCCATATTCTTGTACGCCTTGCTTTCAGTGATAGTAGCAGTAGGCCCGATGGCATACACATTCTTCGTGGCACCGCCGATAATACCGGATTCCTTGATTTGGCGGTCAATCCATTGATCCATATTTCCGAAAGGAATCAACTCTACCTCGTGCTGCTGCGCAGAAACAGCTCCACAACAGAGCATGGCAGACAGCACTCCCAACATACGAATTTTCTTTTGAATCATTTCTCTCATTGATAATTGACAATCATTATAAATCGTACTTCCACTGTCCCAGCGCAAAATTCCAGTTATCCTGAACCAACTGCACTGTACGCTCATCATACTTGTATTTATTCTTCTTATATCCTTTCTTTCCGCCTACATACTTCTCAATATCGGCACGCGCCTCTGCAAAGCCCGGAATGGACAAAGCCTTGTAGATATGTTCAGTCATTCCCATTGCGTCCGCTTCGAAGTCCTCAAACTTCACCTCTATCAAGTTTCCTTCAGGAATGCATGCCTTGTCCGCTTCGTACTTATGATACAGTTTGGCATAAATGGACAAAATATTCTTCTCAAGCTCCTCATTACTGATATCCTGCAGTTTCAACGGCTGAATGGTGTTAGTAAAGAAACTACGTGTGCTTTCGAAAACAGTATAAGGATTACGCATCAGATAGATAAACTTGGCATTGGGGAACATCTTGACAAGCTCTTTCACACGTCCCGTATGAGGCGGATTCTTACTAAGAAACTGGGTTCCGTTCGTATTCCAAAGAGAAATCTTTATCAGTTTGACGAAAGTCTCCTCAAATACTTTCAGCTCTTTCTCTGTGATGTCATCAAACAGCAGGTATTTATCGGCATACTCTTGCTGATATTCGGGCAGAAACCAGAAATTATAATAGGTGTAGGGCATCATATTTGCCAAAGCAAATTCCTCTTCTTGCGGAAGGTCAACGGCAAGTTCCATATTGTCCGTGGGACGTTTGTCCGGCATCAACCAACTCATGTTCTTCTTGAAGAAAGGCTGCCCCCACATCATAAGATGCGGAAATACAGTCTGGTATGTCGTGTTGTAGCCGAAATGCTTGTCGCAGGAGAAAACATTATGCACAAACGTAGTCCCGCTACGCCAGTGTCCCAAAATGAATACCGGATCATGCTCCAAGGGCTTATCTGCCAGGAGCTTTTCATAGCGTCTGTCCTGCAGAGGAGCCAAAGTGGACAGTAAGCGACAAACAGCTTTTGTCAGCCGATACTTGCCTTTGTAGGCAGCACCGATGTCACGACCGCCCGTTATATCCTTGAATGTTTTCCAATCCGCACCTACCAGGGTGTTTATCGGAAGCTTATTGAATTCTAACAATCCCATTATTATCTTTATATTAATATGTTATGGTTTTCTTCCGGTGATACCGAGAGAGAACTGCAATACTTATAAAGAAGTACTGCGCTCTATCCGTACGGCCACGCCCTGGCGTTCCAGCTCTTTCACAGCCTTTTCTATAGCTTCGTAATGTTCGGGAGCTATACCCAGTTTAGGCAAATTCAACATAGGCAGGTCCTCAGCTAAGTGCATGTCCTTATCCTCCACCCTATCGATAATCATACCTACAGCACTGGTATTGTTGGTTATCGGGTCTATCAGGATGAACGAACCGGTAGCCTTATTCTGCCGATAAGGGTCAAAGAAAAGCTCTTTGGCAGTAGTCAGCACCACACGCGCAATTTGATTGAGCTGCATCGGCAATGTTTCCTTGCTCAACTTTCCGTTGTCAATGGAAAGATGCTCCATCGTATTGACATCCACCTTATACTTGATGCTGTCGATGCGGGTGCGGCTTATATTGGTGGTCTGTTTGATGAAGAATGATTTGTTTATATCCATCGGCTCTTCATCCATCCAAACCAGCATCGTTTCAAAATTGCGGTCCATGACGGGCAGGTTATCCGGATGTACCAGCATTTCCCCTCTCGACACATCTATTTCGTCCTCCAGAGTCAGGGTGACGGACTGTGGCGGAAAGGCGTAATCCAATTCGCCGTCGTATGTAACTATACTCTTGATATGCGACTTCTTACCGGAAGGCAATGCCATCACTTCATCTCCCTTACGAATAATACCCGAAGCCACCTTACCGCAAAAACCACGGAAATCGAGATTGGGACGCAAGACGTATTGAACCGGGAAACGAAAATCCTTCAAATTATGGTCGTTGTCAATATGTACCGTCTCCAGAAAGTCAAGAAGTGAAATACCCTCATACCAAGGAGTACGTTCCGATTTCTCCACCACATTGTCGCCATCCAAAGCTGACAGCGGAATGCAGTTTACGTCAAGAATACCCAATGGAGCTATAAACGTCCGATATTCATCGACTATCTCATTAAAACGTTCTTCGGAGAAATCCACCAGGTCCATCTTATTGACAGCAAGCACCACATGCTTGATGCCAAGCAACGACACCAGGAAAGTATGCCGGCGCGTCTGCGTAATGACACCCATACGTGCATCCACCAGAATAATTGCCAAGTTAGCTGTAGAGCCCCCGGTAATCATGTTGCGTGTGTATTGCTCGTGTCCCGGAGTGTCGGCAATGATAAACTTACGATTGTTGGTCGAGAAGTAGCGGTATGCCACGTCGATGGTGATGCCTTGTTCGCGCTCCGCCTTCAAGCCGTCCAGCAAAAGGGCGTAGTCAATGTGGTCGCCGGCATTTCCCATGCGCTTGCTGTCGCGTTCCAGTGCGTCCAGCTGGTCCTCATATAGTTTCTTGCTGTCGAACAACAGACGGCCTATCAATGTGGATTTTCCGTCATCCACAGAACCGGCAGTCAGTAAGCGCAACAAGTCTTTCTGCTCATCCTTATCAAGAAAAGCCTTTATATCAAGTGTAGAATCGTTCATCCTTAATGATTTAATTTTTAATTCTTAATTTTTAATTCCTTTAGAAGTATCCCTCGCGCTTCTTCTGCTCCATGCTTGCGTCTTGGTCGAAGTCAATGACACGGGTCGTCCGTTCACTCTTGGTGGTGGTCATCATTTCCTCGACAATCTTCTCGATGGTATCGGCATCGCTTTCCACAGCACCGGTCAACGGCCAGCAACCCAGCGTACGGAAACGCACCATACGCATCTTTATCTGGTCGCGGTACTGTTCCGGCAAGCGGTCGTCATCCGCCATTATCAGATTTCCGTCAATCTCCACACAAGGACGTTCCTTGGCAAAATACAACGGCACAATAGGGATGTTTTCCAAACGTATATATTGCCAGATGTCCAGCTCCGTCCAATTACTTAACGGAAATACGCGGATACTCTCTCCTTTATGTACCCGGGCGTTATAAATATCCCACAATTCGGGACGCTGATTTTTGGGGTCCCATTGATGGAACTTGTCGCGGAAAGAGAAAATACGCTCTTTGGCACGTGACTTCTCCTCGTCGCGGCGAGCACCACCGAATGCCGCATCAAACTTATACTTATCCAATGCGTGGAGCAAAGCCTGCGTTTTCATCAAGTCCGTATGCACCTTGCTGCCATGCGTAAAAGGCCCGACACCTGCATTGAAAGCTTCCATATTGCTTTCCACTATCAGGTTCCAACCATACTTCTTGGCATACTCGTCACGGAACTGTATCATCTCCTTAAACTTCCACTTGGAATCGATGTGCATCAACGGGAACGGCACTTTGCCGGGAGCAAACGCCTTTTCGGCCAAGCGCACCATAACCGAAGAATCCTTGCCGATACTATACAGCATCACCGGATTTTCAAACTCCGCTGCCACTTCACGGATAATATGAATGGACTCTGCTTCGAGTTCCTTCAAATGGCTCAATTTATATTCTTCTTTCATTATATCTTATTTCTTCTGAATTCTTGGTAAAATGAGTTCCAACAGTTTATTGACCGATTCTTCCAGGCTGAGAACAGAGGTATCCAACGTCAGAGCCGGATGAGCCGGTTCCTCAAAAGGCGCGGAAATACCTGTAAAATTCCTGATTTCTCCCTTACGTGCCTTGGCATAAAGTCCCTTCACGTCACGGCGTTCACACTCTTCAAGCGGGGTACTGACATAAACTTCCAGAAAATCGTCTTGTCCGATAATATCAGCCGCCATTTCACGAATATCGTTATTAGGACTGATAAAAGCCGCGATTGTTATAACACCCGTATCAAGAAAGAGTTTGGAAACTTCGGCTATACGCCGGATATTCTCCACACGGTCGGCCTCCGTAAAACCGAGGTTATTGTTGATGCCACTGCGGATGTTGTCACCATCCAGGATACGGCAAAGCAATCCTCTTTTATGAAGTTCGCGCTCCAAGGCAATGGCTATCGTACTTTTGCCGGAGCCGCTCAAGCCGGTAAACCAAACCATCACGCTGTGCTGCTTCAACAAGTCTTCTTTGTCTTTCCGCATCAGCATTCTGTCAAATATCGGATATATGTGGTTGTTTTCTTCCATATGTTATTATTTCTTCTTTTTTTAAAATGGCCAAATTAAAGGAATCAAGAAAATGGATATCAGGAAAGTAATGATATTCAAAGGTAACCCGATGCGTACAAAATCCGTGAACTTATAGTTACCGATACCTTGTACAATCAAATTAGTCTGATACCCTATAGGAGTGGAGAAGCTGGCAGAAGCCGCCATACAAATTACAACGAAGAAAGGCATCGGACTGACTCCCATCTGTGAAGAGATGGAAAGTGCCAACGGGAAAGCGAGTGCCGCGGCCGCATTGTTCGTAATCAGCTCTGTAAACAAGTTCGTTATGATAAACACAGCAGCCAGCAACACGTGGGGGCCATAATGATGGCTCATGCCTATAATGAAACGCGCCACAGCATCTGCCACTCCGGAATTCACCATCGCCTTGCTGATAGCAAAAGCACAAGCAATCGTTATCAGAATATCCCAAGATATATATTTGGTATACTTGCGGGCCGGAAATATCTTTGTCCAGGCCATAATGATAGTAGTAATGGAAACGAAGAAAAACATATCCAACTTGATTTCCGGAAAAGCTTCCTTGACAACCGGAAGTTCACCAACCGTTGCACCCACTATCATCAATATCAGCAAAGCCAAGGCAAACCAGCGCTTTCCCTTTCCGGGCACCGGTTCCGTATCCTTGCCATTGGCCAGCAACACGAACACCGAAGATTCCCCCCAGGTCTTTACAAAAGAGTCATCAGCCATCACCACCAGCGTATCCCCTTCGCGGAGATATTCATTTTCCAGATTTCCAACAATGCTCTGACCGCTACGCTTAATCTCCTTCACTTCGGCCCCATAATGCCGCTTGAAGTTAAAATCACCAAGTTTCTTGTTGATACCGGGAAAACGGGCGCCGAGTACAGCTTCCACCCGATGTAAATCTCCATGCTCCTCCGGTTCCTCATCCAGCTTTACCGCATCCGTACGAACATCCGGCAAAAGCCTTGAGGAAAAAGCGAACAGATAAAGGATGCCTGCAATCGCGACGAAAATGCCCACTTTACCCAACTCGAACATAGTAAAGCCTTCATATCCGGCTTCCAATATCATACCATGCACCACCAGATTGGTCGACGTCCCTATCAGGGTGCAGATTCCGCCAAGTATCGTCACATAAGAAAGGGGTATAAGGAACTTGGTAGCAGGCAATTTTACAGATTCGGCCCAACGCTTGATAATGGGAGCAAAGATAACAACCACCGGAGTATTGTTTAGAAAAGCTGAAATAAAAGCAATGGTGGGCAACATACGGAACTGCGCTTTAAAGACCGTAGTCTTACCTTGGGGAAGCAGCTTCTTGATTACTTGCCCCAAAGCACCCGACTGCCTGATGCCTTCACTGACCAAAAACAGCATGGCAACAGTCATCATCCCCTTATTACTGAACCCTTCCAGCATCTCCTTAGGAGTGAGGATACCTGCACACAAGAACAATACTACGACAGAAAAGAGCACCATGCCCGGACGCATTTTATCCAGAACCAAGGCAATCACCATGCCCAACAATGCCAGCAGCACAAACAATATCTCAAATGTCATAAAGTCGTTATTTTATTTCGGTATGCTTGGGTTCTACGATAAACCACGGATTCAGCAAATCCTCCTTATTATATTGCAAAGGTTCTTCCTTCCCCGCCTGATAAATTTCCATTCCGGCAGCACGTGCAATAGCATGCCCAGCCGCCGTATCCCATTCCATCGTAGGGGCAAAACGAGGATATACATCAGCCTTGCCTTCAGCTACCAGACAAATCTTGATGGAACTTCCACTTGATATAAGCTCAACTTCCGCATGGCTGCATTTCATTTTCTCGATATAATCTTCTGTCTCGGGCGTCAGATGCGAACGGGAAGCCACAATTACAAACCGTTCGTGCACGCTTGTTTCCGGCAGCCGGACAGCTTTCGCAAGCAGTTCATCCCACGACATTCCATCACGTGCAGTAATACCAGATAGCTTATAAGCACCCGAATCATGCACTCCAAAATAGAGCTCCTTTTTTACCGGCACATAAATGACTCCCATTACCGGTACTGAGTGATGCACCAAAGCTATATTCACTGTGAACTCACCGTTCCTCTTAATGAACTCCTTCGTACCGTCCAAAGGGTCTACAATCCATAAAGTTTCCCAACTCCGTCGTTCCGAAAAAGGCAAATGTTTGCCTTCCTCGCTTAGCAGAGGGAAAGGTGTATCAGCCAAAAAACGGCAGATAGTTTCATGAGCCTTACGGTCGGCAATAGTAAGAGGAGAATTATCCGCTTTTTTTTCTACCTGAAAATCCGATGCCGGATCATCGTAAATGGAAAGAATTTTCTCGCCAGCCTGCAAAGCGGCATCAATCGCATTCAGTATATATCGTCGTTCCATACTATATTCTTCTCAAAGATAAGGCACAAAATTAAAAACTTTTTCAGGTCTAAAAGTTTCCACCTCTTGTTTTATAACTTCTTTTAAACGAAAGAGAGAATATTATAAGCACTTTTCACAATCAAGAAAATCAATCCGGAGCAGAGAAATAGAGTGAAATATTCACGAAGGAAGAGGAACTAAAGAGACTGTGACAACATGAGTTTATCTGGGTCTTTTCTCAATTAGTCCGTTAGTTCACAGTACTGAACACTTTGTTTCACTGCTTAAAAACAAGTTGTTTCAGTATAAAAAACATTTTGTTTTTATGCGATAGAACGAGATGTTCTGTTAAGAGAAACAAAGTGTTCTCTTTAATGAAACAAACTGTTCTGTTAAAGGAAACACTTTGTTTTGCCAAACCAAACACGCGACAGCGCCAGCCTTCACATTCTTTCGGCATATCATGAAAAAGGCAGTAACTTCGCAGTTACTGCCTCATCTTGAAAGGAAACATACATTCCTTTCTGTTATGAATTACCAAAAAGAATTCTATTAATTGACGCTATACAGCAACCATGCCTTCTGGAAGTCATCATTCGAAGGATGTTTAGCTTTGAAAGAGTCGCGCAGATTCTCGGCGGATGCTCTGTCATCGAATGTACCGATAACTACACGATACAGATTTCTTTCTGCATTATGAACTACCATTGCAGTATAACCTTCATTCACCAATGCCTGCTTCACACCTTCCGCATTAGCTTTCACGCTATAAGCTCCGCAAACTACACTAAAGGTTTTCAAGCTGGTACCACCTGATACCACAGTCACCTTTTCCTGACGCATGCCGGCAGGTGCACTTTCCACCACCTTTACTTCTACTGGAGCGGTAACCACTGGAGCCACCTCTTCAGCAGGGGCAGTTGTTTGCGGCTCGGCCAATTCCTGCTGTTTTGCCTTTTCATATGCTTTCTTATAAGCACTTTCACTTGATTTACAAGAAGAGAATGCCAAAGCTATGCATACTCCCATTCCCAATACGGCTAATTTTTTCATCTTTTCTATTGTTTTTATTAGTAAAATCGTCTATTCTTATTCTTTATCTCAAAATTTTCGAAAAATAGATTTCGTGCCCTCATATTCCAAACGCAATGAAGAGTAGGACAAATCTTCCACTTTAAAGGTACGTTTTCCTTCCGGCCACCCGAAATAAGTATCATAGTTTTTATCGTTAACACTTTCAGGCAACAAAATAATGGAAATTTCAGCACCTTTCAAAGAATAATTTCCAAAAAACGTAGTCACCCCTCCATCTTTCAACAAACATATGGCAGAAAAACTTCCTTTTTGAAAATTATAGAATACACTGTCCACCTTCTCTGATGTACCGTCGGCATATTGATACTGACGCAACTGCCACTTACCGGCCAAGTCACCACCACCATTCATGCAAGCGGTCAAAGTACAAGCCACCAATACAATCCAAAGATATTTTAAATGCAATTTCATCATTTTTCCATGCCACTATCTAAATATGGAACAAAAGTACACCATAACATGCGATTATACCTCAGCATCCTTAGTTAAATATAATTAAACCCCTCCATAAAAAGAGATTTCCCGGAAGACTTGACGTATATTTGCCAAATATAAACAGAGCATGAGGCTCACTTAATTGATTACATGACATTTGAAAATTTGAATTTGATAGAACCTATATTGAAGGCTCTTCAAGAAGAGGGGTATTCCACCCCTACCCCAATCCAGGAAAAATCGATCCCTATATTACTTCAAGGAAAAGACTTATTAGGATGTGCTCAAACCGGAACAGGCAAAACCGCCGCATTTTCCATCCCTATCTTGCAAAAGTTGTATAAAACGGATAACCGCAAAAGTATCAAAGCACTCATTCTGACGCCGACCCGCGAGTTGGCCATACAGATAGGAGAATCCTTCAGTGCATACGGTAAGTATACCGGACTGAGACATGCCGTCATCTTCGGCGGTGTAGGACAAAAGCCACAGACAGATGAACTGAAACGTGGAGTACAAATACTGGTTGCAACTCCCGGACGACTGCAAGACCTGGTCAACCAAGGTTTCATTAACCTAAAAGCACTCGAATTCTTCGTATTGGACGAAGCAGACCGGATGCTGGACATGGGATTCATACATGATATCCGACGCATATTAAAGCTATTGCCCGCAAAACGGCAGACTCTCTTCTTTTCGGCCACAATGCCTCCAGAAATAGAGACCTTGGCAAACTCCATGCTGACGCACCCCGAGAAAGTGGAAGTCACCCCTGCATCGTCTACGGTTGACACAATCTCCCAATCAGTCTATTTCGTTGAGAAAAAAGAGAAAAAAGACTTACTGATTCATCTGCTGAAGAATCCGGCTATCAAGTCCGTACTTATCTTCACCAGAACTAAATATGGAGCAGACAAACTTGCACGTACCCTTAGTAAGTCCGGAATAAGAGCCGAAGCCATACATGGGAACAAGTCGCAGAATGCCCGACAGCGAGCACTGACCGGCTTTAAGAACCATGAACTGCGTGTACTGATAGCAACCGATATTGCAGCACGAGGTATCGACGTGGACCAACTATCACACGTCATCAACTATGAGTTGCCCAACATTCCGGAAACATACGTGCACCGTATCGGACGAACCGGACGTGCCGGCCACGACGGTATTGCCCTCTCCTTTTGCGAATCGGAAGAACTGCCTTACCTGAAAGATATCCAAAAATTGATAGGGAAAAGTATCCCAGTAATAAAAGAACACCCATTTGTCACCGCCGATGGTTTAAAAGCCCAGAAAATCAAGACTGAAGAAATTAAGGCCAAAACCAAGGAAAACAAAATCTATCGCGGGAGCCGTACGAATGGAGACTTTTGGAGAAGAAAAAAGCAAACCTCGCAAAACAACACCCCAAAAGGAGTTGGAAGATAAAGACAATCATAAAAAAACTGATATTCCGAACAAAGTTTCAAAAAAATTTGTTAGTTTTGTCGTACGAACCTCAAAAAAGAAAGGAATATCATTATGAAAGGATTAAATGTTTTAGCAGCTTTCCTGGGTGGCGCCGCAGTAGGTGCAGCCCTCGGTATCTTATTTGCTCCTGAAAAAGGAGAAGACACCCGTAACAAAATCGCAGAAATTCTCCGTAAGAAAGGGATTCGTCTGAACCGAAGCGAAATGGAAGACTTGGTAGATGAAATTGCTGCGGAAATCAAAGGTGAGGTAACGGAATAAGGTAAAAAACAGAACCACTATGTTTGCAGACGACAAAAGTATAGAAAATATGCAGCAGCTCTTCATTGAATTCAAGAAATACCTGGAGCTGCAAAAAGAATATACCAAACTGGAAGTCACCGAAAAACTATCCAAACTGCTTTCTACACTTTTATTGGTGCTATTGGTCGTCATACTCGGCGTAGTGGTTCTGTTTCATCTGTCGTTTACGCTGGTCTATATCTTAGCTCCGCTGGTAGGCGGGCTAATGATGAGTTTTGCACTTATCACGTGCTTCCATATCCTACTCATCGTTCTGCTTGTCCTATTCCGCAAAAAGCTCATTATTGATCCGACAGTAAAACTTATCGCAGAATTATTCTTAGACAATTAATTCGAAATATTCATGGATAATACGACCAATACGACTCCCGTCACTTTAGAAAGCATCGCCCAGAAAAAAGCCATGCTGCTACAAGAAATACGACTCCAGAAAGAAATCATGACTGGGCTTACACAAGAAATTTTTGCTCCGCTGGAACCAGCTACCAACAAGGCAAATGCCATGATGAGAGCATTCAACACGGGTATGGCTGTTTTTGACGGTATAGTATTGGGGGTAAAGGTAATGAAGAAATTCAGAAAAATATTTGGAAGAAAGAGATAGAATATCGGATAAAAAAAGAGGGGATGGCCATAACAGTCATCCCCTCTTTTTTATCCGATATAGTCTGAGCACTTTTATACGTACGTCTCAAGCAACTTCACTGCTCCTTCAGGCACAATCGTCACTTCTTGGGTTGCAGCTGGCAGCAGGATTGTTTCGCCCGCTTGTACGGAAACTTCATTCTTCTCATTATCAATAATACGGCAAGAACCCTCCACACAAATAAAGATAACAAAAGAATCCAGTTCAGAATAGTCACAAGTGATTTCTTCCGTCATGTCATAGATGGAAGTCGTGAAATACGGGCTTGCCACCATTTCTACCGGTTCATTCTGCACCTGCTCGTACTCCGTACGAAAATCGTCCTGCACATCTGCAAAATTAATGGCATCAATGGCCTGGCTTGTATGCAGTTCTCTTGATTTACCATCCTTATCCTTACGATTGTAATCAAAAATACGGTAAGTGATATCCGACGTTTGCTGTATTTCTGCTACAAAAGCTCCCGCACCGATTCCATGTACCCGACCTGCAGGCACATAAAACACATCGCCCGGTTTAATGGCGCAAGTCTGCAGAACATCCGCAAACGTACCATTATACACTCGTTCCTTATATTCTTTCGGAGTAATCTGCTCTGCAAAACCGGAAATCAGCTTGGCACCCTGGTCAGCAGCAATAACATACCACATTTCATTTTTACCAAAACTGTTATGACGTTTCTTAGCCAACTCGTCACCCGGGTGTACCTGAATCGACAAGTCCAACTTGGCATCAATAAACTTTATCAATAAAGGAAACTTATTTCCGAAACGTGCATAGTTGGCTTCTCCTACCAGGTCTTCCTTATATTTTCTGACCATATCCGGCAGCGTCAATCCTTTGTCTGCACCATTGGCCACTATAGACTCACTGCCTTCTACTGCCGACACTTCCCAACACTCGCCTACATTGGCAAGGGTATCATTCAAATGTTTGAATGGAATAATCTTGTCGCCTCCCCAAAGCGTCTGCTTCAGAATAGGCTCAAATTTTAGAGGATACATTCGTTGTTTTTATTAGAACTTTCTGTTAATGATGTGATTTTTTTAGATTCCGGGGGCAAACATACAAAAAATATCAATTTGTATTCCATTTGTTAAACGCTAAACTTTCCTAAAATGTTCTCCACATTTCCTTCCAATTACTTGGGGGAACAAAAGAATTTCTTTTTATTTGCAAGAAATTTAATTAATACCATGGATATGATAAACACTACTCCAACAGAAAGTAATTTGTCCGGTTTGAACCAAAAAGACTTTCAAAAGGATATAAATAACAAAAAGACAGATTTGTTTATCCTGAAGAATGCCCAGGGAATGGAAGTTGCAGTTACTAATTACGGCTGTGCAATACTTTCCATCATGGTACCCGACAAAAATGGCAAATATGCCAATGTTGTATTAGGACACGACAGTATTGAACATGTAATCAACAGCCCGGAACCTTTTCTAAACACTACCATCGGACGCTACGGTAACCGGATAGCTAAAGGAAAGTTTACTTTATACGGCGAAGAGCACCAATTGGCAATCAACAATGGTCCCAACTCACTGCATGGTGGTCCGACTGGTTTTCATACCCGTGTATGGGATGCTGTCCAGCCAGAGCCATCAACAGTCATCTTCAACTACACATCCGCTGACGGCGAAGAGGGCTTCCCCGGAAATCTCGAAGTAGAAATGACTTATCGCCTGGAGGATGAGACCAATGCTCTGGTCATCGAATACCGGGCTACTACCGATAAAGCCACCATCGTCAATCTGACCAATCACGGTTTCTTCAATCTTGCCGGTATAGCCAATCCCTCCCCTACAGTCTTAAACAATATTGTTACCATCAACGCAGATTTTTATGTACCCATCGATGAAGTATCCATTCCTACCGGAGAGATATTGAAGGTAGAAGGTACTCCTATGGATTTCCGTACTCCCCATACTCTTGGTGAACGAATTGATGAGAAACATACACAAATTGTGAATGGCGCAGGATATGACCATTGCTATGTACTGAACAAGACTGAAAGTGGAGAGCTGAGCCTTGCAGCCACCTGCATAGAGCCCAACAGCGGGCGAACGATGGAAGTATATACCACTGAAAATGGCGTCCAGCTCTACACAGGAAACTGGCTCGGGGGCTTTGAAGGTGCCCATGGAGCCACTTTCCCTGCAAGAAGTGCAGTCTGCTTTGAGGCCCAGTGTTTTCCCGATACGCCCAACAAGTCCCATTTTCCGTCGGCAGTATTACTACCGGGTGATGAGTACCAGCAAGTGACAATCTACAAGTTTGGTGTACAAGAATGAAATAACTAATCCAATTTATAAACTTATTAATTTTACAAAACCATGACACAACAAAAACAGAATGGTAAACTCATCGCAATTATCACGATGATCTTCCTTTTTGGTATGATTTCATTTGTTACCAACCTTGCTGCCCCTATGGGAATCGTACTGAAAAATCAGTTTTCAGTATCCAATGCGTTAGGAATGTTGGGTAACTTTGGTAACTTTATTGCATATGCAGTGATGGGAATACCAAGCGGCATCTTATTACAACGAGTAGGATATAAAAAAACAGCATTGATAGCAGTAGCTGTAGGTTTTATCGGTGTAGGTATCCAATATTTGTCCGGTCATTCAAGCCCTGATATGGCTTTTGCCGTATATTTGATTGGCGCTTTCATCGCCGGTTTCTCCATGTGTTTGCTTAATACGGTAGTCAACCCGATGCTGAACAAGCTCGGCGGCGAAGGCAAGAAAGGAAACCAGCTTATCCAAGTGGGCGGCTCTTTCAACTCCGTAATGGCCACCATTACTCCGATGTTCGTAGGTATCCTGATTGCCGGTTCCATTGAAAAAGCTACTATCTCTCAGATATTCCCTGTTATGTACACAGCAATGGCTGTATTTGCCATCGCATTTTTTGTTCTTTTGATTGTGCCCATACCGGAACCCAATGCCGCAACTTCAACAGAGCCTATCGGCAAGTTGATGTCAGGTGCTTTAAAATTCCGCCACTTCATTTTGGGAGCTATAGCAATCTTTGTATATGTAGGTGTGGAAGTAGGTGTACCGGGTACTCTGAATCTATTCTTGACCGACCCGATCGAAAAGGGAGGAGCCGGTATTTCTTCCACTATTTCCGGGTTTGTTGTAGGTACATATTGGTTCCTCATGCTGATTGGACGTCTGGCCGGCGCTTCATTTGGTGCAAAAATCTCCAGTAAGGCAATGCTTACCTTTACTTCCGCATTAGGTTTGCTTTTGGTATTCCTTGCCATCTTCTCATCTACCGGTTCGCTTGTCAATCTGCCGGTACTCCAACAAAGTGCTACGGGCAGTCTCTCTTTCGGATTTGCAGAAGTACCTATCAATGCAATGTATCTGGTACTGGTAGGTCTGTGTACCTCCATCATGTGGGGTGGTATCTTTAATCTGGCCGTAGAAGGATTGGGTAAATATCTGGCAGCCGCTTCCGGTCTGTTCATGGTATTGGTATGCGGTGGAGGCATCTTGCCCCTTATCCAAAATAAGGTGGCCGACATTGCAGGTTTCATGCCGAGTTACTGGGTTATCATCGCAGCCCTTGGCTATCTGTTGTTCTACGGTTTGGTAGGCTGCAAAAATGTCAATAAGGACATCAAGGTCGATTAACAAGAAAATATAGGTAATTTATTTATTCACCTTATAAAATATAAATATCATGGATATAGAATACGTAAGAAGCCGTTTCATCAAGCACTTTGACGGAACAACGGGAGCTGTTTATGCTTCTCCGGGTCGCATCAACCTTATCGGTGAGCATACAGACTATAACGGTGGTTTTGTATTCCCCGGAGCAATCGATAAGGGAATGATTGCAGAAATAAAGCCCAACGGCACAAACACAGTAAAAGCTTATTCCATCGACCTGAAAGATTATGTGGAATTTGGCTTGAATGAAGAAGATGCACCCCGCGCAAGCTGGGCAAGATATATCTTTGGCGTGTGCCGGGAAATGATGAAACGTGGTGTAGATGTAAAAGGTTTCAATACAGCTTTTGCAGGCGATGTGCCTCTGGGTGCAGGAATGTCCTCTTCAGCAGCTTTGGAAAGTACCTATGCCTATGCTTTGAACGACTTGTTCGGTAACAACAAAATAGACAAATTTGAATTGGCAAAAGTGGGACAATCTACAGAACACAACTATTGTGGCGTAAACTGTGGTATCATGGACCAATTTGCTTCTGTATTCGGAAAGAAAGGAAGCCTCATCCGCCTGGATTGCCGTTCACTAGAATATCAATATTTCCCATTCGACCCACAAGGCTATCGTCTGGTTCTTGTAGATTCTGTAGTGAAACACGAACTTGCATCTTCAGCATACAACAAACGTCGTCAAAGCTGCGAAGCTGCTGTTGCCGCTGTTCAGAAGAAGCATCCACACGTAGAATTCCTGCGTGACGTTACCATGAGCATGCTGGAAGAAGCAAAAGCCGACATCAGCGCAGAAGACTATATGCGTGCAGAATATGTCATCGAAGAGATTCAACGCGTACTCGACGTTTGCGACGCCCTGGAAAAAGGCGACTATGAAACTGTAGGCCAAAAGATGTATGAAACACATCATGGCATGAGTAAGTTGTACGAAGTAAGCTGCGAAGAACTCGATTTTCTGAATGACCTTGCATTCGATTGTGGAGTTACCGGCTCACGTGTCATGGGCGGTGGATTCGGTGGATGTACAATCAATCTGGTAAAGGATGAATTGTACAGCACATTCATCGAAAAAGCTAAAGATGAATTCAAGAAGAAGTTCGGCAGAAGCCCGAAAGTATATGATGTAGTCATCAGCGACGGTGCTCGCAGATTAGAATAATAGACATCAGTATTCAAATAAAAGGCGTTTCCCAGTAATGGGAAGCGCTTTTTTCTTCCCCCTTATTCCACCGTTTTCCACTCTAAAACCAAGATTATCCGAGAAGTTTATTCCGAACATACCTATCTGTACAGCCAGTTGGCACAGATATGTTTCTTGACACTTATGTTGCATAACATATGAAAGTGTACAGCCTACACTAAAGAAAAGTGTTACTTTTACACCCAAAGAAAGATAATCATCTCATTTACATTAAATACAAAACCATGAAAAGACATGTTCTACTTGCAGGAATTGCCGCAATGATGCTAACTGCGTGCAATCAAAAGACAGAAACAACGCTTACGCTGTCCGGTCTTGATCCAGTAAAATTCCAAACAACAGTCAATGACGCCCAGACACAGCTTTATACGCTGAAGAATAAAGCGGGCATGGAAGTATGCATCACAAACTTTGGGGGACGTATTGTATCCATTATGGTACCCGACAAAAATGGAGTTATGCAGGATGTAGTATTGGGCTTTGACAGCATTGCCGATTACATCAACATTCCAAGTGACTTTGGTGCTTCTATCGGACGCTACGCCAACCGGATTAACCAAGGGAAAATCGTTCTTGACGGAGATACCATACAGTTACCACAGAACAATTTCGGACATTGCCTGCACGGTGGCCCCAAAGGATGGCAATACCAAGTATACAGTGCCAATCCCATTGACAGCACAACTCTGGAGCTCACCCGCATTTCACCGGATGGAGACGAGAATTTCCCGGGTAATGTTACGGCAAAAGTACTTTTCAAGTTAACGGATGACAATACCATTGATATAAAATACAGTGCAACAACAGACCAAAAGACGGTTATCAATATGACTAACCATTCTTATTTCAATTTATCAGGTGACCCTTCAAAGGCAGCAACAGACCACATCTTATACATCAATGCAGACAACTATACTCCGGTAGACAGTACTTTCATGACAACGGGTGACATCATCTCCGTCAAAGAAACACCAATGGACTTTACCACTCCCAAGAGTGTGGCACAAGACATCAACCGGACGGACTTTGAACAAATAAAGAACGGAAACGGATATGACCACAATTGGGTACTGAATACTAAAGGTGACCTATCCCAAGTGGCAGCCAAACTGACATCGCCTATAAGCGGCATCACCCTGGAAGTTTATACCAATGAGCCAGGCATACAAGTATATACCGGGAATTTCCTGGATGGCACCGTAAAAGGTAAAAAAAGCATTACTTACAACCAGCGCGCTTCCGTATGCCTCGAGACACAACATTATCCGGATAGCCCCAACAAAGCCCAATGGCCTTCTGTCGTACTGGAACCCGGACAAATTTACAACAGTGAATGTGTTTTCAAATTTTCCGTAGAAAAATAACAATAACCTTATAAATCATTTATTATCGTGGAAACATTAGATTGGTTAGTCATTGGAATCTTTTTCCTGGCTTTAATTGGAATTATTGTCTGGGTTGTCAAACAGAAACAGAATGACTCAGCAGACTATTTTTTAGGTGGTCGTGATGCCACATGGCTCGCTATCGGTGCATCTATCTTTGCATCCAACATCGGTTCGGAACACTTAATCGGATTAGCCGGTGCCGGTGCTTCCAGCGGTATGGCGATGGCACATTGGGAAATACAAGGCTGGATGATCCTTATCTTAGGTTGGGTATTCGTACCGTTCTATTCGCGAAGTATGGTATTCACAATGCCTGAATTCCTAGAACGCCGCTATAATCCACAATCACGTACAATATTGTCTGTAATATCTTTAATCAGCTATGTACTGACAAAAGTTGCCGTGACGGTTTATGCAGGAGGATTGGTATTCCAACAAGTATTCGGTATAAAAGAACTTTGGGGAATCGACTTCTTTTGGATTGCCGCCATCGGTCTGGTTATACTGACTGCGCTCTACACAATCTTCGGAGGAATGAAGTCGGTACTTTATACCTCCATCCTGCAGACCCCCATCTTGCTGTTAGGTTCACTGATAATCCTTGTACTCGGCTTCAAAGAATTGGGAGGCTGGGATGAGATGATGAGAATCTGCGGTGCAGTCACAGTGAACGATTATGGCAACACAATGACAGAACTTATACGCAGTAATAACGACCCTAACTTCCCTTGGTTGGGTGCACTGATTGGTTCAGCCATTATCGGATTCTGGTATTGGTGTACAGACCAGTTCATCGTGCAACGCGTACTTTCCGGAAAGAATGAAAAGGAAGCACGGCGCGGTACCATCTTCGGAGCTTACCTGAAATTATTGCCCGTATTCTTATTCCTTATCCCAGGCATGATTGCTTTCGCATTACACCAAAAATATCTCGGAACCGGGGAAGAAGGTTTTCTACCTATGCTGGCAAACGGAAATGCCAATGCAGATGCTGCTTTCCCAACTCTAGTAGCAAAATTGCTTCCTGCAGGAGTCAAAGGTTTGGTTGTTTGCGGTATTCTTGCAGCATTGATGAGTTCTCTCGCATCTTTGTTCAACTCATCTGCTATGCTTTTCACCATTGACTTCTACAAACGTTTCAAGCCGAACACTTCTGAGAAAAAGTTGGTAGGAATTGGACAGATGGCAACTGTTGCGATTGTGATATTGGGTATACTCTGGATTCCCATTATGCGCAGTGTAGGCGATGTACTTTACACCTACTTACAAGATGTACAATCTGTATTAGCACCAGGCATTGCCGCAGCCTTCCTCTTGGGGATCTGCTGGAAACGCACCTCTGCACAAGGCGGTATGTGGGGACTGATTGCCGGAATGATTATCGGTTTAACCCGTCTGGGGGCAAAAGTATATTACAGCAATGTAGGAGATATGTCAAGCAGTACCTTCAAGTATCTGTTCTA
This sequence comes from Bacteroides sp. AF39-16AC, assembly GCF_003602735.1. Taxonomy (NCBI): domain Bacteria; kingdom Pseudomonadati; phylum Bacteroidota; class Bacteroidia; order Bacteroidales; family Bacteroidaceae; genus Bacteroides; species Bacteroides sp. AF39-16AC. The sequence continues at coordinate 124,618 of NZ_QTLN01000004.1, read as the reverse complement.
TGATATGAACTGGCTGTTTTTCTGCGGATGGATGTTCTTGTTCTGCATCGTAGTGGTTATCGCAGTCAGCATGTTTACAGCTGCCCCAAGCGCTGAAAAGATTCAAGGGCTGGTATTCGGAACTTCAACTCCTGAACAAAAAGCAGCTACACGTGCGAGTTGGAATAAATGGGATATCATTCATACCCTTATCATCCTGGGTATTACTGCTGCTTTTTATTGGTATTTCTGGTAAATCGGTATGTTGCTATGATATATATCCATGCAGCATACCCCTTAAACAAAAATTAAGATATGAGTAATTACTATAGTTCAAATCCGAAACTTTATGTAGGTATCGACTGCATTATTTTCGGTTTCAATGAAGGAGAATTGAACCTGCTGTTGCTGAAGCGTAACTTCGAACCGGCAATGGGCGAATGGTCGCTGATGGGTGGATTCGTGCAGGAAGACGAAAGCGTGGATGATGCAGCCAAACGAGTCCTGAATGAACTAACCGGACTGGAAGATGTATATATGGAACAAGTCCAAGCTTTCGGAGCCATAGATCGTGACCCAGGAGAACGCGTAGTCTCCATTGTTTACTATGCGCTCATCAACATCAACGAATACGACAAAGAATCCGTACAGCAACACAATGCTTTCTGGGTAAATATCAATGAACTGCCAGCGCTAATCTTTGATCATCCGCAAATGGTGGAGAAAGCTCGGAAGTTGATGCAACAAAAAGCGTCCACCGAACCAATCGGCTTTAATCTACTACCTAAACTGTTCACGCTGTCACAACTGCAAAGCTTATACGAAGCTATATACGGCGAGAGCATTGACAAACGGAACTTCCGAAAACGCATAGCAGAAATGGACTATATAGAAAAAACTGACAAAATAGACAAAACGGGGTCCAAACGTGGAGCTGCTTTATATCAGTTTAATGAGAAGGCATACCGCAAAGCTCCGAAATTTAAGCTCTGAGAACCTAATATTCAACAACTTGTAATTAGTAATTTAAATAATATGCTGGAAGCACTGAAAGACAAAGTATTCCATGCTAACCTTGAACTGGTGAAGCACGGATTGGTTATCTTCACATGGGGCAATGTATCGGGCATTGACCGCGAATCTGGTCTGGTAGTCATCAAGCCCAGTGGGGTGAGTTACGATGAAATGAAAGCAGAGGATATGGTGGTAGTGAATCTTGACGGCAAGGTCGTGGAAGGACGGTTAAAGCCCTCTTCAGACACGCCGACCCACCTGGTTCTCTATAAAGCATTCCCCGAAATCGGCGGTGTGGTGCACACGCACTCTACTTACGCCACAGCCTGGGCACAAGCCGGATGTGACATACCGAATATCGGGACAACACATGCCGATTACTTCCACGACGCCATACCCTGCACAGCAGACATGACGAAGGAGGAAGTGGAAGGAGCGTATGAACTGGAAACGGGAAATGTCATCGTAAAACGCTTTGAGGGGCTGAACCCGGTACATACTCCCGGAGTATTGGTAAAGAACCACGGTCCTTTCTCGTGGGGAAAAGACGCACACGAAGCGGTACATAATGCCGTAGTGATGGAGCAGGTGGCAAAAATGGCAAGTATAGCCTATGCCGTGAACCCCAATCTGACCATGAATCCGCTGCTGATAGAAAAACATTTCAGCCGCAAGCACGGTCCTAACGCTTATTATGGACAGAAATAACTATCATTCTTTAAATATAAACTATAAAAATAAATTGTATGAACACATTTGAACAATATGAAGTATGGTTCGTAACCGGAGCACAGCTCTTGTATGGAGGTGACGCAGTTATCGCAGTAGACGCACATAGTAATGAAATGGTGAAAGGTCTGAATGATTCCGGGAAACTGCCCGTAAAGGTAGTATATAAAGGTACGGTCAATTCATCCAAAGAAGTAACCGCTACCTTCAAAGCCGCCAACAACGACGATAAGTGTATCGGAGTCATCACCTGGATGCACACCTTCTCTCCTGCCAAAATGTGGATTCACGGTTTGCAGGAACTGAAGAAGCCATTACTACACTTCCATACACAGTTCAACAAGGAAATTCCCTGGGAGACGATGGACATGGATTTTATGAACCTAAACCAATCGGCTCACGGCGACCGCGAATTTGGACACATCGTGACACGTATGCGAAAGAACCGCAAAGTGGTAGTAGGCCACTGGCAGGACGAAAAAGCCCAAAACCAGATTGCCGCATGGATGCGCGTAGCTGCCGCATGGGCTGATGCGCAGGATATGCTCATCATCCGCTTCGGCGACCAGATGAACAACGTGGCTGTGACAGACGGTGACAAGGTCAGTGCCGAACAAGTATTGGGCTATCATGTGGACTACTATCCCATCAATGATGTGATGACACACTACAATGCTGTCAGCGACGAGGACGTGAAGGCACTCGTAGCAGAATACTTCAAGCTCTACGACCACGCTCCCGAACTGGAAGACGCACGTACGGAAGCCTACACCAAAGTATGGAACTCCGCCAAGGCCGAAATCGCCATTCGCCGCGTGCTGAAAGACACGGGTGCCAAAGGCTTCACCACCAACTTCAACGATTTGGGCGACTTTGACCAAATCCCCGGACTGGCCTCACAGCGACTGATGGCGGAAGGTTACGGCTTCGGTGCCGAAGGCGACTGGAAAACTGCGGCACTATACCGTACCACTTGGGTGATGAGTCAAGGCATGCCGAAGGGGTGCTCCTTCCTCGAAGACTATACGCTGAACTTCGACGGAGAAAAGAGCGCCATCCTGCAGGCACACATGTTGGAAGTCTGTCCACTGATTGCCGAACAGAAGCCGAAACTGGAAGTGCACCGTCTGAGCATCGGTATCGACAGCGAAACAGCCCGCCTGGTATTTACCAGCAAGCAAGGTGAAGGTGTAGCCGCTACCATCGTAGACCTGGGCAATCGCTTCCGCCTCATTGTGAACAAAGTAGAATGCATCAAGAGCAAGCCTCTGCCCAAGTTGCCCGTTGCCAGCGCACTGTGGATTCCAATGCCCAACCTCGAGGTGGGCGCTGCAGCCTGGATTCTGGCCGGAGGTACACATCATACCAGCTTCTCCTACGACCTGACGGTGGAATATTGGGAAGACTTTGCCGAAATGGCCGGCATCGAAATGGTAGTCATCGATGAAAATACCACCATCAGCGAGTTCAAAAAAGAACTGCGCATGAATGAAGTCTACTATATGCTGAACAAGGCACTTTGCTGATAATCATTACGGATTACCGATTGCGGACTACTAATTACACGTACCACAAACGTAACTAGTAGTTTGCAATTAGTAATCCGTTGTTTATAATCGTACTATAAATCCGTAAATTATCATTAATACCATGAAATTAGATGCAAAATCAACCATTGAAGCAGGTAAGGCCATCCTTGGCATAGAACTCGGTTCCACACGAATCAAGGCGGTTTTGATTGACCAGGAAAACAAACCCATCGCCCAGGGAAGCCATACTTGGGAGAATCAGTTAGTCGACGGACTGTGGACATATAGCGTCGAAGCTGTCTGGTATGGGTTGCAGGATTGCTACGCAGACCTTCGTGCTAATGTAAAGAGCCTTTACGATACAGAGATAGAAACCCTGGCAGCCATCGGTGTCAGTGCCATGATGCACGGCTATATGGCATTCAACGAAAAAGAAGAAATCCTTGTGCCCTTCCGTACCTGGAGAAATACCAATACCGGCCAGGCTGCCGCAGCCCTATCCGAACTATTTGTCTACAACATCCCTCTGCGTTGGAGCATTTCCCACCTCTACCAAGCCATCCTCGATAATGAAGAACACGTTCCATCCATCAATTACCTGACCACCCTTGCAGGTTTTGTCCACTGGCAAATAACCGGTCAAAAGGTACTGGGCATAGGAGATGCCTCCGGTATGCTCCCCATCGATCCCATCACCAAAAACTATTCTTCTGGAATGGTGGATAAGTTCGACAAACTTATTGCTCCGAAAGGATACGACTGGAAGCTTCGAGATATTCTGCCGAAGGTATTGTCGGCCGGTGAAAACGCAGGCTTCCTTACTCCCGAAGGAGCCAGTCGCCTCGACGTATCGGGACATCTGAAAGCAGGAATTCCCGTCTGTCCGCCCGAAGGTGACGCTGGAACCGGCATGGTTGCCACCAACGCCGTAAAGCAGCGCACTGGAAACGTATCGGCAGGCACCTCCTCTTTCTCAATGATTGTATTGGAGAAAGAATTGTCCAAGCCCTACGAAATGATTGACATGGTAACCACCCCCGACGGAAGCCTCGTAGCTATGGTGCATTGCAACAATTGCACTTCCGACCTCAATGCCTGGATCAATATTTTCAAAGAATACCAGGAACTGATGGGTATCCCCGTAGATATGGACGAAATCTACGGAAAGCTCTATAACCACGCCCTGACAGGCAATGCAGACTGCGGAGGCCTCATCTCATACAACTACATATCAGGCGAACCTATAACGGGACTGGCAGACGGACGTCCACTGTTTGTACGTTCGGCAAACGACAAGTTCAACCTTGCCAACTTCATGCGCACCCATCTGTATGCTTCAGTGGGAGTTCTCAAAATCGGCAACGACATCCTTTTCAATGAAGAGAAAATCAGAGTAGACAGAATCACCGGTCACGGAGGACTCTTCAAAACCAAAGGAGTAGGCCAGAGAATACTGGCAGCTGCCATCAATTCACCCATTTCCGTTATGGAAACAGCCGGCGAAGGTGGTGCCTGGGGTATTGCCCTCCTCGCTTCCTACCTTGCAAACAACGGAAACGACCAATCCCTTGCCGACTTCCTGGACAAGCATGTATTCACCGGAAATGCCGGTATTGAAATCTCACCGACAGCCGAAGATGTAAGCGGATTCAACACCTACATCGAAAGCTATAAAGCTGGTTTGCCCATCGAAGAAGCAGCAGTAAGATTCAAGAACTAAGTATTTAATAACACTAAAAAACTATGAACACAAAGTTATTTATCAGTAGCATATTTCTCTCCACCTCGTTGTCACTCTTCGCACAGAAAAGTGCCACTATCACTTTACACACAGACCAGAGCGAGCAAATCATTCCCAAAGAAATCTACGGCCAATTTGCAGAGCATTTGGGAACTTGTATCTATGGTGGACTTTGGGTAGGTGAAAACTCCGATATTCCCAACATCAACGGTTATCGCACCGACGTATTCAATGCACTGAAGGAGCTCCGTGTACCCGTCCTTCGCTGGCCGGGAGGCTGCTTTGCCGATGAATACCACTGGATGGACGGTATCGGCCCTAAAGAAAACCGCCCCAAAATGGTGAACAACAACTGGGGAGGCACTATCGAAGACAACAGTTTCGGAACCCATGAGTTCCTCAATCTCTGCGAAATGCTGGGATGTGAACCCTATATCAGTGGAAACGTAGGCAGTGGTACCGTAGAAGAACTTGCCAAATGGGTGGAATACATGACCTCCGAAGGAGACTCCCCCATGGCACGCCTGCGCCGCCAGAACGGTCGCGACAAAGCCTGGAAAGTAAAATACCTCGGCGTGGGTAACGAAAGCTGGGGTTGCGGTGGAAGCATGCGTCCCGAATATTATGCCGACCTCTACCGCCGCTATTCCACCTACTGCCGCAACTATGACGGCAATAGTCTTTTCAAGATAGCCAGCGGTGCCAGCGACTACGACTATAACTGGACCAAAGTGCTGATGGACCGCGTAGGCGGCCGTATGCACGGTCTTTCCTTGCACTACTATACCGTCAGCGGATGGAACGGCAGTAAAGGCGCCGCCACCCAATTCAGTAAAGACGACTATTACTGGACACTGGGCAAATGCCGCGAAATAGAAGATGTCATCAAGAAGCATTGCACCATTATGGATGAATACGACCCTCAAAAGAACGTGGCTCTTATGCTTGACGAATGGGGAACCTGGTGGGACACTGAACCGGGTACCAATCCCGGACATCTGTACCAACAGAATACATTGCGTGATGCTTTTGTCGCTTCCCTCAGCTTCGACATCTTCCATAAATATACCGACCGTCTGAAAATGGCAAACATTGCCCAAATCGTCAATGTATTGCAATCCATGATTCTGACCAGCGGAAAAAACATGGTACTCACCCCCACTTATTATGTATTCAAAATGTACAATGTACACCAGGATGCCACCTACATTCCTCTTGAGCTGAACTGCGACATGATGGATGTACGCGACAACCGCAGAATACCAATGGTCAGCGCTACCGCCTCCAAAGACCCAAACGGCAAGATACACATTTCCATGTCCAACGTAGATGCAGACAATGCACAGGAAGTGACCATCAATCTGTCTGGAACGAAAGCCAAGAAAGCAGTTGGTGAAATATTGACTTCCACCAATCTGACGGACTACAATTCATTTGAAAATCCCGACAATGTGAAACCCGTTCCGTTCAAAGAGGTAAAAATCAATAAAGATATTCTCAAGATTAAACTTCCGGCCAAATCAATCGTTACTATTGAGTTACAGTAAAACTACCGTGCACCGCACAAAATCAGCTAAATACGTTTAGTATCATTTTAGCAGCAAAAAGGCAGTAATACTGATAAAAAAGACACTCTTCGAGTGTTGTGAATTACGCATAAAGAGTTATCTTTGCCCTTGGAAAACCTACAAGGACCAAATAACCTATTGATAATATTCAAAATTAATTAGATTCAATATGAACGACAACAAACTTATGAACCGTGCGGCGGACAATATCCGTATCCTTGCTGCATCCATGGTTGAGAAAGCCAACTCCGGGCATCCGGGCGGTGCCATGGGTGGTGCTGACTTTGTAAATGTACTCTTCTCAGAGTTCCTGGTATATGACCCTGAAAATCCGGCTTGGGAAGGTCGTGACCGTTTCTTCCTCGACCCGGGACACATGTCACCGATGCTTTACTCTACATTGGCCCTGACCGGCAAGTTCACGCTGGACGAACTGAAAGAGTTCCGCCAATGGGGAAGCCCTACTCCGGGACATCCCGAACGTGACATCATGCGCGGCATCGAAAACACTTCCGGACCGCTCGGCCAGGGACACACATTTGCAGTCGGTGCAGCCATCGCAGCCAAGTTCATGAAGGCACGTTTCGAAGAAGTAATGCCACAGACCATCTACGCTTATATTTCTGACGGTGGCATCCAGGAAGAAATCTCCCAAGGCTCAGGCCGTATCGCCGGAGCATTAGGGTTGGATAATCTCATCATGTTCTATGATGCCAACGACATTCAGCTTTCTACCGAGACAAAGGATGTGACCATCGAAGATACCGGCAAGAAATACGAAGCTTGGGGCTGGAAAGTCATTAAAATCAATGGTAACGATCCCGATGCCATCCGCGGTGCACTGAACGAAGCCAAAGCTGAGAAAGAGTGTCCGACGCTGATTATCGGCCATACCGTAATGGGTAAAGGTGCCCGCAAGGCAGACGGCAGCAGCTACGAGGCTGATTGTGCCACGCACGGTGCTCCTCTGGGAGGCGACGCTTATATAAACACTATCAAGAATTTGGGTGGTGACCCGACAAATCCGTTTGTCATCTTCCCCGAAGTGGCCGAACTATATGCCAAGCGTGCAACTGAGCTGAAGAAAATCATGGCTGAAAAGTATGCAGCCAAAGCCGCATGGGCAAAAGCCAATCCGGAAAAGGCTGCCAAACTGGAAATGTTCTTCTCCGGCAAGGCTCCCGAAGTGAATTGGGCCGCCATCGAACAGAAAGCAGGCGTTGCCACCCGCGCAGCATCCGCCACTGTGCTCAGTGCTCTCGCCACTCAAGTAGAAAATATGATTGTTGCTTCTGCCGACCTTTCCAATTCCGACAAGACAGACGGATTCCTCAAGAAAACACATGCCTTCAAGAAAGGTGACTTCAGCGGTGCATTCTTCCAGGCCGGTGTTGCCGAGCTGACTATGGCATGTTGCTGTATCGGTATGGCACTGCATGGCGGTGTAATCCCCGCTTGCGGAACTTTCTTCGTATTCTCCGACTACATGAAACCTGCCGTACGTATGGCAGCCCTGATGGAAGTTCCCGTGAAGTTCATCTGGACACACGATGCCTTCCGTGTAGGTGAAGACGGTCCTACCCATGAACCGGTAGAGCAGGAAGCCCAAATCCGCCTGATGGAAAAACTGAAGAACCACAAGGGACACAATTCCATGTTGGTACTCCGTCCGGCAGATGCAGAAGAAACAACTGTGGCATGGAAACTGGCAATGGAAAATACCACAACCCCAACCGGTTTGATTTTCTCCCGCCAGAACATCGCCAACCTGCCCGAAGGCAACGATTACGAACAAGCTGCCAAAGGCGCTTATATTGTAGCCGGCTCCGATGAAAATCCAAATATAATCCTCGTTGCTTCAGGCTCGGAAGTTGCCACATTGGTAGCCGGTACTGAATTGCTGCGCAAGGATGGCATCAAGGTGCGTATCGTGTCCGTTCCTTCCGAAGGTCTGTTCCGTAGCCAAGCTCCGGGATATCAAGAAGGCATTATCCCGTGTGGTGCCAAGGTATTCGGCCTGACAGCCGGTCTGCCCGTCACACTGCAAGGGCTGGTAGGTCCCCGCGGTAAAGTATGGGGATTGGAATCATTCGGATTCTCGGCACCTTATAAAGTGCTGGACGAAAAGCTCGGTTTCACCGCAGAGAACGTTTACAAGCAAGTAAAAGCAATGTTATAATCATTATCCGATGTGCTGATGTGCTGATTGCCCGCGCCCTACAAGCTGCAGGCATCAGCACATTGGCACATTGGTATATTAACTGACCATCATGAAAACAATAGGAATCTGTTCCGACCATGCAGGCTTCGAATTGAAGGAATATGTCCGCGGCTGGCTGGAAGCCAAAGGCTGGGCTTACAAGGACTTCGGGACCTACTCAACCGAGAGTTGCGACTATCCCGACTTTGCGCATCCGCTGGCTCTGGCCGTTGAAGCCGGAGAGTGCTATCCGGGTATTGCCATCTGCGGAAGCGGTGAAGGCATCAGTATAACGCTGAACAAGCATCAGGGTATCCGCGCAGCCCTCTGCTGGACAGCAGAAATAGCCCATTTGGCACGCCAGCACAATGATGCCAATGTGCTTGTCATGCCAGGGCGATTCATCAGTACCGAAGAAGCCGACATGATTATGAGGGAATTCTTCAGTACACCATTCGAAGGCGGACGCCACCAACGAAGAGTGGACAAGATACCGGTACACTTGTAAAGCAGTAGAATCACATTCTTTATGATATCCGCCCGAAGCTCTGACATTCTGATAGAATCGTGAGAAACTTCGGGCTTTTTATTTGCCCCTTTTTCTTATTTTTCACAGTGAAGATGCTCATTGTCTTCAAATAAAAACTATCTTTGTGGTTCGATAACCCGGATATTTTTTAGATATGGAACGACTGAATACCATAAAAGAGCTTATCAACCAGGGAAATGTAGAGCAAGCCATCCAGCAGCTTGACGAAATACTGCAAACAGACTTTCCCGGCAAAGACGAAGCTTACTACCTGCGGGGAAATGCCTATCGGAAACAAGGCAACTGGCAACAAGCACTGAACAACTATCAGTATGCCATCGACCTGAACCCCGAAAGCCCGGCACAACATGCCTATCAAATGGCTATGGACATCCTGAACTTCTACAACAAGGATATGTACAATCAATAAATAAAGAACGTAAATTATGGCAAAAATCAAAGGAGCAATCGTAGTAGACACCGAACGTTGCAAAGGCTGCAACTTGTGTGTGGTAGCGTGTCCGCTCAACGTAATAGCCCTCACCAAGGAGGTGAATGTGAAAGGGTATAACTATGCCCACCAGATATTGGAAGATACTTGTAACGGCTGCGCCTCGTGCGCCACAGTATGTCCGGACGGATGTATCTCAGTATATAAAATAAAAGTAGAATAAATCTGTAAATCAGTAGAATATGGCAGAAGAAGTTGTATTAATGAAAGGAAACGAAGCCATCGCCCACGCAGCCATCCGTTGCGGTGCAGACGGTTACTTCGGATATCCCATTACTCCGCAATCGGAGGTATTGGAAACTCTTGCCGAACTGAAACCCTGGGAGACGACCGGCATGGTGGTTCTTCAGGCAGAAAGTGAAGTGGCAGCTATCAATATGGTGTACGGCGGTGCCGGAAGTGGTAAAATGGTCATGACCTCCTCCTCCAGCCCCGGTGTCAGCCTAAAGCAGGAAGGTATCTCTTATCTGGCAGGTGCCGAGCTGCCTTGCTTGATTGTAAACGTTATGCGCGGCGGTCCCGGTCTGGGAACCATCCAACCGAGCCAGGCCGACTATTTCCAGACAGTAAAAGGAGGCGGCCACGGTGACTATCGTCTGATTGCCCTTGCTCCGGCTTCCGTACAAGAAATGGCAGATTTCGTAGGACTGGCATTCGAACTTGCCTTCAAATACCGTAATCCGGCAATCATCCTTGCCGACGGTGTCATCGGCCAGATGATGGAAAAAGTGGTGCTCCCGGTACAAAAGCCACGCCGCACCGATGCGGAAGTCATCGAACAATGCCCATGGGCCACTACCGGCAGAACCAATGGCCGCAAACCCAACGTCATCACCTCATTGGAACTGAAACCGGAAGAAATGGAAAAGAACAACATCCGTTTCCAGGCCAAATACAAGCAGATAGAAGAGAATGAGGTTCGCTTCGAGGAAATTCATTGCGATGATGCTGACTACCTGATTGTAGCCTTCGGCTCTATGGCACGCATCGGACAGAAAGCAATGGAGCTGGCACGCGAAGAAGGAATCAAGGTAGGTATGCTCCGCCCCATCACGTTGTGGCCGTTCCCGACCAAAGCCATTGCCGCGTATGCCGACAAGGTGAAAGGTATGCTCGTTACAGAATTGAATGCCGGACAGATGGTGGAAGATGTCCGCCTTGCCGTGAACGGTAAAGTGAAAGTGGAACATTTCGGACGCCTCGGCGGCATTGTTCCCGATCCGGATGAGATAGTAGATGCATTGAAAGAAAAACTGATTAAGAAATGAATCCTGATAAAATAAGAAACGTACTGAACATTCTCTTCATGGTACTTGCCCTGGCAGCTATCATTATATATTTTGCTGCAAAAGATGACTTCAAGCTGTTCATCTACGTCTGCGGCGCGGCGATATTCGTCAAGTTGATGGAGTTTTTCATACGGTTCACCAACAGATAGGAGAAGTGATTATGACAAAAGAAGACATTATAAAGCCCGAGAATCTGGTTGCCAAGAAACCGACTCTGATGAACGACAATCCCATGCACTACTGCCCGGGATGCAGTCACGGCGTAGTTCATAAACTCGTAGCCGAAGTTATCGAAGAAATGGGACTGGAAGACAAAGCAATAGGCATCTCCCCCGTGGGATGTGCCGTGTTCATCTATAATTATATAGACATCGACTGGCAGGAAGCCGCCCATGGACGTGCGCCCGCACTTGCCACTGCCATCAAGCGCCTTTGGCCAGACCGCCTGGTGTTCACTTACCAAGGAGACGGCGACCTGGCTTGTATCGGTACTGCCGAAACCATCCACGCCTTGAACCGCGGCGAAAACATCACCATCATCTTCATCAACAATGCCATCTATGGTATGACCGGGGGACAAATGGCTCCCACTACCCTTGTAGGCATGAAGACATCGACCAGCCCTTACGGACGTGACGTGCATCTGCACGGCTATCCGCTGAAGATGGCCGATATTGCTGCACAATTGGAAGGAACCGCTTACGTGACACGCCAAAGCGTACAGTCCGTTCCCGCCATCCGCAAAGCGAAAAAGGCTATCCGCAAAGCATTCGAGAACTCTATGGCAGGCAAAGGTTCCAACCTTGTGGAAATCGTTTCCACCTGTAACTCCGGCTGGAAGATGTCTCCTGCGAAATCCAATGAATGGATGGTAGAGAACATGTTCCCCTTCTATCCGCTGGGCGACCTGAAAGATAAATAATCATGCTAAAGACAGAAGAACAATGAAAGAAGAAATCATTATAGCAGGCTTCGGTGGACAAGGTGTATTGTCCATGGGAAAGATTTTGGCATATTCCGGATTGATGGAAGGCAAAGAGGTGACTTGGATGCCGGCTTACGGACCGGAACAACGTGGTGGTACAGCCAACGTAACAGTCATCGTAAGTGACGAGAAAATATCCTCACCCATCTTAAGCAAGTACGATGCCGCCATCATCCTGAACCAGCCGTCACTGGAGAAATTCGAAAGCAAGGTAAAACCCGGAGGCGTACTTATCTACGACGGTTACGGCATCATCAACCCGCCGACGCGTAAGGACATCCACGTTTACCGCATCAACGCCATGGATGCCGCCAATGAAATGAACAACGCCAAGGCATTCAACATGATTGTATTGGGTGGATTATTGAAAATCAAGCCGATGGTTACACTGGACAGTGTACTCAGAGGATTGAAGAAGACACTGCCCGAACGCCACCACCACTTGATACCGATGAACGAAGAAGCTATCAAGAAAGGAATGGAACTTATTCAGGGAATGAAATGAAAGGCTATGTAAAGCCACTCCCCATAAGAGGAGGAACTTTACGCCAGAATAAGAGATAAAGGAAAACGGATAAGCCCTTGTGATATTGATTTATTGCAAGGGCTTATTTCATTTCAAGCCGGAAAAAGTATGGATTCAAGGGCAGAGAACCGGAAGCAGTATAGAACAAAACAGAAAACAAGACAGTTTAAAAGAAGCAAAAAAGGCTGAATTCAGTAAGCAAATAATTTTTTATTGTATCTTTGCGCCTAATTATGAGACGAATTGTACTGACATATATATTTCTGTCCGTTATAGGGATATGGGGGGCTATGGCGCAAAACACCTTAAACCCGATGAACAATCGCGACCGGTTCGGTAACCAGATTGACCCGAATACCCAGCCGGACAATCTGGAAGACAGTACCAATACTGAGATTCAAAGTCTTCCACCCAAGCTTTACATGTGGAAACTAAGTGAGACACTGGGCAACCGTACCATCATACCTGCCGACACAGCCAGCCTCAACTTCCAGAGCACCAATCTGGTGGAAGGAATGTTCGGCCATTACAACTACTTGGGAAATTTAGGTTCTCCACGCCTCTCACGTCTGTTCTTCGAACGGGAGGAAAGCGAACCTACCATCTTCATGGCTCCCTTCTCCAGTTTTTTCACACGTCCCGACCAGGTGCTTTTCACCAACAGCAACGTGCCTTACACCAATCTTACCTACTACAAAGCCGGCAGCAAAGTGAACGGTGAAGAACGCTTCAAGTCCTACTTCTCCGTCAACGTCAACAAGCAGTTGGCATTTGGCTTTAACATCGACTATCTATACGGACGCGGTTATTACCAGAACCAGTCCACCTCGCACTTCAATGCAGGTCTGTTCGGTAGCTATATCGGCGAGAAATACCAGGTACAAGCAGTCTACAACAACTTTTTCCTGAAGATGAACGAGAACGGCGGTATTGCAGACGACCAATACATCACCCGTCCCGAAAACATGTCCGGAGGAAAGAAAGAGTACGAGTCCACCACTATTCCGGTCAAATTGGAACAGAGTTCCAACCGTAACAAGGATTTTTATATCTATCTGACACAGCGCTATCGTCTTGGTACGCGGAGAGTACGGAACACACAAGAAGGCAAACCGACGGTATCCGCACCCAAAGCCTCATCCTCCCCGTCCTCTGAAGCCGAAATATCCGCTTCGAACAACGACATAGCATTGCCAAACGACAGCATAGCATCAAAATCGGTCAGCACACTTGCAGCTGCCAATGACAGCCTGCCGTCTGTTTCTACCGCAGACAACGACTCACTTTTCGAAGAAGAGTTCGTCCCCGTCACCAGCTTTATCCATACCTTGAAAGTAGAGCGGTCGCGGCACCAATTCCGTTCGGGAAGCGAGCCCGAAGGATTCTTCCCGGAAGACTACAAGCTTTACAAGAATTACAGCAACGACTCCACCACGGCATTCAGTGTAAAGAACGTGTTCGGAATAGCCTTGCTGGAAGGTTTCAACAAATACGCCAAAGCCGGACTTACGGCTTATATCTCCCACAAGTTCAGCCGGTACGACCTGATGAATACGGACACACTTACCGACATGCGCCGCATCCGCTACACCGAGCAGGAAATCTTCCTGGGTGGCGAACTCGCCAAGCGCGAAGGCAAACTGCTGCACTACAACGTAAACGGTGAAGTGGGGTTGGTAGACAAAGCCATCGGGCAGTTCCGCGTCAACGCCAATCTGGACCTGAACTTCCGTCTATGGAAAGATACGGTGAACTTCTACGCCCGCGGTTATGTGAGCAACACGCTTCCTTCCTTCTACATGCGCCATTACCACTCCAACCACTACAACTGGGACAACGACAACATGGACAAGGAATTCCGTACGCGTGTGGAAGGCGAGCTGAACATTTCCCGTTGGGGAACCAATCTCCGTGCCGGCGTAGAGAATATCAAGAACTACACCTACTTCAACCAAAGCGCCCTGCCCGAACAGAACGGAGGCAACATACAAGTGCTGTCCGCCACACTGAAACAAGACTTCCGCCTCGGTGTCTTCCACCTGGACAATGAGGTGACCTGGCAGAAGACGAGCAATGAAACAGTACTTCCATTGCCCCAACTCTCGCTCTACCATAACTTCTACATACTGGCTAAACTCGCCAAGAAGGTGCTGACCGTTCAGTTGGGTGCCGATGTCCGTTACTTCACCAAGTACAACGCACCTGCCTATGCACCCGGCGTCCAGCAGTTCCATCTGCAACCTACGGACGATTTGGTGGAAATAGGCGGTTACCCCATCGTAAACGTATATGCCAACCTGCACTTGAAGCGGACGCGTATCTTTGCCATGATGTATCACGTCAACGCGGGTATGGGAAGCGCCAATTCCTTCCTGGTGCCGCACTACCCCATCAATCCGCGCTTGTTCAAAATTGGCGTCTCATGGAATTTCTATGACTAACAGATGACTGTATGACGAAAAGCAGACTGCTCAAATACGCACTTCTGGGAATTGCAGCGGCTCTCATTGCCCACTATCTCATCGAGAAAGAAGAGAAACCGAAAGGTTATCCGCGCGATTATGCCGAGATAGCTGCCGAAGGCATCATACATGCTTCGACGGAATACAACTCCATCAGTTTCTATGTGGATGATGACACCTTGTCCGGTTTCCACTACGAGCTGATAGAAGCTTTTGCACGCGACCACGGGCTGCAAGCGGCCATATCACCGGAAATGAGCTTCAACAAGCGGCTGGAAGGCCTGGCCGACGGGCAATATGACGTGATTGCCTACGGCATCCTCGCCACCAGTGAGCTGAAAGACTCCTTGCTGCTTACCACCCCTATTGTGCTGAACAAGCAAGTGCTGGTGCAACGCAAGCTTGAGAATATTTCCGACTCGTCATTATTCATCAAAAGCCAACTGGACCTGGCTGGAAAGACACTGCACGTAGTGAAAGGCTCCCCTTCCATACTACGCATCCGCAACCTGGGAAATGAGATAGGCGACACCATCTACGTTGAGGAAATAGAGAAGTACGGTTCCGAACAACTGATTGCCTTGGTAGCCCATGGAGACATCGACTATGCCGTATGCGACGAAAGCATTGCCCGTACCGCAGCCGACAGCATTCCTCAAATAGACATCAATACCGCCATCAGCTTCACGCAATTCTATTCCTGGGGGGTAAGCAAACAGTCCCCTATCCTGCTGGACAGCCTCAACACATGGCTGGATAGTTTCAAAAAGGGAAAAGAATACAAGAAAATCTACAAACGATACTACGGGAAACGAAACTAAGCTGCACTTTTCCATACACGCAGCATATCCCTACTTTTACAACTAGTTATCAATCAACAGCTTATTACTGCAAAATCCTGCATACATTTTGCAGTGCCACTGCAAAGCCGTTGCAGTGGCACTGCACACCGATATGCAGTACGACTGCAACAGTTATGCAGTGATACTGCAACACGTTTGCAGTCGCACTGCAAAATACATGCAGCAAGAATGCAAACAAGATGCAGTCATCAAATACCCATATCGATATTACGGCATACCCGAAGTAAAGAATTAGAGTCCTTCCACCTCCCTTAGCCACATCTCCGACGAAGCATCGCTCGGCATTCTCCAATCACCGCGCGGACTCAGAGAGATACTGCCCACCTTCGGACCATCCGGCAAACAGGAACGCTTGAACTGCTGGTTGAAGAAACGACGGCAGAAAGTCTGCAACCATTTTTTGATGGTTTCTTCATCATACATCCCCTTGAATGTGCGTGCTGCCAGGAAAAATATCTTGGAAGGACGGAAACCGCAGCGCAGGAAGTAATAAAGGAAGAAGTCGTGAAGCTCATACGGCCCCACCAAATCCTCGGTAATCTGCTGGATATTACCGTTCTCATCTGCCGGAATCAGTTCCGGGCTGATGGGAGTATCCACAATATCGAGCAAGGTAGCACGTGAAGCATCGTCCATATCATGCTCTGCCACCCATTTCACCAAGTGCTTCACCAGAGTCTTGGGGACGCTGGCATTCACACCGTACATCGACATGTGATCGCCGTTGTAAGTGGCCCATCCTAAAGCAAGTTCCGAAAGGTCGCCCGTACCGATAACCATTCCCCAGGTCTGGTTGGCAATATCCATCAAGATTTGGGTACGCTCCCGTGCCTGCGCATTCTCGTAAACCACGTCGTGCACATGGACATCATGGTCTATGTCCTTGAAATGCTGTATGCAGGCCTCCTTGATACTGACTTCGCGGACAGTCACACCGAGGGAGTTCATCAGGTCGATGGCATTCGTGTAAGTACGGTCGGTCGTTCCGAATCCCGGCATGGTGACACCGACAATACCCTGGCGGGACCATCCCAACTTATCGAAAGTCTTTACGCAAACCAGCAGCGCCAGCGTAGAATCCAGTCCACCCGAAATGCCGATAACGGCACTCTTCGCTTTAGTATGCACCAGACGTTGCGCCAGTCCGGACACCTGGATGGAGAATACCTCCTCACAGCGTTCGTCCAACGCTATCCTCTGCGGAACAAATGGATGCGGTTCAAAAGTACGTGTCAGGTTCAAATCCCTGCTGTTGACATACTCCGTAGAGATTCGTACCGGAAGGGCCGAAACACAATTTGCATGGCAAGCCGCGAAGGTCGTATTCACCCGGCGCTCCGTACGCAAGTGTTCCACATCAATTTCACTGATGACCACCTGCCCTTCGAAAGAGAAGCGTTCGTTTGCCGCCAGCAGAGTCCCGTTCTCATAAATCAGTCCGTTGCCGGCAAACACCACATCCGTAGTGGATTCTCCGAAACCGCATGAGCTGAATACATAACCGGCAATGCATCGTGCCGACTGCTGGCTGATGAGCGAGCGCAGATAATTGTGCTTGCCGATACCTTCATTGTCGGCCGAAAGATTGAACAAGATTTCCGCACCTTGCAGCGCCAGCGTGGAGCTGGGCGGTATGGGTGCCCACAAGTCCTCGCATATCTCCACTCCGAAAGTGGTATCCGCCGTTTCGAACAGCAGGTCTCTCCCCATCGGAATAATCTGCCCGCAAAGGCGCACACTGTTTTCTGCCACATCACATGCGGAAGTAAACCAGCGCTTCTCATAAAACTCCTTATAATTGGGAAGATAAGTCTTCGGGACAACGCCCAGCACTCTCCCCTTCTGAATGACAACCGCCGCATTCAGCAACACGCCGTTCAGTGCGACGGGCATGCCCAATATCGAGATAATATCCATCTGGCGCGTATTGTTCAGAATCTGTATCAATCCCATTTCTGCCTCTTCGAGCAGAAGTTGTTGGGCAAAGAGGTCGCCACAGGTATATCCGGTAATGCACAACTCGGGGAAAGCAATGATTTGCACACCTTTCCCGTCGGCTATAATAATCTCTTTTTCAATCTCTGAGGCATTGAACTTACAGTCAGCCACCTTGACACGGGGCACAGCCGCCGCTACTTTTACATATCCGTAATTCATAAGGATGCTATATTATTTATTCGGTGCAAAGATACGGCAAAATTCTGATTAAGAGAGATAAGAGAAAAACGTTTTCTCTATATCGGCACGAGAAACCGACTGAAGCCGGGTGCATCCTGCCTTCGCTTTTATGGCAAAAATACGGCAACCTGCCTACAAGAAGAGGAACATATATAAACAATTTTAATGACCGCAACTAAAAATTTTCCAAAATCTTTTGGAGAATTATAGGAACTTCCTATCTTTGCAAGTGAATTAAAAATGTAATAATTACAAGTTTGAAACTTTAGATTATATGGATGTAGTAAAACGATTGCAGAATCATAATATCAAGCCTTCAGTACAGCGCATAGCCATCATGAATTACTTGATAGAGCATCGTACGCATCCCACGGTGGATGAAATCTATACGGCACTGTCTCCCTCCATACCGACACTGTCTAAAACAACGGTATACAATACCTTGAAACTACTGAGCGAGCAAGGTGCCGCACAAACCCTGACTATCGACGAGCGTAACACATGTTATGATGCCGATACCAGCCCGCACGGTCATTTCTTGTGCAAGCGTTGCGGAAAGATTTATGACTTGATGTGCAATAACAACATCAAGAAAGTGGTCGACATGGATATGGACGGGCACGATGTGCAGGAAATCCACTACTATTATAAAGGAATCTGTAAACATTGCATAGAAGAAGAACGTTTAAGAACAACAAAGAATAACTAATTCAACTAATTAAAATCTGAGAGAAAATGAAAAAATTTAGATGTACTGTATGCGGTTACGTATACGAAGGAGATGCAGCTCCCGAAAAGTGCCCATTGTGTAAAGCTCCCGCAAGCAAGTTCGTAGAAGTTGAAGAAGCAACAGCTGACGGCCCGCTGGTATTTGCCGACGAACACGTAATCGGCGTAGCCAAAGGTTGCGACGACGAAATGATTAAAGACCTGAACAACCACTTCATGGGCGAATGTACAGAAGTTGGTATGTACTTGGCAATGAGCCGCCAGGCAGACCGTGAAGGCTATCCTGAAGTTGCAGAAGCTTTCAAGCGTTACGCTTGGGAAGAAGCAGAACACGCTGCTAAATTCGCTGAACTGCTGGGTGACTGCGTATGGGACACCAAGACAAACCTCGAAAAGAGAATGAACGCAGAATCAGGTGCATGCGAAGACAAGAAGCGTATCGCTACCCGTGCCAAAGCATTGAACCTCGACGCTATCCATGACACCGTTCACGAAATGGCTAAGGACGAAGCCCGTCACGGTAAAGGTTTCGAAGGTCTGTACAACCGCTATTTCAAGAAATAATCCTATACTTTTATAGTAATGTGAAGAAAAGGGACTGCTAATGTTAGTAAGTCCCTTTTTTTATTCCAACTTTTTTCACTTTACAATGTCACGTTTGTATTTCCCATTCGTCTTATCTGTGTAAATGGAACTCAAAGAATTCAAAATAACCGTTCTTCCACTCCGTGCCAAGCTGTTGAACTATGCACGGAAGTTGACCGACGAACCGGAGGATGCAGAAGATGCCGTCCAGGAGGTACTGCTCAAGCTATGGAACAAAAGGCTTGAACTGGAGCAATACCGGAGCATCGAAGCATTTGCCATGACGTTGACGCACAACATCTGTATAGATATGTGGCGCTGCAAACGCAACGACACCCTATCTCTCGACATTGTGCAGGCGGCATCCCCCACCGGAACACCGGAACGGCTGTTGGAAATCAAAGATGAAATCCACCTGATGCACGAAATCATCGACTCGCTGCCCAATCTTCAACGCACCATCATGCGGATGAAGGACATCGAAGGATACGAAACGGACGAAATCGCCGAAATCACGGGATGCGGACCGGAAGCCATCCGCAGCAATCTGTCAAGAGCCCGGAAGAAAGTGAGAGACGTTTACCTGCGAACCATACAAGAAAGAAAAGAAAGGAGAAATGAGCCATGAAGATAGATGAACTGCTGGATAAATATTTCGAAGGGGAAACTTCCTGCGAAGAAGAGCGTGAACTGCGCCGTTTCTTTACCGAAGAGGAAGTGCCGGAGCACCTGCAAACGTACCGCCCCCTATTCGCTTATCTGAACCGGGAAGCAACTTCAATGGCAGAACCGACAGAGGAAAAATCCGTAACAACAGAATCGGCAAAGGAAGTACCCGCACAGCGGAAGCCTTTCCGTCTCTATCGCACATTCTATGCTGTCAGCGGCATTGCCGCCGGATTGCTCCTGCTTCTCGGGGTAGCTAAGATTATATTTCCGCTTTCCGGTGTTCCCGAAAATTATGTCGTCATCGACGGCCAGCGGTATACAGACGAGAAACTGGTGGAAGCCAAAGCACTAGAAGCCCTGCAGAACGCCAGCTTCACGGATGAAGATTTAAGCAACTTACTGTTTCAACACTAATATAACAAGGTTATGAAAACATCTATACTGATTTGCATACGTAGTCTGTGCCTCTTTTCCCTGCTGATTTGCCTGCCAGCCTTTGTACATGCACAAGAGAGACTGCAAATAGCCGACCTATTCAGCAAGTATGGCGAGCAAAAGGACGTGACCAGGGTAGAACTGAACGGCAGTATCCTGAAATCTTACCGCATGACTACCTACAAGAGCCTTGTGTTCAAGAATGTATCCCCCTATCGCCGGGAAATTCAGCAGGCCATTGTACACGACAAGCAAGATAACGCAAAGAAGGCGCAGGAGGTAATGGAAAGCGGTGTGCTGCGCAGCGCTTATTACCAACTGAAAGAGGTGGAACGCAATGGAAAGAAGCTGAACCGCTACATCATTTTCAAGATAGGAAAAGACTCCATGGGCACTTTGATTTACATAGAGGGTCTGCTCAGTGAAAAGGAAATGATGGATATGCTTTACAAATCGGAATAACACTAAAAACAATATACGATATGAAAACCAGAATTATGATTTTGGCCTGCCTGCTTGCTGTGCCGGCCGGCCGCATGGCAGCACAACAACAGACTGACCCTGAACAGAAAGCTACAGTACAGACACAAGGCGACTCCATCATCATCCGGAAAGGAAAAGGAGACATGCGCATCAAGGTGTACGAAGAGCAGTTGGAAGACGGAGAAAAGAAAGAAGTACAAATTTATGAAGGAGTCTATCTCGAGAAAGTGGATGCAGACAAGCGCACTTTCCTCGACGCCCTGCCATTCATCCCCAAAAAGAGAAGATACAATGCTTACGAACCGCACTGTTCCGGTCTGTATATTGGCTACAGCCGGCTGGCTAACGACTTCCTTTCCTTCGGAGCAAGCGACAAGATGGGACTCGACTTATCCAAGTCATGGGAATTCGGCTTCAACATCCTCTCCGTATATCACAACTTCAAGAAGAACCCGCATTGGGGAATCAACCTGGGAGTCAGCTGGGGATACCGTTCTTTCAATATCGACGGTAACTATGCCTTGCTGAAGGAAAACGGAACCAGCATCTTCACCGCAGGCAACGAAGACACCAGTTACAATAAAAGCCGTCTGCGCCATTTCTTCTTCCGTGTACCCGTATTGATGGAATGGCAGCAAAGAGTGGGAAGAAACAAAGTGTTCTTCAATGCCGGTCCCGAATTTGAGATACGTCACAGCGTGAAGTCATTCTCACACATCAACGGAGGCAAGAAGAAAACCGTAGGCAAAGGTATGTATGTGCAGCCCGTCGGCATAAACCTGCTGGCACAAGCCGGTTATGGTAATATCGGCATTTACCTGCGCTACTCCACATACGGATTATTCCAGAAAGACAAGGGACCGGAAGTATCTCCCTATTCATTTGGCGTGGCATGGTATCTGTAATCCCTCCCCTATAACACAAGACTCCCCGAAATGTATTTGTACATTCCGGGGAGTTCTTTTATACCCTAAGGTATTGACAATGAAAGGTTATCTGCAATGAAAATTGTTCTTCTAAAAACGCATGCCCAATGTAAATAGCACTTTACTGCGAGTGTTGGTAACTTCCGTTGTTGGCGGTGTTACCAAGCCATTTATATCATTATAAAACGGATAGAAATCAGATTTATAAGTATCGAATTTATAAGCCAAATCCGCATAAAACGAAGAAAAGCGATAACCGATACCTAAAGTGAAAGTATTCATCGATTTGCTATTGGCAAAATCCGTATCTGTATTTATAGAATTGGAAGGCAATGCCTTAATAGCATCCTTTTTATAGGCTGCAGTACTGTAATTGTAACCGGCACGCAGAGAGAAAGCAGGTATCGGCTTGTATTCTGCTCCTAAACGAAGCGTACTTACCCCCTTCATACAGAGGTCAGCCTCACCCGTTTCCCATGCCATCTCGTCACCTTCAGGATATTTGAACTTCATGCTTGAGTAGTCCTCATATTCATATTCAGCTCCCAAAGCCAGATTATTACCGACTGTATAGCCCAAACTTGCATTAAATACCCACGGGGTTTGCAGCTTAAAATCACGGTCCATATCTCTACCGCCTAATGCAGAATAAGTATCCACAGTGGTACGAGTAAGAGTTTCATCCCCAGCCTCATTCGGTAAAAACAAATCCGAAGTCAGCAACGCTCCCGTAGTATAAGTCAGTTTGTAATAAGTAGGAGTATGCACAGCCAAACCTATACGAAGCGGAGAATCCTCAATCGGCCGGAAGATGGCACCGAATTTGAAGTCGAAACCCGAACCGTGTATACGGTTAAAGCTCTCCAAAGAGTAGCCTTCCTCATAAATCTGCCCGTCGCCCTCCCATTTGTAGGCATACATTTCATCATAGAGAGAATATTTGTTGTAATCCACATCGTAAGCACCCAGAGTAACACCAAAGTAAAAACGGTCATTTATATTAAAGGAGATATTGAAATCATATTGGTCAATACCGCCACGCTCACGCGACAAGAAATAAGCATCCGCTTCGGAAGGAATATAAGGAAGATAAGTATTATAGTCCTCACTTTCTATATCCTCAAGAACAAGTGCACCTTGATACCCCATAGTCCCCAGCCATCCAGCATAATTATGTTGATAAATATCCTTGCGACCATAGTCCAAATAAGCTCCTTGATCCGGGTAATCATATTGAGGACGATGATAGAACGCATAAGCTGCATCCGTAGCCTGCTGCGCCATACTCCGCACTTGAGATACATATTGATTATCTATGCTTCCCATCAACCCCTGCATCGTCATATTCTTATAGAATGACTTTGATTTGTGGTAATTAAAACCAAAATTCACATACCGCAAAGGAGTATGATTGCCTATCTTCGAAGCTATCACAAAACCGGCATTATCAAAACTCCAGCGGTTCTTGTTCGTTTCAAATTTATTACCTACATAATTGCTTTCTGTGCCCGTCATTGAATAGCCAAAGGTAAACATAGCATCATTGCTACGATAAATACCGATACCGGCAGGATTGGTTCCTATGGTAGAAATATCACCACCCAATGCTCCCATAGCTCCGCCCATTCCGACAAAACGGGTGGTTCCATTCAATTCCTTCTGTGCTATATTCGTTGCATCATATATTGTCTGTGCCCCTGCGCCTACAGCTGTAAACATAGCAAGGGCTATCATGGTTATCTTCTTCATAATTCTTAGTCTTGTTAGATTAAAACATACTTATACTTACCGTCTTCTGGAACCACCGCCGCCACTGGAACGACTGGCACCACCGCCACCACCACTGGAGTAACTGGAACGTGAGCTACTGCCTGAAGAGAAGCTAGAAGAAGAACGGGTGCTACTGGATGAACGTACTGGAGCAGAATATGAACGACTGCTACTACGATTGTTGTCATTGGAGTAGCTGCGTGCCGGTGCGGCGCTTGAACCTCTGTTATAAGTCGATGAAGTCCTGCTACGAGTGGAAGTTCCAACAGAAGAGCGTACACCGGAAGAACGACTGCTACGAACTCCTTCTACGCTACTATTATATGAGCTACTACGCGTACTGCTTGGACGGGTGTAAGTGGAACGGCGGGTAGAAGCCGCACTCGAACGGTTTACACTTGAGCGAGTTGCAGAAGAACTTGAACGAACTGTAGACGAACTTCTTGTACCTACCACCCGACGGGTTGACGTACCGGTACTGCTACGTCTCACTTGACCGGAAGTAGTACTGCTACGACGTACAGCCTGCCCTCCATTTACAGTAGAAGAACGGCGGGAAGTAGAGGACGATACTCTGTTTCCGGCATAAGAAGAACGGCTCGGACCATAAGAACGTCTATTGGTATATGCATTTCCCCAATGGCCGCCTCCCCAATGACCACCGCCACCGGGATAATATCCGGGATGATAGTGATGGTGATGATGATGTCCCCACCAGCCACCGCCGTACCAGCCGCCCCAGCCAAAGCTCCAGCTCGGACCGTACCAGCTGTTCCATCCCCAGCCATAGTAAGGATAACCGCCCCAACCATAAGAGTTATAGCGCCAATCCCACCACAAGCGGTTGGTGAATGTAGGGAAAGCATATGCATATAATCCGTCGGTATACACGTTCCAATCCCAGGAATTCAAGCCATAGACCACATCCCAATATAGCGGGCTGCTGATGCTGATGGCATAACGGGGATTACGGAAACGGATGATACGGGTAGCATACTCGTAATCATCCTGCGAACCTTCAAATTCACCGTTCACCCATTCGCCGTCCAGGCCGTCATCTTCTTTTTCATTGATGTAAAGGGTATCGTTCTCCATCACGAAATCATTGTCGCGGGAGTCATAACGGCGGTTATATTCGTCCACATCGCGGGTGTTTCCCTTACGGTCTTTTACTACAACAGTAGTGCTTCCCGGCGATGAATAGACAGTGGTCGGTACATTCGACTTTACTACAATCTCTTCTACGGGAGCAGCGACTTTCTTCTCCTGCTTCACCTCTTCTTTTTTCTCTTCCTTATTCTTGGAAGGAGTGTAGTAAAGGTCGTCATCTATACTTTGTGCCACCAGTGTCCATGGGAGGCACAAGGCAAAAAGCGATAAAAAAACAATCTTTTTCATATTAGTTTGGTTTATGGATTTTACGTTTATCTATTTCTTCACGTCACAAAGATAACGCCGGATTTTATCCCATGCAGCAGATTTTCCCCAAAGATTTATAGGGAATTCCCTAAATACCCCGCCTTTTGACGAGGCAAGCGGCACTTCCGCATAAAAAATGAACAAGTTCATTTTATTCTGCCCTCGGTTTACATTACCTTTGCAGTGTGAAAACAAAGATACGCAGAAATAGATTTGTTCTTTAAAATCTTCTTCTGCATTTAACAAACAATCATATTCCGATGAAATATTTAGAATTTACATTCCGCACTGTTCCGTGCACAGAAATAGTCAACGATGTACTTTCCGGAGTCTTGGGTGAAGCTGGCTTTGAAAGTTTTGTTGAGCAGACCGACGGTATCACTGCCTATATACAGAAAGAGCTGTATAACGAATCTCTACTCAAAGAAGCACTTGCAGACTTCCCTCTGCCCGATACACAGATAGAATATAATTTCGTAGAAGCCGAAGACAAAGACTGGAACGAGGAATGGGAGAAGAACTTCTTCCAGCCCATCGTTATCGGAGACCGTTGTGTCATTCACAGCACTTTTCACAACGATGTCCCACAAGCAGAATATGACATCGTCATCAATCCGCAAATGGCATTCGGCACAGGGCACCACGAGACAACAAGCCTCATCATAGGCGAACTGCTGGATAGTGACCTGCAAGGCAAAGCATTGCTCGATATGGGTTGTGGGACTTCCATCCTTGCCATACTGGCACGCATGCGTGGAGCCTCCCCTTGTACAGCTATCGACATAGATGAATGGTGTGTGCGCAACTCCCTCGAAAATATAGAATTGAATGGAGTGGACAATATTGCCGTATCCCAAGGCGATGCCTCCTCTCTGGAAAGCAAAGGTCCTTTTGATATGGTTATCGCCAACATCAACCGCAATATCCTCCTGGCAGATATGAAGCACTACATAGCCCGCATGAATCCCGGAGCGGAATTGTTGATGAGCGGTTTCTACATAGATGACATTCCCGTCATCCGCGAAGAAGCCGAACGCAACGGGCTGCACTTTGTCCACCATCGTGAGAAGAACCGGTGGGCAGCAGTGAAATTCCAAAAATAATAAAGGTCAATACTAAAAAGCTAAAGGTCAATATCAGGAAGCTAAAGTTGACCTTTAGCGTTCTATACAAGGAGTTTTCAACGTAAGCTCCAAAAGTTCCTCCATTGTACCATTAAAGACGTTCAAATCCACCTCTTCTTCAATACCGGGCACAGTGCCTACATCCGTGTGCTGCCAAAAGTGCCACTTGCCCTCATAACGCACGGAATCTACATAATAATGGGCTATCCAATAAGGATAAGCATTGAAAATGGAATCGCTGAGATAGCGTTTCTTGAATTTATAGGAAGTATAAAGAATAGGCTTTACGCCGTAATGCGCCTCTACCCTATCCAGCCAAGTCTTGACTGCCGTTTTAAGTTCCTGCGGTGACTGCTTGCCGGTAGTCTCCACATCAAGTACGGGAGGCAGGTCTCCCTTTGCCAGCTGCACGGTACGGATAAAGAAATCGGCTTGCTTGCGGGCATCGGTCTTAGGGATAAAATAATGATAGGCACCACGGATAAAACCGTATTTACGCGCCTGGCCGAAGTTCTGCGTAAACGTATCGTCACCATGATCGCCGCCTTCGGTAGCTTTCAGAAAAATAAAGTGAATGGGAAATTGGGCTTCTCTATTATGTGTCAGGAGTTCCCAATCTATCTTTCCCTGATAGTGGGATATGTCTATGCCATGCACCTCATAGTTGCAAGGCATACATACACCGTAACCTTTCTGACCATAACAAGGCTTCCAGCGATAAGCATAAGGACGAATGAAAAACCAGTAAAAGCCGGTAGAAAAAACAAGAATGATACAGACCGCCAAAAGATTGCGCAACCATACGGGCATGGTACGCGGCTGCATTTTCTTCTTGCTCCGCGGAGAGGAAGAACGACGGGCGGCAGTAGTTTTACGCCGGATATTTGTGGAGGTCTTGGTTGCCATGAGCAAAGGAAAAGAAAGGGCGGAATGAACCGCCCCTCCGTTTTATTGTCAACTTGTTGATGCATCAACTTATTTAGCCTGCTCCAGCTGCAAAGTCTTCGTAGCCTGGTCGCAAACTTCTGTCGGACCGAAGTACTGGATAGGGCCTGGATAAACGTAGTCTGTTTCCATAGCCCAACGGTCACGCTGAGCAGCGAATGCCTTGAACGGAGCACCGTCCAGCTTCACCAGAGCCTTCTGGATAACTGGCTTCATTTCACCGTGGCGACGTTCCATGTTCATCATCATAGTGATGGGCACACCGCCTGCAATCCATTCTTCGGCAGGAGCAGTAGTGTTGCGTACAGAAGACATGTAACCGGTCTTTCCGTTAGCAATCAATGCAGATGCTGCATAACCCAAAGAGTAGCAGTAGTCAGCGTCGAAGTTAGACGGAGCAGCGCAACGTCCTTCGTAACCGAAGAAGTGGTGCTGTGCAGCAAACTTGCCTACGAACTTGCCCTCTTCTTTCCACTGAGCCAGCTTAGTGCCAACCATTTCGGACAGCAACTTTTCTGTTTCAATCAGAGATACCTGTACGTTTCCGTGCGGGTCGCGGTCCAGAGACAACTGGCGAGCCACGCCTTCGGGCAAGCTTGCGTAGATGGCCGCATTCTCCGGAGAGAGTTTACGGATGATATAATCGCGTTGGTGAGATTTCTTAATTTGAGCAAACTCTTCTGCATTGGCAGCAAGGAAGTCGTTCAACTCAGCAATCAGACGCTTCATGGCCGGGATGAATTCAACCAATCCTTCGGGGATAAGAACCGTACCGAAGTTGTTACCCTGGGCTGCACGTTCAGCAACGACCTTGGCAATGCTGGTCACGATGTCGTCCAAAGACATATCCTTAGCTTCAACCTCTTCAGAGATGATACACATATTGGGTTGAACCTGCAATGCACATTCCAAAGCGATATGAGAAGCGGAACGTCCCATCAACTTGATGAAGTGCCAGTATTTACGAGCAGAGTTACAGTCACGTTGGATGTTGCCGATTACTTCAGAGTAAGTCTTGCAAGCAGTATCGAAACCGAAAGAAGTTTCAATCATATCATTCTTCAAGTCACCGTCGATGGTCTTGGGGCAACCTATTACCTGCACGCCATAATTCTTGGCAGCATAGTATTCAGCCAGTACGCAAGCATTAGTGTTGGAGTCATCGCCACCGATGATAACCAATGCCTTGATGCCGAGTTCTTTCAGGATTTCATAACCTTTCTCAAACTGTTCTTCCTTTTCCAGCTTGGTACGGCCCGAACCGATGATGTCAAAACCACCCGTATTGCGGTATTCATCAATGATGTCAGCAGTCAGTTCCATATAATTATGGTCAACCAAGCCGCCAGGACCCAGAATAAAGCCATACAATTTGCTGTCTTTGTTCAGCTTCTTGATACCGTCGAAAATACCGGAAATCACATTGTGACCGCCAGGAGCCTGTCCACCGGAAAGGATAACACCCACGTTCATTGCGGGGAAGTTAACCACCTCATCGGTAGTTTCAAACTTAATCAAAGGCATTCCGTACGTATTGGGGAACAATTTCTTGATTTCTTCCTGGTCAGCAACAGACTGAGTAGCTGCGCCTTCTGCAGCCTTAACAGTTCCTTTCAGCGCTTTCGGAAGTTTGGGCTGATAGGCAGCCCTTGCAATTTGCAATGCACTTTTAGTCATTTCTCTTAATTATTTAAAGGTGTTAGTAAAGTTCCGTTTAAAAGCGTCGCAAATTTCGCTTTTTTTCGTAAGATATGCAAACGAGAGGCCGAAATAATGTATAAAATGACATTTATCGTTTTTTATCCTAAAATAAAAAGGAGAAGAAAGCAATTAACTGATTTATTGTGTTATCTTTGCCGCAAAGTTTGAGTTACGAGTCGTTATCGCATTGTTCTTCTTTTAATATACAACTATTATTAGGCGGTCTCTTCCATAATTATTCTCCATACTCCAATTTAATAATTACAATTAATTAAAATTTCAAATGAACATTTACATTTCAGGTTTAAATTTCAGCACAACAGACGCTGACTTAAACGATTTATTTTCAGAGTACGGAGAAGTTTCTTCTGCAAGAATCATTACAGACAGAGAAACAAGAAGATCCAGAGGTTTCGGTTTCGTAGAAATGCCGGACGATGCAGCAGGCCAAAAAGCCATTGACGAATTGAACGGTGCTGAATTTGACCACAAACAAATCTCGGTAAACGTGGCACGCCCCCGCGAAGAAAGACCTTCCAATGGCGGCAATCGCGACAGAAGAGGCGGTTACAACTCTAGAAGATATTAATATTCTTAACTACTGACAAAAGCAGGAGGTGTTGTAGCAATGCCCCCTGCTTTTTTTATAACTCAATAAATAAAAATACATGGCCAAATCCATCTCCGCAGACAAGCGTGAAAATGAAAAGAAAAGACTCGCCCGACGAGCTGAAAAACAAAAAAAGAAAGAAGAAAAAAAACTATCCAACAAAGCCAATAGCTTTGAAGATATGATTGCCTATGTTGACGAAAACGGCATGATAACCTCTACTCCTCCGGCAGAAAACACTCCCAAAGAAGAAATAAAGCTGGAAGAAATCGTCATATCAACTCCCAAAAAAGACAAGGAAGAACCGGTCATCCGCAGAGGACGTATCGAGTTTTTCAATGAATCGAAAGGCTTCGGCTTCATCAAGGACTTATCCGGGGTCGAAAAATACTTTTTCCACATTAACAATGTGCTGACAGATATAGCAGAAAACAATATTGTGACGTTCGACCTCGAACGTGGCCTTAAAGGCATGAATGCTGTAAACGTAGCTCTTGAAGTAGAAAAGGCAAAGGAAAAGAAAGAAAACAAGGAGACTCTAAATACAGAATCCTAGATGAAATAAGCCAATTATAGAACAAGGGCGTGTATATACCATCAAATATTTCGGTACATACACGCCCTTGCTGTCTTCTTTAATCACACGTCATTCGGTTTGCCAGCCACCCCCCAATGCCTTATAGACATTTACCATGGCAATAAGTTCGTCGCGGATGGCATTGCTCACCCCTATTTGGGCATCGAAATAACCACGCTGGGCATCGAGCACATCCATATAATTGATGACGCCGTTGATGTATTGCAACTGTGCCAAATCCACATATCCCTTGGCAGAACGTTCAAGTTTGGCACGCAGTTGGTAGACCTCCTTTATCTTATTGAAATCTACAATGGCATTCTTCGCTTCCTTAAAAGCATTCAGCACTGTCTTTTCATAGCTATGCACTTCGGCTTCAAAAGAAGCCTTCTGTGCATTCAATGCAGCACGGTTCTTTCCCCAACCGAAAAGTGGTGCCAAGACTGCCCCATTCAATAAGGAATAGGGAGATTCCAGGAAATTGGATAACACATCACTTTCCAATCCAAATTGTCCGGTCAGGGCCAAACGGGGGAACATATTGGTATAAGCAACTTTCACTCTGGCATGTTCAGCCCTCAACTGCTGCTCCGCCACACGGACATCGGGGCGACGTTCCAACAAATCGGAAGGCAGACCTACCGGTAAGGACTCCGGCACATCCAGTTCCTGCAGAAAATTGACACGCTTGATACGGGTAGGGAATTCCCCCACAAGGAAGGATATATCATTTTCTTTCAGAGAGATACGGCGTTCCAAATCCGGAACAAGAGTAGCCGTACGAGCCAACTCCACTTGAGCCTGTTGATAAGAGGTCTCCGAGGTCAGCCCTCCTTCAAAACGGATACGCGCCAAGCGCACTCCCTCTTCACGCGCCTTTTGTGTCTGGCGCACAATCTCCAGTTCCGTATCAAGGGCTACCAGCTCATAATAAGCCTGCGCCACTTCGGCAACGATGGTCATGCGCAACGCACGCTGCGCCTCCACACTTTGCAAATATTCGGCCACAGCAGCCACTTTTTTCCATCTCAAGTTTCCCCAAAGGTCCAGTTCCCAAGAGAGCAACGCCTTGGCTTCGTAAGTATTGCCTACATCACGGCTATGACCACCGTAATTCTCCACCTCGCGCTCAGCCTCCACCTTTCCGGTGAGCTGCGGCAGAAGGTTGGCAACACTGATACGTTTTTGGGCAGCCATCTCCTTGACACGGGAAGCTGCAATCAGCATGTCTTTGTTATATTCCAGAGCACGGTCTATCAAAGCACGCAGCGTGCTGTCCGTATAAACTGCCTGCCACTGTTCATCGGCTATGCTCATGCTATCCTGCTGCTGTGCCAGGCTATCCGGCAATGCCATCTCCGGACGCACATAGCTCTTGCCCACCTTGCATGAGGTAAGGGCAAACATACTCAGCAACAAAATAATATATATGTTCTTTCTTTTCATAAACGTTGTCTTTAAAATCAGTCTTTCTTAATCTTATGCTGCACTTTGGCTTTTGTCTTGTATACCAGGACAAAGAAGAACGGTACAAGCACAATACCGAATACAATGGCAAATATCATTCCGAAGAAAACACCCGTACCGATGGCCTGACGGCTCGCCGAGCCCGGTCCGCTTGCCAACACCATAGGAAGCATTCCCAATACAAAGGCGAGGGAAGTCATCAGGATAGGCCGGAAACGGAGTTGGGCAGCATGGATGGCAGACTGTATCAAGTCTCCTCCCTTGTCAACCTGCACCTTGGCAAACTCCACAATCAAAATGGCATTCTTTGCCGCAAGCCCCACCAGCATCACCAAGCCGATCTGGAAATAAATATCATTCTCCAATCCGCATATCACAACGCCCAGATAGGCACCCAAAGCGGCAACCGGCAGTGAAAGCAATACAGCGATAGGCACCGTCCAACTTTCATATTGCGCAGCCAAAAAGAGGAATACGAAAAGGAATACCAGCGTAAGCACAAGACCCGTCTGTCCTCCCGCCTTCTTTTCCTGATAGGAAAGGCCACTCCACTCCAGACCGATATTGTCCGGCAAGTGGTTACGTGCAATCTGCTCCATAATCTCCATTGCCTGGCCGGAACTGTAGCCTTGTGCCGCAGAACCGCGGATGACGGCAGTGGTAAACATATTGAAACGCTTGATACTGCCCGGACCGGTGGTATAAGAGGCATTTCCCAAGGAAGTAAGCGGCACCATCACTCCGTCTTTTGCCTTTACAAAGAACAAGTTGATATTGTCCTTATGCTCACGATAAGGAGCCTCGGCCTGGATATACACCTTATATATACGGTTGAACATATTGAAGTCATTCACATATACTGAACCGGTATAGGCCTTCATGGTAGAGAATACATCCGCCAGGGGCACACCCAGCATTTTCACCTTATCACGGTCCACATCAAAATAAAGTTGCGGTATTTCAGACTGCAAGGATGATGAAAGCCCCGTCAGCTCCTTATGCTTCTGGGCATAATACATCAGCGTATCTGCCGCCTGCACCAAGTTGTCAAACGTCGCCTCTCCACGCGCCTCAAGCTGCATTTCGAAACCTCCCGAGGTACCCAATCCCGGAATGACCGGAGGCGTGGAAAGATAGACCTTGCATTCGGGATATTCCTTCAAATCCTTCTCCACATTCTCCATTATCTTATCGATGGAAATCCCCTTACGCTCTTCCCACGGTTTCAGAATAACCGTCAGCTCACTGCGTGCCTGGTTGCTACCCACACGGGGGCTGCTACCCGTCACGTTCTGCACATAGGCCACATAGGGATTCTTCTCCAAGTATTGCACGGCACGGTCGGTCACCACACGGGTTCGCTCCAAAGTAGCACCTTCCGGCAACTCCAACTCTATCTTAAAATAGCCCTGGTCTTCTACCGGCAGGAAGCTGGTAGGCACCAACCGGTGGATAATGAAAATGGCAACCAGTACCAGGCCGAACGCACTCATCAAGCGGCGGGGATTCCTGATGACCCGGTTAATGACAGCCACGTATTTGTGATTGCCCAAGTTCAGCCATTCATTGATTTTGCGGAAAACTATGTTCTTTTTCTTTCCACTGTCGGGCTTCAATATGAGCGAACACATGACGGGACTAAGCGTCAGGGCCACTACCGTAGAAAGCAATACGGAAACGGCGATAGTAATGGTAAACTGACGGTATAACTGTCCGGTGATTCCGCTCAAGAAACTTACCGGCACAAACACGGCACAGAGCACCAACGATGTGGCAATCAAGGCACTTGCCAATCCGTTCATCGCCTTTTTGGTAGCTTCATACGGGCTCAATTTCTCCGTCTCCATAAGATGTTCTACATTCTCCACCACCACAATGGCATCATCCACCACAATACCGATGGCGAGAATCAATCCAAGCAAAGTCAGTATGTTCAGAGAGAAACCGAAAATAAGCATGAAACCGAAGGTACCAATCAGGGAAATAGGTACCGCAACAATCGGTATCACCGTCGCACGCCAACTTTGCAAGGATAGAAATACAACCAGCACCACCAGAATCAGCGCTTCGAACAACGTCTTGTACACTTCGTGAATGGATTCGGAAATATAAGTCGTCATGTCGAAGGGAATCTCATAACTCATCCCCTCAGGGAAATTTGCACTGATTTCCTCCATAGCAGCCTTTACGCTCTTTGCAACTTCCATTGCATTGGCCCCGGGAAGCATATAGATACCGAGAACGGCAGCATTCTCACCGTTGATGCCACTCTCCGTGCTATATGAAGATGCTTCCAATGAAACACGCGCCACATCGCGCAGACGGATAATGGAACCGTTGGCATTGGCACGGACCACAATGTCCTCAAACTGCTTTGCCGAACTTAAGCGTCCCTGGGTAGTGATAGGGATAGTAATGTCGAGTCCCTTCACCGGCTGTTGTCCCAAAACACCCGCAGCAGACTCACGGTTCTGGTCCTTCAGGGCATTCTGCAAATCCTGCACCGTCAGTCCGAAGTTGGCAAGTTTGTCGGGCAACGCCCATATCTGCATGGCATAGTAGCGGCTACCGATGTTGGAAACACGTCCCACACCGGGGATACGGCGCAACAAGTCGAGTACATTGATAGTAGCAAAGTTACTCAAATAAATTTCGTCGAACTTCGGGTCACTGGAAGTCAGACAGATAGTCATCAATTGGCTGGGAGCCTGCTTTTCCACAGAAATACCGTTCTGAATCACTTCGGCTGGCAAACGGCTCTCCGCCAGTTTCACACGGTTCTGTATTTCTACGGCAGCCAAATCCGGGTCGGCAGACACGTCGAAAGTGACCGTAGCTGAAAATCCTCCGGAATTAGAACTGTTGGACTCCATGTACAGCATACCGGGAGTACCGTTTATCTCTTGCTCGATAGGGGTTGCCACCGCCTGCGAAACAGTCAATGCACTGGCTCCCGGATAGGAAGCACTGATTTTCACTACGGGAGGCGTTATCTGCGGATATTGGTCTACCGGCAGCATGGTCAGGCCAATGATACCGACAATTACAATCACAATCGATATCACCGCCGAGAATACCGGGCGGTCTATAAAGAAACTTACTTTCATAACATCATTACTTTGAAGGGTTGTTGTCCTTTGATTTATTCTCAGCCGGAGTAGTCTGCTTCGTTTCGGAAACAACCTGCTTGTTCAGAGAATCACTCGTCTGCTCTTCCTCCTTTTTAGGAACGGCAGCCTGGGCACGTACTTTCATACCCGGAGTCAGCTTGTGGAAACCTTCAGTCACAATTTGTTCTCCGGCAACCAGACCACGCTCAACCACCCAATTGTTGCCAAATTCAGGTCCCAACTCAATGAAACGCTTTTCAACCGTAGAGTCCCGGCGCATCACAAAAATATATGCACCACCTTTCTCAATGGTAACTGCCTTTTGAGGAACGGCGACAGCACCCTCACGTACATCCAGCAACAGCTTCACCTTTGTAAACTGCCCCGGCAACAACACTCTGTCAGGATTCGGCATTTCTGCACGTACGGAGAATGTTCCCGTCTGCGGGTCCACCTGAGGTTCGGCAAAGTCCACATACCCCTTATAAGGATAAATAGTATTATCCGCCAAAGTAATCGTAATGTTCGGCTGCCAGGAACGTGTAGAGTCCTGACGCCCTATATCGATATTCCGTTCCTTGCTTTTCAGGTAATCCAATGCCGTCATGCTGAAATCTACCAGAACCGTATCACTTTTCACAACCGTAGCCAGCAAGGACTTGCCTCCCGGTCCGACCAATGTTCCCAAATCCACATTTCTTTCACTGATATGTCCCGATAGCGGAGAACGGACCAACGTATATCCCAATTCCAATTCAGCCTGGTCCAAATCGGCCTGGCTCATCGCTACTGAGGCTTCTGCAGTCTCGTAAGCAGCCTGGGCATTGTCCAAATCCAGCTGGCTGGCAGCGTTCTGCGCATAGAGGGGGCGGATACGCTCCAAATCGCGCTTTGCCTTCAATGCCTGCGCTTCATCCTTCTTTAACTGTGCACGAGCTTTGTCAGCCTTTGCCCTATACTGGTCCTGGTTTATCACAAAAAGTACCTGGTTCTTGGTGACATATGTTCCTTCTGCGAAAAGCATATTCTCCAAATACCCTTCCACACGCGCACGTACCTCTACAAACTGCTGAGCGCGAATACGTCCCACGTACTCGCCATATATCTCCACATCTCCTTTTTCCGCAGATTCCACAATCACGGTAGGAGCTTCCGATTCCACCTTCTTAGGCCAAGTCAGAATAACGTAACCTGCCAACAATACCGCCATGCAAGCAACCATCATCAGCAACCTCTTCTTCTTTAGTTTCAATTCTTTTTTCGTAAAAAACTGTCTCATGCTTGTTTGTATATTAAATTTAACCCTGTTTCTTTCTATTAAAGCAAATCCGATGCCAATCTATCACCATCTCATCCATTACGTCTAACAAACTATATATCAAGCAGAAAAGCAGACGGCAGTTCTTTATTCATGGTGGCATCCTCCATTTTTCCCTGTGGAATGTGTCCACAGTTTGTGGAATAATTCCACAAAACAACTAAATTAAAAACACATAAAAACCCTTTTTTGCTCTACACTAACAAAGAAAAACATTATCTTTACCGAAAATAATTCAGATTATTCATTTTAAACGTAAAGATTATGGCAAGTAGAAAAGAACTAAAGAAGAATATAAACTATATTGCAGGTGAATTGTTCACAGAGTGTCTTGTAAACAGCTTATATGTGCCTGGAACAGACAAACAAAAAGCCGATGAACTGATGGCTGAAATTCTGAAAATGCAAGATGAATTCATAAGCCGCATCAGCCACACCGAGCCAGGAAATGTAAAAGGTTTCTACAAAAAACTTCGTGCTGACTTCAATGCAAAAGTAGACGAAATTATTGACGCAATGGGCAAACTGAAATTAAGATGAAGAAAGCCTTTTATAGCTTCATTTATTATCGCCTGCTGGGCTGGAAGACAAACGTGACGGTGCCCGACTACGACAAATGTGTAATTTGTGCGGCACCCCATACTTCCAATTGGGACTTATTTATCGGTAAATTGTTTTATGGTGCCATCGGCCGCAAGACCAGTTTCATGATGAAAAAGGAATGGTTCTTTTTTCCTCTGGGACTGATATTCAAAGCCGTTGGCGGCATTCCGGTGAACCGGGGACGTAAATCTTCCTTAGTGGACCAAATGACCGAAAAGTTTGCAAACAGCAAGCATTTCCACCTGGCTATTACACCGGAAGGAACCCGTAAAGCCAATCCCAACTGGAAGAAAGGTTTTTATTACATAGCACTTAAAGCACAAGTGCCCATCATGCTTATCGGGATTGATTATCCTTCCAAGACCATCTCCTCTACCAAGGCTGTCATGCCTACCGGAGACATCGAAAAGGATATGCGCGAGATAAAACTGTACTTCAAGAACTTTAAAGGAAAAAATCCCGAAAATTTTGATTTAGGAAATATCTAATCAGGTATTAAGCATTAATGCCATGCGAATAAGCATCTTGCAAACAGACATTGTCTGGGAAAATAAACAAGAAAATCTCCGTCGTCTCCGCGAGAAGTTAGAAACTCTTCGTGGAACAACGGAGATTGTTGTTTTACCGGAAACATTCTCCACCGGCTTTAGTATGAACACCGCCAGCTTGGCCGAACCCACAACGGGAGAAACCATCGCAACACTGCGCCAATGGTCCGAAGAGTACCGGCTTGCTCTTGCCGGCAGCTATATTGCCTGCGAAACAGCCTCGGAAGGCGGAAAGCCATCCTACTACAACCGCGCATTCTTCCTTACGCCCGAAGGCAATGCTTACTATTACGACAAACGCCACCTCTTCCGGATGGGGCACGAGACAGAACATTTCACCCCCGGCAACCGGCGTCCCATCATCCGATATCGCGGCTGGAACATACTGCTGCTTGTATGCTATGACCTTCGTTTCCCGGTCTGGAGCCGCAATACGAGCAATGAATACGACCTCCTGATTTACGTCGCCAACTGGCCCATTCCCCGCCGGAAAGTCTGGGACATCCTGCTGCAAGCGCGCGCGCTGGAAAACATCAGTTATGTCTGCGGTGTCAACCGTATCGGCAAGGACGGCAGAGACATTCCACACAGCGGAGGCAGTGTGGTCTACTCTCCGAAGGGGGAAGTGCTTGCCACTGTGCCCAACAACGAAGAGGCGATTGCCACCGCCTCCCTCAACCTTTCCTCCCTGCAGGAGTTCAGGCTAAAGTTTCCCGCTTGGAAAGATGCGGACGAGTTCGTTATTTCTTCAAATAATAGTTCACAGTAGTCACTACACGTACGCTTTTTATATAAGGAGTATAGGCATCGCGGTCACTTATGGAGAACTGCCCTTGCGAGGCATTGCGGATTTTCCCCAGTTCACTGTCCGAATCCTTGGCAAACTTCTCGGCTGCAGCACGAGCGTTCTTCGTGGCCTCCTCTATCATTCTGGGCTTCACTTCGTTGAGACCGGTGAATTCATAAGACACATTATATTTATAATCCCCTCCCGTGATGGCAATACCCTGCTTCAAGAGTTCAGCCTGCCCCGACATGAGCTTACGCACCCTATCCACATTCTTGGAAGTGACAGTGATGACAGACGTGGCATTATAACGATAGGCCACGTTGCGGTCAACGTAACGTTCGGCCTGCATATCAATCACTTCGGGCGGTGCAATACTGATTTCCTCCTTCTCAATACCGTTGTTTTCAAGGAAACTCACGACGGCAGCGTTTTTCTTCTCCATATTGGCATAAAGCAGTGCAGGGTCATTACCTATGTCTTTGTAGACAAGAGGCCAGACTACCTTGTCGGCAGGCACTTCCATTTCGGCCAGCCCTTTCACACTGACCACACGGTCCTTATTCACAAAATTGTTGATACCGCCTTTTACCATGATTCCCAACAAAAGCAGCCCCACGGCTATGATGGCTGCTTCTACTTTCCAGCTTTTCATACATTGATATTTTAGAGTTTATAAACACACACAAATATAACAAACCCAAACGACAAAAAGTGCGATGAATGGTCTATTTTTATATGATTATCCTCACTTATACCCCAAACGAACGAGACATTATACAAAATGCACCAAATCCTCTTTTTTAGAGTATTTAATAAAAATACCCAAAAGAAGGAGTACATCTTCTCCAAAAAGTACCTATTTTTGTCCTTCGAAACAATGTCAAAGCGACAACATGATTAATTTAATAATTCTAACCCCTAAATCCTATGTTGACCCAACGTAAAATCCATACTCACGGTGGCGGTTGGCCGTGACTTTATGGAATGACCGAAGACACTTTCCGTACAACCGTCAAAACCCATATGAGATATGGGACGACCAGTATTTCTTAATTAATCTTCAGCAATATGCGGATGAACATTGTTTTTCGTATATTTGTTGATTGAAAGAACAGTTCAATACTTAATCATTTATTAATAATAAATTTTATGAAAACCAATCTAAGCTCTCAAATCACTCTCAACAGAGTCTCCCCCAGGTACTATAGACCTGAGAATGCATTTGAACGGTCGGTATTGACCCGACTGGAAAAAATCCCGACAGATATTTATGAGTCTGCGGAAGAAGGCGCCAACCAGATTGCCCTTGACATTGCACAGTTAATCCGTGACAAGCAAAAGGCGGGACGTTTCTGTGTCTTGGCACTGGCAGGCGGTAACTCTCCGCGCAATGTATATGCAGACTTGGTACGTATGCACCAGGAAGAGGGATTAAGTTTCCGCAACGTAGTCATATTCAACCTCTACGAATATTATCCATTAGCTCCCAATGCCATCAACAGCAACTTCAACGCATTGAAGGAAATGCTGATAGACCATGTGGACATTGACAAACAGAATGTTTTCACCCCCGACAGCACCATCGCCAAAGACGCCATCTTTGAATATTGCCGTCTTTACGAGCAGCGCATTGAAAGTTTCGGTGGCTTAGACATCGCTTTGCTGGGCATTGGCCGTGTAGGTAATATAGGTTTCAATGAACCGGGTTCACGCCTGAACTCTACCACTCGTCTGATATTGCTGGACAACGACTCCCGCAATGAAGCTTCCAAGATGTTCGGTAGCATTGAAAATACCCCCATCAGCTCCATCACCATGGGAGTAGCCACCATCCTCTCGGCAAAGAAAATATATCTGCTGGCATGGGGTGAGGAGAAAGCGCAAAAGGTGAAAGAATGCGTTGAAGGTCCGGTAACAGATACTATCCCTGCATCTTATCTGCAGACTCACAACAATGCACATGTAGCTATCGACTTGTCTGCCGCCGCCAATTTGACGCGTATCCAACGCCCCTGGCTGGTAACCTCCTGCGAATGGAACGACAAGCTCATCCGCAGTGCCATCGTCTGGTTGTGCCAACTCACCGGAAAACCCATTCTGAAACTGACCAACAAGGACTACAACGAAAACGGTCTGAGCGAACTGCTGGCATTGTTCGGCTCAGCCTATAACGTGAACATTAAGATATTCAATGACCTGCAACATACCATCACCGGATGGCCGGGCGGCAAGCCGAATGCTGACGACACCTATCGTCCTGAGCGTGCAAAGCCCTATCCAAAACGTGTGGTCGTATTTTCTCCGCATCCCGATGATGACGTTATCTCCATGGGAGGCACCATCCGTCGTCTGGTAGAGCAGAAACATGACGTGCATGTGGCTTACGAAACTTCCGGTAACATTGCCGTAGGCGATGAAGAAGTTATCCGCTTCCTGCACTTCATCAACGGGTTCAACCAAATCTTCAACAACAGCGAAGACCAGGTCATCAATGACAAATATACTGAAATCCGTAAATACTTGAAGGAGAAGAAAGACGGTGACATGGATACACGCGACATCTTGACCATTAAGGGACTGATTCGCCGTGGCGAGGCACGCACTGCATGTACATACAATAATATCCCTCTGGATCACTGTCATTTCCTTGACCTGCCATTCTACGAAACGGGCAAGATACAGAAGAATCCTATCAGCGAAGCAGACGTGGAAATTGTACGCAACCTATTGCGTGAAGTGAAACCCCATCAGATTTTCGTTGCCGGCGACCTGGCCGACCCGCACGGCACACACCGTGTTTGTACGGACGCCGTATTTGCCGCCATTGACTTGGAAAAAGAAGAAGGTGCCAAATGGTTGAAGGAATGCCGCATCTGGATGTACCGCGGTGCATGGGCCGAATGGGAAATCGAAAACATCGAGATGGCTGTGCCCATCAGCCCGGAAGAACTGCGTGCCAAGCGTAACTCTATCCTGAAGCATCAATCGCAGATGGAAAGTGCACCGTTCCTGGGCAATGACGAACGTCTGTTCTGGCAACGCAGCGAGGACCGTAACCGCGGAACAGCTGCCTTGTATGACAGCCTCGGACTTGCTTCCTATGAGGCGATGGAAGCCTTTGTGGAATACATTCCGCTATAAACGGATAAAATATTAACAATAGGATGAGATGTATTGCTCCGGCAATGCATCTCATTTTTTCATGTCTCAGCCTTCTTATATTCCCAAGGAATATTTGCAGATATAAAAACAATCAAATAATTTTGTTACTTATTTATCGAAACGACAAAACTTAAAAACAAACACCATTATGAAAAAGTATGCTATCAACATCCTTGTCATTTTATTCCTACTCACGCCATTTACATTGTTTGCAAATGGATGCCATGCCAATAACGACACCATCAAAGTATTGGCAATAGGCAACAGCTTTTCACAAGATGCAGTAGAGCAATATTTGCACGAACTGGGAGAAGCTGAAGGTATCACCATGATTATCGGCAATATGTTTATCGGAGGATGTTCACTGGAACGGCACGTGCAAAACATACGCAACAACGCTCCGGCCTATGCCTATCGCAAAGTAGAGAAAGACGGGGAAAAAACAGAAACCCGGTCAATGACTATTGAGAAAGCACTGGCCGATGAGAAATGGGACTATATCAGTGTTCAGCAGGCCAGCCCTTTGTCTGGTATCTATGACAGCTACAAAGCTTCCCTACCTGAATTGGTTAACTATATCAGGGAACGAATTGGAAAGGAAACCGTATTAATGGTGCACCAGACATGGGCTTATGCTACCAATGCCAACCACACCGGATTCAAAAACTATGACCAGAACCAAATGAAAATGTACACCAGCATTGTGGATGCAGTAAAGAAAGCCGCCAACCTGGTGGGTATCAAGAAAATTATCCCTTCGGGAACCGCCATACAAAATGCACGTACCTCCTTTATCGGCGACCATATGAATAGGGACGGATACCACCTTGACTTAACCATAGGCAGATATACAGCTGCCTGCACATGGTTTGAGGCATTGACCCATCAGAATGTAACAGAAAACCCATATTCTCCCGAAGGAATGGACCCAATCCATAAGAAAGCAGCTCAAATGGCTGCGCACAACGCCATCCTCTATCCGGACAAAGTTACGGAACTGACAGAACTGAAAAAGATTGCCGATTAATGCTTTTTAATTCTTAAGACTTACTTATATGTCTGCAAAATAATAAAAAGAAAGTAACCCGCTCATCAGTGAAGCTTTCTTTTATGTACTTTTGCACGCACCACCGTCTGGTAAAAGCAGATATTGGCAACTTCAATATTTCATCAGTATGAAAAAACTTATCCTAACCGGCATATGGCTCTTGTGTGGATTCCTCCTTCCGGCACAAGAACTAGAGCAGAATGTGGAAGAACGCCTCCAGACATTCTTTAGGGAATACACCACCCATACGGCCAACATCGGTACCTGCAAGCTGGATAGTTTCCGCATTGACTTCCGGAAGAAGAAATTGCTTGTCTATACAAACGAGCGCTTTGCCTACCAGCCTCTACGGCCTGAAACCGTTGATGCCATTTACCGCCATCTGGGACAAATCCTGCCAGGACCGGTGAACTATTTCGACCTCACCGTCTTTGCTGACGGGAAGAGCATCGAAGAGCTTATCCCCAACCTCTACCGGAAAGGGAAGAAAGACAAGGCACGTCTGTTCAGCCACCTGGAATACAAAGGTACCCCCTGGGTAACCCGTACCTCGCGCCCCTACGACATCACCCGCGGACTGGAAGGACGCCACATCGCCCTTTGGCAAAGCCACGGGAAATATTATATCAATGACAAGGACAAATGGGGATGGCAACGCCCGAGGCTGTTCTGCACTACAGAAGACCAGTTCACCCAATCCTTCATCCTGCCCTACCTCCTGCCCATGCTAGAGAATGCAGGAGCCAATGTATTCACTCCCCGCGAAAGGGACACGCAGAAGCAGGAAGTCATCGTAGACAATGACGGTAGCCTGAGCGGACATGGAGGACAAGGTTCCCTTTATCTGGACGTGAAAAGCCGGAAAGCACGTTGGGAACAGACCTCCCGACCCGGATTTGCCCAACGGAAACGAATCTATCAGGACAATGAAAACCCTTTCCTCTCCGGCACGGCACGCTTTGCCAAAACTGAAAAGAAGAAAGACAAGGCTTTTGCCGAATGGGTACCCGATATTCCGGAAACGGGAGAATATGCTGTATACGTATCTTACCAAACACTGCCGGGCAGCGTAAGCGATGCCAAATATCTTGTATTTCACAATGGAGGCGTCACGGAGTTCAAGGTGAACCAGCAAATAGGAGGCGGCACATGGGTGTACCTCGGCACATTCACTTTCGACAAAGGCCGGAATGACTATGGCATGGTGGTATTGAGCAACGAAAGCAAAGAGAAAGGCGTGGTCTGTGCCGATGCCGTCCGCTTTGGAGGAGGCATGGGCAACATTGCCCGCGGAGGACAAACCAGCGGCTTGCCCAGATACCTGGAAGGCGCACGCTACTTTGCCCAATGGGCAGGCATGCCCTATCCCGTCTATGGAGGCTATGAGGGAAAGAATGATATGAACGACGACATCAACGTACGTTCCCGTACAGTGAATTACCTTGCAGGAAAATCACTATCCAACCCAACGGAAGAAGGTTTGGGCATCCCCTTTGAAATGAGTATGGCCCTGCATA
Organism: Bacteroides sp. AF39-16AC; assembly: GCF_003602735.1. NCBI lineage: Bacteria > Pseudomonadati > Bacteroidota > Bacteroidia > Bacteroidales > Bacteroidaceae > Bacteroides > Bacteroides sp. AF39-16AC. The sequence continues at coordinate 80,979 of NZ_QTLN01000004.1, read as the reverse complement.
GCGATGCCGGTTTCAGTAAGGAAGATGAGATTATAGGCACTCTCGGCATTTATACCACCAACTTCAACAACGGCCGACTGCATGCCGGTACAGACCGCCATGCCTCCCGTGACCTTTCGGACATTCTGCTAACGCAGTTGCAGCGTGATATCCGCTCTACCTTCAACGTAGACTGGACACGCCGCAGCCTATGGAACCGCAACTACAGTGAAACACGCCTGCCCGCCGTCCCTTCCACCATCGTAGAACTGTTGTCGCACCAGAACTTCGCAGATATGCGCTTGGGACATGACCCTAACTTCAAGTTCACCGTCGGGCGTGCGCTCTATAAAGCCATTCTGCAATACATATGCAGCCAGCACGGCAGAGACTACGTTGTCCAACCCCTTCCCGTCAGCCACTTTGCCATCCGCTTCGGTCAAAAGAAGAATACTTTAGAGCTTTCCTGGCAAGGAGAGGAAGACCCGTTGGAGCCGACTGCCAAACCACGTGAATACATTGTATATACACGTATCGGTCGTGGAGGATTTGACAATGGCGTACGCGTCAGCTCCTCATCCCACACCGTAAAAATAGAACCGGGCATCGTCTATTCCTTTAAAGTAACCGCCGTAAACCGGGGTGGCGAAAGCTTCCCTTCGGAAATTCTTGCCGCCTACAAGGCAAAGCGTGAAAAAGGACAGATACTTATCGTCAACGGATTCGACCGCATCAGCGGGCCTGCCGTTATAGACACCCCCGATGCGGCAGGCTTCGACTTGTCACAAGATCCCGGCGTACCCTATCTCTATGACATCTCCCTCTGCGGCGCCCAGCAGAATTTTAGCCGGAAGGAAGCAGGACGACGTCTGGGAGAGAGCAGTGACGAATACGAAGGCATGAAAATCATCGGAAACACTTTCGATTACCCCTTCGTACATGGCAAAGCCATCCAGGCAGCCGGAAATTACAGCTTCGTCTCATGCAGCGACGAGGCTGTGGAAAAGGGCATCCTCTCATTAGAGGATTATCCGATAGTGGACTATATCCTCGGACTTGAGAAAGAAGACAATTCCAGCAATCCGGCACGCAATACCTACTACAAAACATTCTCCTCGCCCATGCAGCGCATACTGACTTCCTATTGCCAGTCGGGAGGTCATCTCCTGGTCAGCGGTGCCTATGTAGGCAGCGATATGGACAGCTCGCAGGGCAATAAAGAATTTATTCAGAATATCTTGAAGTACCGGCATGGCAACTCTCTGAAAACAGACGGGGACAAAATCGCTGTCCGGGGACTGGGGCATACCTTCACCCTTCCCCGCCTGCCGAATGAGCAAAGCTATCCGGTCACTTCCCCTGATTGCATCCTGCCCATGTCTCCCGCTTTTCCAGTCATGACCTATGCCATCGGCAACACACCCGCCGCCGTAGCCTATCAAGGCAGTGATTATCGCACTTTTGTCATGGGATTCCCTTTTGAAAGCATCCGGGAAGAAACATCCAGAAATGTAATTATGGCATCCATACTCCGCTTTCTCACCACAGATTACACAGATTAACACAGACAAAATAGCAATCCCTATAAATAATCTGTGAAAATCTGTGTAATCTGTAGTGAAAAAACTATCTTTGCTTCCATTAATCATTAAACATTAACCACTAAACATTAAACATCATGTACACTATACAAGCCAACCCCAGCGGAACCCGTAGTTTAGAAGTTTCTGAAGAGAATCTTGCCACCATCGAGAAATACGGCCTCTTCCGCCATCTCATCGACAGCAACGGTATTGTGGACGAAACCGTGCTCGACAAGTTGAAACTGAACATCCGCTCCCTCATCGCCTCGCAAGAGGAAGACAGCAAAGACCTGCTCGACCTCTGTATCGACGTTATCTATCACAACAACATGAAGGCCTTCGGACTACAACAGCTCATCAAGCTCTATCTGCAATGGCTTTCCCAACAAGACACCATAGAAGAAGAATAAATGAAAACCATCGACACCTGCGGACAACAGCATTACAGCCCTTTAATCCCTGCCATCAAAGCCATGTGCGAGGCCGGAAAAGGCGAGAAGCTGGAAATCATCATGGACGACGCTGCTGCCTTCAATGACATGAAAGAGTATCTTTCCGAGCAGCAGATAGGCTTCCGTGAGATTTACGACGGAGAACGGATGACATTACAGTTTTTAATGTGCAAATGAAAGAATATCGCCTTACAGACTGGCTTCCTACTACCAAGAAAGAAGTGGAACTGCGTGGTTGGGACGAATTGGATGTAATACTTTTCAGCGGTGACGCCTACGTGGATCACCCTTCTTTTGGAGCCGCCGTCATAGGCCGCATCCTCGAAGCAGAAGGATTGCGCGTAGCCATCATCCCCCAACCCAACTGGCGCGACGACTTGCGCGACTTCAAAAAACTGGGACGTCCCCGTCTGTTCTTCGGCATCAGTCCCGGCTGTATGGATTCGATGGTCAACAAATATACTGCCAACAAACGCTTGCGCAGTGATGACGCCTATACCCCGGATGCACGTCCGGATATGCGTCCGGAGTACCCTTCCATTGTATATACCCAGATATTAAAGAAGCTATTCCCCGATGTCCCCGTCGTACTGGGCGGCATCGAGGCAAGCATGCGCCGCCTGACGCACTATGACTATTGGCAGGACCGTGTACGCCCCAGCATCCTCCTCGACAGCGGAGCCGACTCACTCATCTACGGTATGGGAGAGAAACCGGTGGTGGAACTTGCGGAAAGGCTGAAACGCCAACAGACACAGATGGACGCCCCAAGCTTCAAAAAGCTCATCGCCGATATTCCCCAAATGGTTTACCTTGACAAGGAAGTAGTGGTACAAGAAGGGGATATCACCCTCTTTTCCCATGAAGAATGTCTGAAAGATAAAAAGAAAGAAGCTGCCAACTTCCGTCATATCGAGGAGGAAAGCAACAAATATACAGCATCCCGCATCTTGCAAAAGAGCGGCAAGCTGACGGTAGTAGTCAATCCTCCCTATCCCCCTTTGACGGAAGCTGAACTCGACCGTTCTTTCGACTTGCCATACACGCGCCTGCCCCATCCCAAATACAAGGGAAAACGTATTCCGGCATACGACATGATAAAGTTCTCCGTCAACCTGCATCGCGGATGTTTCGGAGGATGTGCCTTCTGCACCATCTCCGCACACCAGGGCAAATTCATCGTAAGCCGCAGCAAGGAGAGCATTCTGAAAGAGGTGAAAGCCATCACGGAGCTGCCAGACTTCAAGGGTTATTTGAGCGATTTGGGAGGCCCGTCGGCCAATATGTACCGCATGAAGGGACGGGATGAGGCCGTCTGCAGGAAATGCAAACGCCCGTCGTGCATCTACCCCAAGGTATGCCCCAACCTGAATACGGACCACCGTCCGCTGCTCGACATCTATCATGCCGTAGATGCCCTGCCCGGCATCAAGAAGTCCTTCATTGGCAGCGGTGTACGCTATGACCTGCTGCTGCACCAGAGCAAGGACCCGAACACTAACAAAAGTACGCAGGAATATACCCGCGAGCTCATTGCCCGCCATGTCAGCGGTCGCCTGAAGGTAGCACCGGAGCATACGTCAGACCGCGTGCTCAACATCATGCGCAAGCCTCCGTTCAGCCAGTTCGGTGAGTTCAAGAAGATATTCGACAGGATTAACCATGAAGAAGGACTACGCCAGCAGCTTATTCCTTATTTCATCAGCAGCCATCCCGGATGCAAGGAGGAAGATATGGCAGAACTTGCCGTCATCACCAAGCGACTGGACTTCCATCTGGAACAAGTGCAAGACTTTACCCCTACTCCCATGACCGTTGCCACCGAAGCATGGTACACGGGCTTCCATCCTTATACGCTGGAACCGGTATTCAGTGCCAAAACGCAGCGCGAGAAACTGGCTCAACGCCAATTCTTCTTCTGGTACAAACCCGAAGAGCGCAGGAACATCATAAACGAACTGCGCCGGATAGGACGGACGGATTTGATAGACAAGCTATACGGGAAACGATAAAAATACGATATTTCCAAGAAACTCACAGCAACTGCATGAAACGATTCCTCCTCCTCTGCCTATCCCTACTCCCCATTGGAGCGACAGGTCTGCTGGCACAAAGCGAATGCCTGCCGCAAAATTACAGTATCATCTTCGGTGGCGGTGTATCCTTACCTCATGTAGAGGGAAACCGTAACGACTTCTTCAGCAAGAATGGCAACCGGGTGGGATATGACCTGATGACAGAAGGCCGCTACTACATCACGCCCCTATTTGCCGCAGGACTTCAATATGACTATCTACGCATGGCACGCCTGCCGGATAAGGCACATCTGCACTGCATACGCCCCAACATCACATACCGGCCCTTGTGGAGCAACGGGAATCAAGGACTGTTCCTCTCGTTCGGCATCGGGTATATGAACTATCAGGAACGGACATATAAACGCGGTGAACGGAACGGACACCTTTTCCATAAAGGATATTGTGGAATAACTTTCGCAGCAGGCTATGAGTTCCGCATCAGCCGTAAACTCTCGGGCATGATTCGCTGTGATTTCCTGACAGCAGACTGGTTTGCCAACCCCGATGCACGACTTTATAACACAGACGGGTATGATGACGGAGTGAACCATAGCTGGTTCAAGAACAACATCACTTTCTTCAATTTGGGATTCGCGTTACAATTCGGAAAATAATAACAAAAATAGAAAAATTCAAAGGAATCTCTAACTCCATAAAACTATTCATTAATGACATAGATTGGGAGTTTATGCTTTTTCAAATGACAACTATGGCAAAGAGTCTCTAAATCCTTATCATCATACTCCCACGGTTCAATTATCTGTCCATTCTTTTTTCTATATACTTTATGATGGACATCCAATGATTGTTTAAAGTCTAATGAGTATAAAGGAAAAATAATGGAATATTGATTATAAGCAAGTATCCCTTGGCCAAGGTATGAACCGGGATAATACCAAGCAAAGCAACGATAAAGGAAACATCTATTACCAGTATCACTCAATTCATTAAATTGCAATGTTACGATATTATCACTTTTTAATTTATAATCTTTCCCACCATAATAAACTGGAATTTTTACAACATACAGCTGATTCACAAATTCTCCCAAAGACTCTATTTCTTTAGTTGATATTAATACACGTTTTTCAAGAGGAGCAAAAGGACATGGAATGTTTTTCTTCATTTCATAAAGAAACAAGCCATAATCATCTAAGGAACTACGTTTTTCTTTTGTTATCAACTCATGTTCTTCGTGTACAGTTAATCCAGTTCTATCATTAAATATATTTTCTCTTTGCTGAAAAACATTTTTAATTATTCCAAAGTTTTTTAATTCTATTTCGCCTAAATATCTCTCCAAGTCATCTATTCCATCCAATTCAATTAGAACTTGATTCTGACAATTTACACAACGATAGTTATCCCTTCTTTTAATCTCCTCACATTTTTTCTTCCACTCCACAGCATTCAATTTATCCTTATAGACTTCATTTGTACCAGATGTGATGACAGAGCAAGATAATTCTTGAATTAAATAACGAATAGCCTCCAAAAGAGAAGATAACTCACCGTGGACAATACCGAATATTTCTTCTGCATCAATATTAAAATAATGATGGGCTATAATATCCCGGACTCCCATTACATTACTCCAAGGTATCCGAGGATAATTGATTAAGACCTTTTTCTCTGTTACTTTATCAAAGCCTTTCAAGCTCTCCCCTATTGCAATGAGTAACATACAAACCGCATCCAACTTTTCCATGCCAGCAGGAGACAAAAGAAAGTCATCCACACTATGGATATTCACAGTTCTTTCCTGCAAACGTATAATCGCCTGCTCAATCTGCTTCAGAATACCCAAAGCTACTTCTCTTTTATAGGGAGATAAGGATTCCATCTTTTTCTATCTGTCGTCTGAGAAAATCATTCATATTTTTATGGAAGCGAACAACATCTACCGGACAGCCAAATTGTTCCTCTAAAAACTTCTTTAGTTCTACATGCAAAAACAAATTAGGCTTCATATCTACACAAACATCCACATCGCTATCCTCTTTTTGTTCATTACGGGCTACAGAACCAAAGATACGCAAAGAAGTAACCCCAAAATATGAACGTAGCACGTCACTACATTTCCTTATTATTTCGATATATTCATTTAAGGATCTCATACGACATTTTTTGGTTTATACAAAGTAAAAAAGAATATTCCAATAAAACAAATATGCAGTAGTCTTTCTTTCCGATACCTGTTCACTCCTCCACCTGCATTGCCACTACCTCCTGCAACACACAGACAGCTTCTTCCACCGTCCTGACATCCTTCACCAGCATACTCCGTTTGTTGTTCTGCTCGCGCAGGTCGCAACGGCGGGTGTACTTCATCATGTAGGCAATGACTTTGCCGAAAGCCTGGCTCTGATAGTACGGGCTATCCGGATTGGAAACAAAAAATAGAGACATGCGTCCCCCTTTCAGAAAGACCTTTTCTACACCGAGCCGGGCAGCCAGGCGTCGCAAGGGAACGATGCGCAGCAGTTCTTCCGTTTCGGGAGGAATCGGGCCGAAGCGGTCTTCGAGGCGGGAACGGAAAGCATCCACATCCTTGTCGAGTGTCAATCCGTCCAACTCGCGATAGAGCAACATACGCTCGCTGCTGCCAGTCACGTAATCGGCAGGCAACAGAAGTTCGAGGTCGCTTTCCACCTGGCATTCGTCCACAAACTGCTCGCCACTGATGACGCCTCCGTCTGCTTTCAGTTCTTCGGCATAAAGGTCGGCAAACTCGTCGGTCTTCAGTTCGTGCACAGCTTCGGAGAGAATCTTTTGATACGTCTCGTAGCCTAGGTCGGCAATGAAACCACTCTGTTCGGCACCGAGCATATTGCCTGCGCCACGGATGTCAAGGTCCTGCATGGCAATGTGGATGCCACTGCCCAGGTCGGAGAAGTTCTCGATGGCTTGCAGGCGTCGTTTTGCTTCGGGAGTAAGGGAGGACAAAGGCGGTGCCAGCAGGTAACAGAAAGCTTTTTTATTGCTCCGCCCCACACGTCCGCGCATCTGGTGCAAGTCACTGAGGCCGAAGTTCTGCGCCTGGTTGATGATAATGGTATTGGCATTGGGTATGTCGATGCCACTTTCGATGATGGTAGTGGCAAGCAGCACGTCGTAATCGTAATTGACGAAATCAAAGATTATCTTCTCCAGTTCGGCAGGCTCCATCTGTCCGTGTCCGATACAGACACGGCAGTCGGGAATGTGCCGCTCTATCATGGCCTTCAACTCAAACAGATTGGAAATACGGTTATTCACGAAGAATACCTGCCCGTTACGGCTCATCTCAAAATTGACGGCGTCGGCAATGATTTCCTCGTTGAAGGTGTGCACTTCCGTCTGGATGGGATAGCGGTTAGGCGGCGGTGTCTGGATGACGCTCAAGTCGCGCGCACCCATCAGCGAAAACTGCAAGGTACGGGGAATGGGTGTAGCCGTCATGGTCAGCGTATCCACATTCACCTTCAATTGGCGGAGTTTCTCCTTGACGGAGACGCCGAACTTCTGCTCCTCATCAATAATCAACAAACCAAGGTCTTTGAACTTAACGTCTTTTCCCAGGATACGGTGGGTACCGATAAGAATATTCACTTCCCCTTCGGCAAGCCCTTTCACTACAGCCTTTGCCTGAGCAGCGGTGCGGGCACGACTCAGATACTCCACCCGGCAAGGCAAGCCTTTCAAGCGCTCCTTGAAGGTCTGGAAATGCTGATAGGCAAGTACGGTAGTGGGCACCAGTACAGCCACCTGCTTATTGTCCGCCACAGCCTTGAAAGCGGCACGAACAGCCACCTCCGTCTTGCCGAAGCCCACGTCACCGCACACCAGGCGGTCCATCGGACGGGCACTCTCCATGTCGACCTTCACGTCGGAAGTAGCCTTGCTTTGGTCGGGGGTATCCTCATAGATGAAGGAGGCTTCCAACTCCCGTTGCAGGAAGCTGTCGGGACTGTATTGGAACCCCTTCTCCTCGCGGCGTTGCGAGTAGAGTTTTATCAAGTCGCGGGCAATATCCTTTATCTTCGTCTTGGTGCGGTCTTTCAGCTTCTCCCAGGCTCCGGTGCCGAGCTTGTTGAGGCGGGGCGCTTCACCCTCCTTTCCCTTGTACTTGGAAACCTTGTGCAGAGAGTGGATGGAGACAAACACCACATCTTCGTTCTGATAGACAATCTTCATCACCTCCTGCGTGGTGTCACCGTTGGGGATACGTACCAGTCCGGCAAAACGCCCCACACCGTGGTCGGTATGCACCACATAGTCGCCGGGGGTGAATTGGTTCAGCTCCTTCAGGCTCAAGGCCACCTTGCCGCTGCGTGCCTTGTCGCTCTTCAAGTTATACTTGTGAAAGCGGTCGAACAGCTGATGGTCGGTAAAGACGCAGATACGCAAAGTGTCGTCGGCAAAGCCTTCGTGCAGCGTCCGTTCCACGGCGGTAAAGGATATGTTGTCTCCACGGTCCTCAAAGATGGCACGGATGCGGTCAGTCTGTTTCAGGCTGTCGCTGCATATGTAGATGGTGTAGTGACGGGAGAGGTATTCGCGGAAACTCTCTGCCACCATGTCGAAGTTTTTATGGAAGATAGGCTGTACCGTAGTATGGAACGAGACGGTAGCATCCGGCGTTCCGGTGGGCTTGTTACCGAACTCCATCCGGCGGAAATCGAGGGCGCGCAGGGTGAACTCGCCACCATCAATCAGCTTGCCTTCCAGCGTGATGGCTCCATTCTCCTCCGACTCACGGGCGGCGATGGCCTGTGGGGTGAGCGATTCGTCGTGCACGGTCTGGATGCGTTCGCGTAGCCAGAGAAAATCGCGCATGGCAAGCAAGCTGTCCGACGGAAGGAAATCGAGGAACGACACCATGCCGCCGCTTCCCTTTTTTTCCAGGCTATGGCTCAAGTCGGGAACTATCACGATGCTTTCTTTCTTCTCCTTCGAGAGCTGTGTTTCCACCTCGAAGGTACGGACGCTTTCCACCTCATCGCCGAAAAAGTCTATACGGAAGGGATATTCGGAAGAGAAGGAAAAGACGTCGATAATACTGCCACGAACGGCATACTGCCCCGGCTCGTAGACGTAGTCCACATATTCGAAACCGTAGCTGCGCAATACGTCCGTCACGAAGTTCATATCCACCCTCTCGCCTGCATGCAGTTTCAGTGTATTCTCTCCCAGTTCCTTACGAGAGACCACCTTTTCGGCCAGCGCATCCGGATAGGTCACCACGCAAAGCCCCTCTTCTCCTTTTTGCAGGCGACTCAGCACTTCTGTACGGAGTATTTCGTTTGCCGCATCCTTCTGCCCGTACTTGATGGCGCGGCGGAACGAAGAAGGAAAAAACAATACCTGCTCTGTCCCCAATATCTGCGTCAAATCATGATAGAAATAACCGGCTTCCTCCATATCGCCCAGAATGAAAACGAGCGGACAAGTAGCCCGCTGAACCAATACAGACGAAAACAAAGAAGCGGCAGAGGCATATAAACCTCCGCAATATAGGTGACGGACAGAGTTATCTTTCAGAAGCCTGCACACCCCCTCTACATTGGGATGGGAAGCATAAGATTGTTGCAGTTCAGTTATATTCATTGCTTTGCGCTTTTTCCCCCGGTATTGCCTCTCATAAGGTATCCTACCGAAATAAATTCGGTGCAAAAATACACAAATAATCTTTAGCTTTGACCTGTCGGCAACTATGTTCTCTGAAATAATCTTTCTGCTGTCAGCCTGCACATCCTTCACCTTTTTTCTGTATCGCCCTATTTATCGGGGAAGGCAATGAAACTTCTTTTCCTCCAATTATGAATAACACAGCCTGCACAATCCCTATTCAGGAGTTATGTTACACAAAGTTTATCCCCAGCCTGCGGACATGTATCCCAGGGGTTGGTCTGTCTATCCCAAGGCTTGGGATAGACAGACCAAGACTGAAGAGCACTTTTTCTCCCTATATCTACCCACTTTATCCTTTATACTTCGAAAGTTTTTCTTTAATAGTTTGAATGTTTTCTGTTAATGATTGAAACGGGAATAGCTAAAGATTGAGGCTAAAGTTCAAAGTCAAGCATATGGTTCTTTGATTTAACCTGCATTCCTTATAGTCAGGAGTTAGAAGGAGCTACATAAATGAAAGAGTCGTGGCGCCAGAACTTTGCAAAATCAAGATTTGTGTGAAAATGCTGCCAGATAAAAAAGAAATGTATTACATTTGTTCCCAGTTATAACCCCCATTACCTATAAGTATGCAAACATCAGACAGCATTGTCATCATCCCCACCTACAATGAACGGGAGAATATAGAAAATATCATCCGTGCCGTTTTTGCTCTGAAACATGGTTTTCACATCCTTGTCATTGAAGACGGTTCGCCCGACGGAACAGCTGCCATTGTAAAGACCTTGCAGCAGGAGTTTCCCGAACGCCTCTTCATGGTGGAGCGCAAAGGAAAGTTAGGACTGGGTACAGCCTACATAGCCGGCTTTAAGTGGGCATTGCAACGAGGTTATGAGTATGTATTCGAAATGGATGCCGACTTCAGCCACAATCCCCAAGACTTGCCGCGACTCTACCGCGCCTGCTCCGAAGAGGGTGCCGATGTAGCCATCGGTTCACGTTATGTGAGTGGTGTGAACGTAGTGAACTGGCCCATGGGACGTGTACTGATGTCTTATTTTGCCTCCAAGTATGTACGCTTCATCACCGGGCTGCCCATCCACGATACTACAGCCGGATTTGTATGTTACCGCCGCCGGGTATTGGAGACTATCAATCTGGACGGCATCCGCTTCAAAGGATACGCCTTCCAGATAGAAATGAAATTCACCGCCTACAAATGCGGCTTCAAGGTAAAGGAAGTGCCTGTCATCTTCATCAATCGCGAACTGGGCACCTCCAAAATGAACAGCAGTATTTTTGGTGAAGCCGTATTCGGAGTGATTCGGTTGAAATGGAACAGTTGGTTCCATAAATATCCTACCGTAGATAAGGAGATGAAGTGATAGGTGATAGAGTGATAGGGGTTTACTATAAATATTAGGAAGATATGAAAAGAACATTGATACATAACGCTACGATTGTCAACGAAGGACAATCCGTGAAAGGTTCCGTAGTGATAGAAGACGGGCGCATTGCAGAGGTACTGACCAACTGGAAACCTCTCTCCGCCCCTTGTGACGAGACCATAGATGCCACCGGATGCTATCTGTTGCCTGGCATCATCGACGACCATGTACATTTTCGCGATCCCGGGCTGACCCACAAAGCGGACATCCTCACCGAAAGCCGTGCGGCTGCCGCAGGTGGTGTAACCTCCATCATGGATATGCCCAATACAAATCCGGTGACCACTACGCTGGATGCCTTGAACGCCAAACTTGATTTACTGAACGAGAAGTGTATCGTAAACCATTCCTGCTATTTCGGTGCTACAAACGACAATTACAGCGAATTCGGCAAGCTGGACAAGCACCGCGTCTGCGGCATCAAGCTATTCATGGGTTCCAGTACCGGAAACATGCTGGTAGACAAGATGAACAGCCTGCTGAACATCTTCAACGGTACAGACATGCTGATTGCCGCCCACTGCGAAGACCAGGAAACCATCAAGAACAATATTGCCAAGTATAAGGAAATGTTTGCCGGAGAGAATGATATTCCCATAGGCAAGCATCCCTACATCCGCTCTTCGGCAGCATGCTATGCATCCTCTGAACTGGCAGTACGGCTGGCAAGGATTGCCGGTGCACGGCTGCATATTCTGCATGTGTCCACAGCCAAGGAACTGCAACTGTTCAATGACTATTCACTTTCCGAGAAGCATATCACCGCCGAAGCATGCGTTGCCCATCTCCTCTTCACGCTCAGTGACTATCGCACGTTGGGCACACGTATCAAGTGCAATCCTGCCATTAAGAAGCAAGCCGACCGCGATGCCCTGCGTGCAGCCGTCAACTCCGGCCTGATAGACGTTATAGCCACCGACCATGCGCCCCATCTGCTCTCCGAAAAAGAAGGAGGTGCCTTGAAGGCCATGTCCGGCATGCCGATGATACAGTTTTCGCTTGTCAGCATGCTGCAACTGGTAGATGAGGGAATATTCACACTCGAGACCATCGTTGAAAAAATGTGCCATGCTCCCGCACAAATTTACCGCATCAACGAGCGCGGCTATATCCGTGAAGGTTACCGGGCAGACCTTGTGCTGGTACGCCCCGATACCCCGTGGGAAGTGACAGCCGACAAAGTTTTGAGCAAATGCGGCTGGAGCCCATTGGAAGGACATACCTTCAACTGGAAAGTGGAAAGGACTTTTGCCAACGGACATCCCGTTTATAGCGACGGCATGGTGGACGATGCTTATCGTGGCGAGGAACTGAGATTTGGAGAGTGAAGGCTAGGGATTAAGGATTAGGGATGAAATGGGATGAAAAGGACAATATTGGCACTGGGGCATGAATTGCTTTCGTATCGGATTCATGAAGTAACCCCTTACATCAACTGGATTTATTTCTTCCATGCCTGGGGCTTCCAGCCTCGCTTTGCAGCTATCGCAAACATCCATGGCTGCGATTCTTGCCGTGCACTTTGGCTGACGACCTTTCCCGAAGAGGAACGCACCAAGGCTTCCGAAGCCATGCAGCTCTTCAAGGAGGCCAATAGAATGCTCGACCGACTGGACGAAACAATCTCCATCCATTGCATCTTCAGGCTTTGCCAGGCAAATGCAGACGGAGATAACCTCTTGATAGAAGGAACAACCTTCCCACTGCTCCGCCAGCAGACACCCCAACCCGATGGCGGTCCATTTCTCTGTCTGAGCGATTTTGTACGTCCCCTCTCTTCAGGCACGCCCGACATCGTAGGACTTTTCGCCTCCACCATCAGTGAAGAGGCCGAAGAGACTTATAAAAGCGACCCTTACAAACATCTCCTTGTACAGACTCTGAACGACCGCCTTGCTGAAGCCGCCACAGAAAAGATGCACGAATATGTCCGCAAGGAGGCTTGGGGGTATGCCCCCGACGAATCCTTGTCCATTCCGGATCTGCTGGTCGAGAAATACCAAGGCATCCGCCCCGCTGTGGGATACCCCTCCCTACCCGACCAATCCGTGAATTTCCTGCTGGACGAACTGCTCGGCATGAAGCAGATAGGCATCACGCTGACTGAACATGGAGCCATGCACCCTCACTCCTCCGTCTGCGGCATGATGCTGGCACATCCCGCATCCCGATACTTTTCAGTGGGCAAGATTGGAGAAGACCAGCTGGACGACTACGCCCGCCGCCGGGGAATGCCAATAGGGGATATGCGGAAGTTTTTAGCCACTACAATATGAATAATGTGCTAATGTGCCTATATGCTAATGTGCCAATTGGCTGCGCTATATGTATATTGTGCTACCATGCCGCAGGTCATTGGCACATTAGCATATAGGCACATTAGCATATAGGCACATTAACACATTAAAATAATCCTTTTTGAACTGTGATTTATCGCCACACAATGCGACTAACAGTGCAAAAGCAATTCGAAAGAAGCTAAAAGATGGAAAATGCAGAACAAGAGTTTGTATCCGTGGTACGGGAGTATGAGCGCGTGATATATAAGGTGTGCTATCTGTACACCACGCCCAATGCTACCCTCAACGACCTGTATCAGGAAGTGGTGCTCAACTTATGGAAAGCATTTCCCAAGTTCCGGCGGGAGTGTAAGATTTCCACATGGATTTACCGCATCGCACTGAACACGTGCATCAGCTTTATCCGCAAAGAAAAGAACATCCCCGAAATCGTCACCCTCACCCAGGAAGCCGACCGGACTGAAGAAACCGACGAGACACAAGCCATGCTACGGCAGCTCTACCGGATGATAAACCGACTGGGACAATTGGAAAAGTCCATCATACTGCTCTATCTGGAAGAGAAAAGCTACGAAGAAATTGCTGAAATCACCGGGCTGACCTTGACAAACGTTGCCACCAAACTCAGCCGCATCAAGGACAAATTGAAAAAAATGAATAAGGAGGAATAAATATATGGAACTGGATGAACTGAAGAAATCATGGAACGCACTGAATGAACAGTTGCAGAAAGAACCGATTGCTGACGAACAGCAGATTACCGAACTGATTGCCGGCTACAAGGCCAATACCCGCAAAAGTCTGGGACGACTCGTAGTCATACAGCGTTTCTCTATCGGAATGGGAGCGGTAGGTCTGGCAGCCCTTCTGCTTATATGGCTGTTGCTGCCCACCTTCGGCTTCAATGAGCAGCTGCAAGGCAAGATTGTCGCTTTACTGGGATTCATCGCTATAAGCATCCTCATAGGCATGTGGTGGGACTGGAAAACATACCGCTGGAACAAGGACACGCGTATTGATGAAATGGGGGTTGCCGAAGTCAGTCGCCGTATGACCACCTTCCGCCAATGGACCAGATATGAAGTGATGGGCATCTCCATTTGGATTATCCTTTTCAATATCCTCAACTATTGGGTGATGGAATATCATCTGGCACCAGCCAGCGTACAAGCCCTACTGATTACCCTTTTCGTAGTATTTGACGCGCTAATTATCTATATTCTCTACAAAAAAGTGATTTACAAACATCTGGACAATATTAAAAAGAACATTGAAGAATTGAAAGATATATGCACCGAGTAACTCTTGTTTTCATCCTTTTCCTTCTCATCCCCGACCTTTACATTTACTTGGTTTATGTAGTAAGAAAAACCAGAAAGGCAGTCCTTCACTGCCTTTATTGGCTTCCCACCTTGCTATTAGCGGCAGGCTATGTTTACTTCATATTCCTTACGGGCGACAATGCGATGTCAAACCATACGCAGGCCATAGGCAGACTGGCAATTACCATCATGCTGTTTGTCTTTCCAAAAACCATATTCATGCTTTGCTCGCTGGTGGGAGTACTGGCGCACTTCATCATCCGTCGTTGTCCCCGCAGCCCGTTCACCGCTATAGGACTGGTTTTGGCTGTCGTCAGCTTCTTCAATATCCTTTACGGTACCCTGGCAGGCATCACCCGTTTCGATACAAAAGAAGTGGAATACCGTTCTGCCAATATTCCGGAAGGTTTCGACGGCTACCGCATCGTGCAAATATCGGACATACACATCGGCAGTTGGCAAGGCAATCCGGAACCCATCAAACAGTTGGTCGATTTAGTCAACGGACAGAAGCCGGACCTGATTGTCTTCACCGGTGACCTCGTGAACCAGCAGAGCCACGAACTGGATGGTTTCCAAGAAATACTCTCCCAACTATATGCACCGGACGGAGTATACTCCATCCTCGGCAACCATGACTATGGCTCATACTATCACTGGCAAAGCCCGAAAGCAGAAATCGCCAATCTGGACTATTTAATCCGGCAGCAGAAAGCAATGGGATGGAAACTGCTGAACAATGAGCATGACATCCTTCATCACAAAGGTGACAGCATAGCCCTCATCGGTGTGGAAAACGACGGGGAGCCTCCTTTCTCCCAATTTGCAGACTTGCCGCAAGCCATGCAGGGCACGGAGGGAATGTTCCAAATATTGCTCAGCCATAACCCTACCCACTGGAGGCGCGAGGTACTGCCCCAATCGGATATTTCACTGATGCTTGCAGGACACACCCACGCCATGCAAGGCATCTTGTTCGGACATTCCCTTGCCGAACTTATCTATCCGGAATGGAGAGGAATGTACTACGAAGGCAAGAGGGCTTTGTACGTAAATATTGGCATCGGCTATGTAGGACTGCCGTTCCGGTTCGGGGCATGGCCGGAAATTACAGTACTAAAATTAGTAAGAGAGAAAGAGTGACGAAATAAGAAAAAGGTATATCTTTGTAGCAATAAAAAATCCGACACCTATGAAGATACTTTATATTATTTATCAGGTTTGCTTTGCGTTGCCCATTTTATTGGTACTGACTATCCTTACAGCATTGGTCACCATCATCGGTTCGCTGATAGGAGGAGCGCATATCTGGGGTTACTATCCCGGTAAAATCTGGTCACAGCTCATCTGCTATATACTGCTTATTCCGGTGGAGGTACATGGAAGGGAGAAAATACACAAACGTACTTCCTACGTGTTTGTGCCCAATCACCAAGGTGCCTTCGACATATTCCTGATATACGGATTCCTGGGACGGAACTTCAAATGGATGATGAAGAAGAGCCTGCGCAAAATCCCGTTTGTCGGCAAGGCATGCGAGAGCGCAGGACATATCTTCGTCGACCGTTCCAGCCCCAAGAAGGTGCTTGCCACCATGCGGCAGGCAGAATCATCTTTGAAAGACGGCGTGTCACTGGTAGTATTTCCCGAAGGGGCACGTACCTTCACGGGACACATGGGGTACTTCAAGAGAGGTGCTTTCCAGTTGGCAGATGAACTGCAACTGGAAGTGGTGCCCGTCACTATAGACGGCTCGTTCGAGATTCTTCCACGCACCGGAAAGTGGATACACCGTCACCGGATGATACTGACCATCCATGAACCTATTCCTCCCAAAGGGAAAGGGGCAGAAAACATCAAGGCAAGCATGAACGAGGCTTATGCGGCGGTGGAGAGTGCATTGCCGGAAAAGTATAAAGGGATGGTGAAGAACGAAGACCAGGACAGATAAAGACATAATGACAAACGGGAATGCCTGAATATCCTATCAAGATATTCAGGCATTCCCGTTTGTCATTATCAACTCATTCCTGTTTATTTCTGTCCTCCTACAGAAGCATTTTGCTTCATGCGTTTCTGCTCTTCAATCAGCTGCATGTTCTCCTTCGCCTTTGTAAGGAAATCCTTCACCAAAGTATTCTCTTTAAAAGACAAGGGAGCAGTTCTCATGATGTCCTCAATCTGCGGAGTCATCACCGGATAGGGCAGTGTGCTGCACATCATCATGAATACACTGGGGCCCAGCACATTCTCAAAGTTATCTACAATGAACTGCCGGACGTAGTCGTTCATCTCCTTCACAAGTGCTTCGCCTTCCTTTGCCAACTGCCCATGCACGTCATCCAGATTGGCACCGTCCAGCACCATACGCGCCTCTTTCCGTTCCAGCTCCTCTATCTTCACTTCCAGGGAATTGCGCTTGTCTATGAACTCGTACAGTTTGTCATTCAAAGGAGTCCCTTTGGCAATCAACTGAGTATTGGAGATGGAAACCACGATTTTGCCGTCTTCCAGCACCAAAGGCATAATGCCCTCGTGGTCCATATAAAGAGTCACCATCATCACGGAATCGGCCCGGCCTTTCATCTTGAAATGCCCATGGATAACCTCTGCCGAATCGACGTTCACCCATTGCCCGTCCCGAAGCGTCTTGAGGAACAACATCTTTCCGTCAAGGCTGGTTACCGAGGAACTGCCCTCTATCTTATACTTGCGGTTGCAAGAAGTAAAGAGCACAAGCAGGAGCAAAAAGGGTAAAATGCGGTTCACACTCATTCTAATCATGCAAGAAACGATTTTTGAATTACACCCAGCAAAGGTATTAATATTCCTTATAAACCGAATAGAAAGAAAGGATTTTTCATTCGGTTTACGTATTTTTGCACAATTATAAATCATAAAAATAGAGAAAATATACATGTCAACCTATGCACCTTTTGCCAAACCGCTCTATGTAATGCTGAAACCGGTAGGTGCGGTATGCAATCTGGCATGCGATTATTGCTATTATCTGGAGAAATCCAAACTATATAGAGACAACCCCAAGCATGTGATGAGCGAGGAACTGCTGGAAAAGTTCATCGAGGAGTACATCAACTCGCAGACCATGCCCCAGGTTCTGTTCACCTGGCATGGCGGAGAGACGCTGATGCGTCCGCTCTCTTTCTACAAACGTGCCATGGAGCTGCAAAAGAAATATGCCAACGGACGCACCATAGACAACTGCATACAGACCAACGGCACGTTGCTGACCGATGAATGGTGCCGGTTTTTCAAAGAAAACAACTGGCTGGTGGGTGTCTCCATAGACGGGCCTCAGGAGTTCCATGACGAATACCGGAAGAACAAGCAGGGCAAGCCCTCTTTCGTCAAGGTGATGCAGGGCATCAACCTGCTGAAAAAGCACGGTGTGGAATGGAACGGAATGGCAGTGGTCAATGACTACAACGCCGACTATCCGCTGGACTTCTATAATTTCTTCAAGGAGATAGGATGCCATTACATCCAGTTTGCCCCCATCGTGGAGCGCATTGCCCCTCATGGGGACGGACGCCATCTTGCCTCCCTGGCAGACAAGGAAAAGAGCACGCAGCTGGCAGACTTTTCCGTCACGCCGGAACAATGGGGAGACTTCCTATGCGCCTTGTTCGACGAATGGGTAAAGCAGGACGTGGGTACTTACTACATACAGTTATTCGACTCTACCCTTGCCAACTGGATAGGCGAACAACCGGGTGTATGTTCCATGGCAAAGACTTGCGGCCATGCAGGCGTCATGGAGTTCAACGGAGACGTATATGCGTGCGACCATTTTGTTTTCCCCGAATATAAACTGGGCAACATCCATCAGAATACACTGGTGGAGATGATGTACGGAGAACGGCAACAAGCCTTCGGACTGATGAAGCAACAATCTCTCCCCACCCAATGCAGGGAGTGCGAATGGCTGTTTGCCTGCAACGGCGAATGTCCAAAGAACCGTTTTGCACGTACAGCCGACGGAGAGCCGGGACTGAATTACCTTTGTGCAGGATATCATAAGTTCTTCAGTCACGCAGCCCCATACATGGACTTTATGAAGAACGAACTGATGAACCAGCGTCCGCCTGCAAACATTATGGAAGCAATAAGAAACAATGCCATAAAGCCATAAGCCCACAAGCGATGACAATGAAATTCAAAGACATTACTTAATAATTGATTATATGAAGATTACATTTAAGAAAGGTTTGCTTGCGGCCATTGCCGCACTGACAGTCTGCTCTGCGCGTGCAGACGAAGGAATGTGGTTGTTGCAACTGATGAAGCAGCAGAACTCCATCGACATGATGAAAAAGCAAGGACTGAAGCTGGAGGCTGACGACCTTTACAATCCCAACGGCGTGTCACTGAAAGATGCTGTAGGTATCTTTGGCGGTGGCTGTACCGGCGAAATCATCTCTCCGGAAGGACTGATTCTGACCAATCACCATTGCGGATACGGTGCCATACAGCAGCACAGCAGCGTGGAACACGATTATCTGACAGATGGTTTCTGGGCCATGAACCGCAGTGAAGAACTGCCCTCCCCGGGATTGAAATTCCGTTTCGTGCACCGCATTGTAGACATCACCGACCTTGTCAACGCTAAAATAAAGGCAGGCGAAGTGACGGAAATCGATGCACTGACTTCCCCGTTCCTCAACAAACTGGCAAAAGAGGAACTGGAGAAGAGCGATTTGAAGGGTAAACCGGGCATTGAAGTGCGCGCACTCCCCTTCTATGCAGGAAACAAATTCTATATGTTCTATTATAAGGTATACAGCGACGTGCGTATGGTTGCCGCTCCTCCCTCCTCGGTAGGTAAGTTTGGCGGTGAGACCGACAACTGGATGTGGCCGCGCCACACGGGCGACTTCTCCATGTTCCGTATCTATGCCGATGCCAACGGAGAGCCGGCTGAATACAGTGAAAGCAACGTACCCCTGAAAACCCCGAAGTTCCTGCCCATCTCCATCAAAGGTCTGAACGAAGGTGACTACGCCATGATTATGGGCTTCCCCGGCAGCACAGAACGTTACCTCACCCAGAGCGAAGTGAAACAACGCATGAACGCCGTGAATCAGGCAATGATTGATATGCGCGGCGTACGCCTCGAAGTGCTGCGCAAGTATATGGATGCCAGTGACAAGACCCGCATCCAGTATGCCAGCAAGTTTGCCGGAAGCAGTAACTACTGGAAGAACTCCATTGGTATGAACAAGGCAATCATCGACAATGACGTGTTGGGCGCCAAAGCCGAAATCGAGAAAAAGTATGCCGCCTTTGCCCAAGGAAAACCCGAATACGAGGGTGTGGTAGAGAAAATTGATGCCATCATCGAGAAAAGCACCCCCACGCTGCGCCAGCTCTACTATACCAACGAAGCATTGCGCGGTGCTATCGAATTCGGCAGTACCTACCTTATCATGGATAACATAAAGAAAGCGCTCGAAGAGAAGAACGACTCATTGCTGCAAGCTTCGAAGAAGCAGTTGGAAAATGCATACGATGGTATCCACAATAAAGACTACGACCACGAAGTGGACCGCGCCGTAGCCAAAGCCATCCTGCCCGCCCTTGCCAAGGCACTGAACGCCGACGAGCTGCCCTCCTTCTACCAAACCATCAACGGAGAGTTCAAGGGCGACTACAACGCATACGTAGACAACATTTACGACAACTCCATCCTCTCCAACCGCAAGAACCTGGATAAATTCCTGGCAAAGCCCACCGTGAAAGCCATCGAGAAAGACCCTGCTACGGCTTACTCGCGCTCCAAGAACGAAAAGCTGCAGGAACTCGGAAAGCAATACATGGAACTGGAAAGCGGAATGGAACTGCTCCACAAGGCCTACATCCGTGGCTTGGGTGAAATGAAACAGCCCGTCCCCTCCTATCCGGATGCCAACTTCACCATGCGTCTGACCTATGGTAATGTAAAATCATACAGCCCACGCGATGCCGTACACTACGACTACTATACCACTACCGACGGTATCCTTGAAAAAGAGAATCCCGAAGACCGTGAATTCGTGGTACCCGCCAAGCTGAAAGAACTGATTCAAAAGAAAGACTTCGGACGCTACGCCATGGCAGACGGCACCATGCCGGTTTGCTTCCTCACGACGAACGACATCACCGGCGGTAACTCCGGCAGCCCCGTCATCAATGGCGAAGGACAGCTCATCGGTACTGCTTTCGACGGCAACTGGGAATCTCTGAGCGGTGACATCAACTTCAACAATGACCTGCAGCGTTGCATTGCACTGGATATACGCTACGTGCTCTTCATCCTCGACAAACTGGGCAATTGCAGTCATCTGATAAAAGAAATGAACATTATAGAATAAATTAAAGCCTCTGAGAGATTACCTCCCATACTGAATGGCATTCAGTCGTATAGTGAATGCCATTCAGTCGTATACTTAACCCTATTCAGTCGTATACTGAATAGCCCCCCTCTCAGATGCTCTTCTAACGCACATCACCATGAAAAGGATCCTATTATCATTATTCATTACATCTTCTGTCCTTGCCGCACACGCCGACGAAGGTATGTGGATGCTCACCGACCTGCAAAAGCAGAACGAAGTAGCCATGACGGAACTCGGACTGCTCATCCCCACCAACCAAATCTACAATCCCGACGGCATTGCCCTGAAGGATGCCGTGGTGCATTTCGGCGGTGGCTGTACCGGCGAAGTCATCTCTGCCGAAGGCCTGGTACTGACCAACCACCACTGCGGCTATGGCGCCATACAGCAACACAGCTCGGTGGAACACGACTACCTGACCGACGGTTTCTGGGCTATGTCCCGCGAAGAGGAGCTTCCCTGCAAGGGACTCACCGTCACCTACATCGACCGGATACTGGACGTGACAGACTACGTAAACGAACAACTGAAAACCGACGACGACCCGAACGGCACCAATTATCTGTCTCCCAAATACCTGAAGACAGTAGCCGACCGCTTCGCCAAGTCCGAAGGCATCGCCCTGACACCCGGCCGCAAGCTGGAACTGAAAGCCTTCTACGGTGGAAACAGATACTATCTGTTCGTAAAGACCACCTATAGCGACATCCGCATGGTAGGCGCTCCCCCCTCCTCCATCGGCAAGTTCGGCGCAGACACCGACAACTGGATGTGGCCCCGCCACACGGGAGATTTCTCCATCTTCCGCATCTATGCCGACAAAGACGGGAAACCCGCCGCTTACAGCAAAGACAACGTTCCCCTAAAAGTGAAGAAACATCTCACCATCAGCCTTGACGGCTATCGCAAGGGCGACTTTACCTTCGTCATGGGATTCCCCGGACGCAACTGGCGCTACATGATTTCCGACGAGGTGGAAGAGCGTATGCAAACCACCAACTTCATGCGCCACCACGTGCGCGATGTCCGCCAGAAAGCTCTGATGAAACAAATGTTGCAAGACGATGCCGTACGCATCCACTATGCCAGCAAGTATGCATCTTCTGCCAACTACTGGAAAAATGCCATCGGTATGAACGAAGGTCTCGTCCGTCTGAAAGTATTGGACACTAAACGTGCACAGCAAGAGGCACTCCTGGCACGCGGACGCTCGCTGAACGACAATAGCTATCAGCAAGCATTCGACCAGATACGCGCCATCGTAAAGCAACGCCGTCCAGCCCTCTACCACCAGCAAGCCATTCAGGAAGCACTGGTGACGGGACTCGATTTCATGCGTATCCCCAGCACCGCAGGACTGGTATCTGCCTTGAAGAACAAGGACAAGAAACAGATTGCAGCAGCTAAAGACAGCCTTCAGAAGGCAGCCGACCGCTACTTTGCCTCTGTCCCCTTCCCCGAAGTGGAACGTATTGTTGGCAAGGAAATGCTGAAAATCTACATGAAGTATATCCCTGCCGAACAACGCATCGGTATTTTCCAAATCATAGACAAGCGTTTCAAGGGCAACAGCGACGCTTTCATCGACGCCTGCTTTGAACATTCCATCTTCGGCAACAAGGAGAACTTTGCCAAGTTCATCCGCAAGCCCAGCCTCTACAAGATTAATACAGACTGGATGGTCTTGCTGAAATATTCCATCACGGACGGCCTGCTTCAGACCTCCATTGCCATGATGGATGCCAATAAAAACTACAATGCCGCCCACAAGGTATGGGTAAAGGGCATGATGGACATGAAACTTGCCAATGGTCAGCCCATCTATCCGGATGCCAACTCCACCTTGCGCCTGACCTACGGTCAAGTGCTCCCCTACGCTCCGGCAGACGGTGTGAAATATGATTACTACACCACTCTGAAAGGAGCTATGGAGAAGGAAGATCCCGACAATTGGGAGTTTGTAGTCCCCGCCAAACTGAAACAGCTGTACCAGGCAAAGGATTTCGGACGTTATGCCATGCCGAACGGCGAAATGCCCATCTGCTTCATTGTCAACACAGACAATACCGGTGGAAACTCCGGCAGCCCAGTGTTCAATGCCAAAGGAGAACTGATAGGTACCGGCTTTGACCGCAATTACGAAGGTCTGACTGGCGACATTGCCTTCCGTCCGTCCTCCCAACGAGCAGCATGTGTAGACATCCGCTACACCTTGTTCATCATCGACAAATACGCGGGAGCTTCGCATCTCATTGAAGAGATGACGATTAAATAATGATTTAGCGAACAAATCCTCCTCCTATTTTGTTATCATTACAAATAAATAAAAACAGAAAGGAAAAAATTATGGAAAAGTTTGAAGAATTGATACAATCAGAAAAGCCCGTTTTAGTTGATTTCTTTGCAACCTGGTGTGGCCCGTGCAAGGCCATGCATCCGGTACTGGAGGAACTCAAAAACGAAATAGGAGATGCTGCCCGTATCGCCAAAATAGATGTAGACCAGCACGAAGAGCTTGCTGCCCGCTACCGCATACAAGCAGTACCGACATTTATCGTATTTAAAAAAGGTGAAGCCGTATGGCGCCATTCGGGTGTCATCAGCGGTAAGGATTTGAAAGCCGTTATAGAACAAAACTCTTAACAAGAAGAAATGAAGAAGATTATAGCAATGGTTGCCCTCGTGTTTTCTTGCATGCTGGCCTATGCTCAAACAAACGGAGAAGTTATCGTCATGAACAAAGCCATGTTCATCAAGGATGTGTTCGACTATGAGAAATCCCAGGACTGGAAATACAAGGGAAACAAGCCTGCCATCATAGACTTATATGCCGACTGGTGCGGACCTTGCCGCATGGTGACTCCCATTATGAAGGAACTGGCCAAAGAGTATGCCGATAAAATCGTTGTCTACAAAGTCAATGTGGATAAGGAAAAGGAACTGGCAGCGTTGTTCAATGCAACAAGCATCCCTCTTTTTGTATTCATCCCTATGAATGGAGAGCCTCAGCTCTTCCGCGGAGCAGCCGATAAGGCTACCTACAAAAAGGCGATTGACGACTTTTTACTGAAAACAGAATAGTTCATAATAGAAAGAAAAAACTCCTGACTACCTTTACAAAAAGGCAAGTCAGGAGTTTCTGTATCCTATTCACTCAAAACACGATAGGCATCTCTTTCCATTCTCCTCCGTGTAGTTCCATCACCGATTCATATCCAGCTTTCCTCAAGGCACACAAAGCTTCGGGACGTCCGTTGCTTATCCGTTCCGGATAGTGTGAATCACTGTTTACCTGCACACGTACACCCAAATCATGCAGGTAGGAGAAATACCGCTCATTGGGGTAAAAAGTACCCAGGTCATGATAGGCTTTGGTATTGACCTCTACCTGATAGCCGCGACGGGCAATATCTGCGAAATACGCCCTAACCAGCTCATCATACCAAGGCTCGTCCAGCAATCCCGGGCGATAGCATGCTGCATTGTAGTGCATCTTATCGGCATGGCCCACAATATCAAAACCACCCAGCTCGAGCATCCTCGTCAACCTACCATAATAGAGACGGACCACATGCTCCAAGTCACCGCAGAAATGTCCGTCTACAATGGTCTTAAAGGTATCCGCAGGTACATCTACATCCACCACTTCCCCTTTGTCATTGTAGAGAAGATGTACAGAACCAATACGGTAGTCCAACGGCAACTCCCTGAAACGGGCGATGGACGGATTACTCGCTTCATTCAGATAATCAATCTCCAGACCGATATACAGTTCGATACGTCCAGCATACTTCTCCTTCAGACGATGGAATTCAGATAGATAGTCGTCCATGATATCCCACTCCATAGTCCATGCCGTAGAAAAAGGCAATGGAGCATGCGATGAAAAGCCATAAGATGTAAAACCTTCACTCAATGCAAAACGCACAAAGTCCTCCATGCCGGCACGCCCGTCACAATAAAGGCTATGGCTATGATAATTCGTCAGATTTCCCACTTTCTCAGTTCTAATTTTTAATTCTTAATTTTCAATTTCGAACTTCAGTTCGATTCTATCTCACTCAGCTCCAGCCAGCGCAATGTTTTTTCGTCAATCAAGTCCGACAATTCCGGCAAACGTTTCGACTTCTCCGTCAGTTCGTCCACAGACAAAGTACCGCTGCACAAAGCCTCTTCAATTGCATTCTTTTCGGTTTCCAGGTCGGCTATCTCCTGCTCCAATTGTTCAAACTCGCGTTTTTCCTTAAAAGACATGCGCCGCTTTTCGTTCAGACGCACCTTCGCCGTCTTGTCCTCCTGAGCCTTGGCGGCTTCTTTCTCTTTCTCCTTTTCCTGATGGACTTTCGCATCTTTCCAGTCGCGATATTGTGTATAGTTGCCGGGAAAGTCGCGGATGTCCCCTTGTCCGTTGAACACTAACAGATGGTCTACCACTTTGTCCATGAAATAACGGTCGTGGCTCACCACAATCACGCATCCTTTGAAATTCTGCAAATACTCTTCCAGCACATTCAGCGTCACAATATCGAGGTCATTGGTCGGCTCATCCAGCACCAGGAAGTTGGGATTGCGCATCAGGACCGTACACAGATAGAGGCGGCGGCGTTCTCCCCCACTCAGCTTGTAGACATAGCTGTGCTGTGTCTCGGGAGTAAACAGGAAATGTTGCAGGAATTGCGATGCCGTCAGCTTCTTGCCGTTGCCCAGTTCTATGACTTCGGCAATGTCCTGCACTACATCAATCACTTTCATCTGCTCGTCAAACTGCAAGCCGTCCTGCGAGTAGTAACCGAAGCGGACCGTCTCGCCAATGTCCAGCGTACCGCTGTCTGCCTGCTCCAACCCCATCAGTATCTTGATGAAGGTCGACTTGCCCGTACCGTTATTCCCTACGATACCCATCTTTTCGTAACGGGAGAAGATGTAGGAGAAATCATTCAGAATCTTCAAGTCACCAAAGGATTTGTACAGATGGTCTGCCTCGAATATCTTACTGCCTATATAAGAAGCCTTAACGTCCAGCTTTACATTGTCGTTGTTGAAACGCTGCTTAGCCACCTTCTCCAACTCGTAAAAGGCATCCTCCCGATAGCGTGCCTTGTGCCCGCGGGCTTGCGGCATGCGGCGCATCCATTCCAGCTCTGTGCGGTAGAGGTTATTGGCACGTTCTATCTCCACAGTCTTGGCCTCGATACGCTCTTGGCGCTTCTCCAGATAATAACTGTAATTGCCTTTATACTGATAAATCTGCCGGTTGTCTATCTCTACGATTTCGGAGCATACCCGGTCGAGGAAATAACGGTCGTGCGTCACCATCAGCAAGCTGAGGTTATTCCGGCGGAGATATTCCTCCAGCCACTCCGTCATATCGAGGTCGAGGTGGTTGGTAGGCTCGTCCAGTATCAGCAAATCGGGTTCAGTGATAAGGGTATTGGCAAGTGCCACACGCTTCAACTGCCCGCCGGACAGATGTTTTACGTGCTGACTGAAATCACGTATTTTAAGTTGAGACAGAATCTGTTTCGCCTTCTGCTCGTACTCCCAAGCTTTTTCATGGTCCATACGCACCAGAATTTCGTCCAAGCCGGGATGCCCCTCCGTTTCCATGCAACGTTCATACTCCTTGATTAGCTCGACGGTACTGTTGCCATGATGGAAGCACGCTTCGAGCACGGTCAGCTCTTCGGGATATTGCGGGTCTTGTTCCAGATAACCCACACGCAAATCACGACGGAAGGAAATGGTGCCATTGTCATACCCTTCCTTGCCGGAAAGGATATTGAGCAATGTCGTCTTGCCACTGCCGTTCTTGGCTATCAACCCGACACGCTGTCCCTCGGACAAGCCCAAAGAAATATTTTCGAATAGTACCAAGTCACCGAACGACTTGGTCAAGTTTTCCACCTGAAGAATTGAATTTACTGCTGCCAATGCTTTAATAGTTGAAAAATGAAAATTGAAAGTTGAAAATCACAGTACCGAGATGACCGGACCTTAGAACAAGGAGCTGTATATCTCCGGCAGATTCACTTTACCTCCTGCCTTTACTTTGCTCCAAACCAGCTTCATGGGGTCTATCCATTCACCGGTAGACGTGTTCAGCAATATGGGCGCTTCCCGGTTTCCGTCCACCAAGGTACGCCATTCCATACCGTCCACTTCATTGGCGAAAATAACACAAAGCGCGATGCCAAAAGCCAGCCATGCATCCTTCTTCTTAGGACCGATGTTGCTTTCTTCCATCATCTGCTGCATCTTGGCAATGTCTTCCTCGGCTCCCTGGAAATCCTTCTTCAACGATTCCTTTATAGTAGTATCCACCCACTCGTATGCTTCATTAATCTGGTAGATTTCCGAAAGGCGCACCGGAATTATCTCCGCTGGATACTTCACTCCATCCTTCCGCGTTTCCAGCGAAGCGATAATCTTCTCCGCTTCTGCAACCGGCTCTCCTTTCTTCACCGTAAACGAACATTCAAAGGCAACTTCATCCGCGCCCGTTATCCATAAATGGGAAGTATAGTACGCACCTTCTTCCTCGAACATCTCCTTACTATATGCACATTCCATCCGGCCTATCCTAACCGGAATGGCAGAGGAGTTTTCCCGTAACTCTTGCTTCACGGAGTCCTTGCCATATGTAGCATTCCCTTTGAAAGCCGAAATGCGAAAATTACCGGTCCACTCATTGGGGTTATAAAAAAGGAAAGAGCCTTCCCCGTCCTCGAATTCATTCCAGTCTGCCGGATAAGTCATGGAGAACCATGCCCCCGGAGAGATAAATTTCTTGCTTTGTTCCATATATAGACTAATCTTTGCAAAGACAGTTCCTACCATCTCAGCTATTTCTCGCAAAGATAGTACAAACCGAATGCAAAATAAAATGAACTTGTCCATTTTTTATGCTGAGGTGCAGCCTATCTTCGGTTTTAGGGCAAAAGTAACATATTACCGCCGTTGATATGCAAACAAACGAAACAAAAAAACAGCCGATTCTCACGAACCGGCTGTTCCAATCATCATCTATGAATGAAGACCATTAGAGCCTTCAATATCTTAACTATATCTTAAAATCCACATTTTGGGCGTAAAGATAATGAATTTGTATCACAAAATAAAATGCAATGAAAAATTAGTTTTGGGCACTGTCCCACCATACGGGTAAAGTCCATACGTCCTCGGCAGCATTCCAAAGTGCAATTGAAGTATCAGCTCCCGGAACAGTGGCACCGATAGCTTGCAGATTGGCCGTATTGTAGTTGAGTTCATGACTGCATTGCTGCCAACGACGGAACTGTTTACCTTGCGGAATATTCTTTTGGGCAGTAGCATCAACGCCATAGCGTGCAGGAATACCCCAGCCTAAGAAAAGCTCCGGATTAAAATCGTAGCGACGCATATCGTTCCAAATTTCCATGGAAAAATGCAATGCCAAACGCTTTTGAGTAAGAATCTTGCCCAAAGTAATATTCTCTTCAGTGCCAATACCATTGTTCAAATAGTTGTCAATGTCGGTTTGCGTCATAGGAGAGAACGAGGGGCATGCTTCCAAATTGGCATCTTCACGGCACCACACTTTCAACTTATCGTTCATACCGTCGATACTGGCTGCAATACCTTTCTTATAAGCATTAAAAGCCGCTCCTTTATTACCTTGGTTAAAGAGTACTTCAGCACGTATGAAACAAGCTTCGGCATAGGTTCCAATATAGGTGGGAGAAGACACGCGAGTATAGAAAGTTCCCGATTCGCGAGAGGCATCAGTACCATCGCGACGATAAAGTAAATCAGGACGTCCTTGATAAGCTTTACACTGACTGGTACACTCTACATAAATAGTGTCCCCCTTACGGGTAGAAGATTCACTGTCAATCCACCAACCTTTGGCTGCCGAGAAGTTCGAGCGCAACGGTCCGCCGGTAAGGCTGGGACTATCATTGCCAATCATGTCTACACCCATAGAACGACGCCAACCGTTTTTGAACTTCACCTCTGCGGGTGAATTACTTGATTGCTTCGAATATGCCCAAGGTAAAATCTTATCGGCACGCGGATCTTCTATTCCACTTCCGGCAAAATTTGTCAGATTATCGTAAAGCATCTTGGTAGGCATATAGCCGGCATTCATGCCACATACAGAAAAGAGCGGTGAATAATCAACCGGTTCGTCCCATCCCAATACATCATGCGAATTATTGGCATCAATATGATTGAATACGGTATTGTCGGCATTGCTTTGCTGAGCCTTGTCAAGACAAGCCAAGATTTCTGCGGCATCGTATTTCCCTTCAAGATAACTGCCTTCACCCTTTTTAATAAGCTTGTTAATGTAACGTGCTTTAAGTAAATATGCCAATTTAAGCCACTTGTCTACACTACCACCATTCCAAATATCGCCTACAGCCAACGAAGCTGTCGCAGACCCTTGCTCTTTTTGGAACATCTCGATAGCGGTGTCAAGATCGGCCAAACAGCCCAAATAGATTGTTTTTCCGTCATTATAGGTAGGAGTAACACCGGCTTCAGCCTCACTCGACTTGTAAGGCATTTCTCCATAAAGGTCTGTCATAAGCATAAAACCATAGGCACGAATTACGCGAGCTGCACCCACATAATGCCAAGCCTCGGCTGCCGTAGCCTTGTCAATCAAAAATGGAATATTTACAGCAGCTCCACAGAACCACCATTGGTAGGGAGTGGTAACGGCACCGGTCTGAGGACTCCAATAAGACATATTCCAATAAGTGCCGCCGTCATAATAGCGTGTCCAATCGCCCATAGACATACTGGAACGCCAAGCAGCAAACTGAGTGGCACTGTTGGTATAAAATTCAATATGTGCCAATCGTGAATCATAGGTCGCATTTCCGGCTGTGGGATTTTCGGGATCGACATTTACATCGAGCCAATCATTACACCCCGAGAACAAAGTCATAAGGGCACCCGCACTACATAATATCATAGATTTGAATAGTTTCATATTGCTTCTGTTTTTTAAGAGTTAGAAAGTAAGATTCAAGCCAAACGACATGGTAGAAGTGGCAGGTACACCGCAGTAGTCAAATCCTACTGATGATGAGCCACCTACACCTGCACCGGCGGCAGCCACTTCAGGGTCACCGTCGTAATTGGTGATGAGCAATAGATTGGTAGCAGCTACCGATACCGAAGCACGCTTTACAAATCCAATCTTGGAAAGCCACGTTTTAGGAAACTCATAGCTCAATGAAACAGAACGCAAACGCAAAGAGTTGACATCGGTAATATAGTTGGCTGACTCCTTGGAGTAATAGTTCTGATAGTAATCCTTAATGATGTTGTAGCCACTCATTTGTACTCCATTAAAAGTATAGGTTTTATCGGCTTCCCAAGTATTGGTCACTGGGTCACCATTGGCATTGACACCCGTTACAGTGAGAGAACGATTGCGTACATCGGCAGAGAACTGGCTCACACCGCTGTTATCCATAGCATATTGAGTACCGTTGACCACATCGCCACCTACACGGAATTCCCATAGCATATTGAAAGTAAAATTCTTCCAAGTAAGGGTATTGTTCAATCCACCGGTAAACGATGACTCACGATTACCTACTGCTACAAGGGTTTTGTCATAAGTAGGCATACCGTTTTTGTCGAGTATCACCTCACCGGCGTCATTACGTTTCCATTTGGTACCGGCAATACCCATAAAATCTCCACCGCTGAACGAGGCTGCCTGCATACCGGCATATTGCACATCGGTAACATACATCACGCCCATACCTTCGGGAAGCCCGTCCAAAGTACCACGATTACCTGCCATGTTCAAGCCAATGTCCCATGTCCAGTCCTTAGTCTGTATGGGAGTTCCCGAAATAGAGAGTTCCATACCTTTGTTATACACATTGCCCGCATTGATACTCCAAAAGATGTAACCGGTAGATTGCGGACCGCGAGGAGCAAGAATCTGATTATATGAATCGTTGGTATAGTAAGCATAGTCTATGTGCAGGCGGTTTTTGAAGAAACTCAATTCCACGCCTATTTCGGTAGACTTGGTCATTTCCGGTTTCAGTTTGTCATTACCGCGTGTCCAAGTATTTCCCACACCTACCGTACCGTCAAGATAGGTACCCGTAGGCCATAAGGCAGTTTCCAATTCGTACACACCGGTATCTTTACCTACCTTGGCCCACGATGCACGCAATTTACCAAAGTTGAGCACACTGTCATCCAGCCAACCGAGTCGCTGCAAGGCTTCAGTAAATACGAATGAACCGCTTACCGAAGGATAGAAGTACGAACGGTTTTCAAGAGGAAGAGTAGAAGTCCAGTCATTACGACCGCTCACAGTGAGATAGAGCATATTTTTCCATGATGCACGGAATTCTCCAAAAGCTCCTACCAAACGTTTCTTAGTAGCTGCATGTGTGAATTGCTTATTGTCTTTACTGGCATTGGCGTATGAGAAGAAATCAGGAACGGAAAAGTTCCAAGCCATCATCGAGCTACGGTCTGTCTTGGTTTCGTCCATTGTGGCACCCAACAAAAGATTCAAATCGAAATCACCGAACTTATGGCTCATGTTCGACATAAAGTCATGGCTCATATAGCGGAACTGCTGGGTGTTGTCACTCATCATACCTTTTTGCCACACTTGTTTAAGCACGCCATTGGCAGCCAAACGGTTGGAAGCAGTTTGGGTATAACGGTCAATACCTATTTTATAAGAAACAAACCACCATTTGGCAATATCGGCTTTTATACTGAGCATCCCATTGAAACGGTCGATGTCGTCATACATGTGGTTACGATTGACAATCCAATAGGGGTTGTCGCGTTCGTCCCATGGATCAAGACGATCGCCAAACAAACGATAACGGGTACCATCCTCGTTCTGATAGTGGGTCATTCGGTCGAAAGGAGACCAGTTGTACACACCATAAAGAGCACCATTACCACTCGAATTATAAAGCCCGGCACCCGTCAAAGTACGGTCTGTATGAGCATCGCTATATGCGGCACTGGCGTTAAAGGTGAAAATCCCCACCTTCTGCTCACCATTGAAACGGAAAGCATATTTCTTGTATCCGGTCTCGGGCACAACACCTACCTGATCATAGTAAGACCCTGAAAGATAGAATTTACTATTCTTGGTACCCCCGGCTACGCTGGCACTTTCATCGAAAATGTTTCCGCCTTGAAAGAAATCACCTATGTTATCATAAGTAGCTGCGTTCGACTTCTCTCCCCACGAAGTATAAGCAAAGTCATTAAACACAGTACCAGTATAGTTCTTCTTTGAATCATATTGGTCTTCCATATATCCACGGGCATATTGGCGTTGCGTTTGCGGCAGGCTCTTTACCCATGAAGCAGTAAACTTAGAATTGATATTCACTTCAACCACGCCCTCTTTACCTTTCTTGGTAGTGATAAGAATAACTCCGTTGGCTGCACGTGAACCGTATAAAGCGGCAGCTGCAGGGCCTTTGAGCACCGACATACTTTCTATATCTTCGGGATTTATATCCATCAAACGATTGGAAGTAGTAGAGGCAGAACGCATGGAACCATCGAAAGCCGAATTGCCCACCACTGATGAAGAGTTATCAAAAATAACACCATCCACCACAAAGAGCGGCTGATTGTCTTTGCCTTCAGCACCCGACGTTCCTCCACGCAATATAATCTGAGCGCCCGCACCAGCGGCACCAGATGACTGAGTAACATTCACACCGGCCACTTTCCCCGAAAGGGATGAAATAGGATTGGCAGTTTTCATCTTCATCAATTCATCCGACTTCACATCCTCCATTGAATATCCCAAAGCTTTGCGCTCTTTCTTGATACCCATTGCCGTCACAACCACTTCGTCCAGCGCTTGCGAGTCATCTCGTAAACTCACAGTATAAGTAGTGGCGTTCGTCACCTTCAATGTCACTGTTTTGTACCCAATGAAAGATACCTCCAATGTGCTACCCACCGGCGCCTCTACAGAAAAATTTCCATCAATATCCGTCACAGCGCCGGTACCAGAACCTTTTACTAACACGCTGGCGCCGATGATGGGTTCGCCTGCCGCATCTAAAACTTTACCTGTGATTTTCTTGGCTTGCTGAGTACTTTGGGAACTTAGCACACTTTCAACAGCTGCATTAGCAGCAAAAGGTGCAGACACCCCAAACAATGCAAGCAACACTAATGATAAGCAATAATTTCTTTTCATAAGCTCTATTATTTGGATTTGTTTGCAAACATATGAATTAATTTAGAAATTCTATCATCAATCGAATTAAAAAATACTAAATAAATATTAAAACATTTGCATTTATATTTTTGCAAAGTTTTAAATATCTATTTAGTAATTATTCAAAGCATTAACTCTTAATCATATTAATGCCGTACTTGTATATAATATATCTCAATGATGCGAAAAAACGAAAAACACATCACATTTATCATTTATATATAGCGATGTTTTGAACTATTTGATTTACGCATTAAAGCATATTCATAAATCTTTTTATATAAAAAGAACTTGATTACGTGGGGATATTGGTATGGATAAGGATTCTAAAAAGCAAATTAGTTAAAATGATTCATAAGTTCATCAAAAAATAGTGTTAGACTATTAACAATAATAAATTCCATATATAATCTACATTAACATTTTATTTTTCAGCATAAAACTAATATATACAAGTTTCACTTATAAAAACTGGTCTCTTTCCATGTTGTGGAATTTCCATATCAGTGGTGACATATATAATGGTACAGATTATTTCATGACAGCACGTAGCATGAGTGTGAGATTTAATTCATTGAAGCCTCTCAACGGTCTTCATTCATAGATGATGATTGGAACGGCCGGTTCGTGAAAATCGGCTGTTTGCATTCTACGCCTCATTTCCCTATCGGCTGTATTCTCCTTCTCACCTCTTTGGATATTTCCAGAAACATATAGTTCAGTTTGCCGGAATGAATACCTTCCTTATTCTGGGCATACTTCTTATTGGCATACTCCTTGGACTTGTCAAAGGTGATGCGCGACATCTGGTTCTGCGACTTTCCCACCATCGTCGAATCCAACTGTTCGTCCGGAAAGAAATCATCCAAATCCACATCACCAATCATGGTCGTTTCAAGGAAATTCATGTCTTTATGACTGGAATCCGTGTAGTATCCTACAAACATATGCCCCGGGGTGCGCACCAATATAGGTTCTATGTTGATGGCACGGAGCAGAGAAGCAAAAAGCACACTTCCATCCACACAGTTGATTTGCGAGGACTCCAAGGCGTCATCGAACGTGCGCACACGCTGTGAAAAGACCACATTGCTGGAAAGGCTCGTATTGGAGACCGAGCTATAACGGAACTTACGCTTCTGCAGTACATTCCACAAGGCATAAACCTGCCTGTCCACCACTTCGGTACCTCCCTGATAACCCAAAAACCGGTTGACGATACGCGTATCCAGCGCTTCACGCAACAGTTTGTCAATCATAGGATTCTCCTCATTTACATATGCTGCAAAAAAGATGCCGGTATCATGGAATTTTGTACCATTCGTGACATACCCCAACAGACATTCATTAATGCTGCGAACGGAAAAAGTACGCACCCTCTGCCCCAAATCCTTACCGTTCATCTCTACCATAACGGCCACACTAATGGGTTCCGCCTGGTTGTTATTCTTCAGAGCCTCATAATTCCATATGATATCAGGATAGATAATATACTCCGTACGCGGTTTTGCCAACACAAACTCCGACACTGAACGGGAAAAGAACGGAGTCTCCGCAACTTCTACCCGCACCCGGCTATAAGCATTCCTCGAACGGACACGGACAGCGATGCACGACTTCGGATTACCTACATACATGGAGTCTACCGGCACTATGACCTGAGCATCGGTGGTAGCCACTGAAAGGATACTGGAAGGGAATATATTACCGCCCAGCTCATCCGCGATATCAAAGCCCGAACGGAAAGGAGCCGTATTCAGCCAGACAGAGCCGATTATCACTAAAAGCAGAGTTCCCACAATAACCGGCAAACGCCTTTTAGAGAAACTCCTGATATACATAAGTTCTTTCATACAATTCAATATTTACGAAGCAAAGATAATATTTTATATGTGACAGGGCTTTTAGATAAACGAGAATTTAATGTAACCCAAATGTAACACTTGTTTCATCATTCCGTAACAAATTAGCCTCACTTTTGTACCCAGAAAGTAGAAATGGCCTGCATCTCAGCACAAGTTTTCATGCAAACATGAAAATTCTGCATTCGGTTTGCACTATTTTTGCCGATAAAAAGAAATAAAGTTTAACTTTGTGACAAGAGAATTGTTTTATCCTTGTCATACATAAACAACAAAGCAATGAACGATTACCGGATTTTAGTAGTGGACGATGAAGAAGACTTATGTGAAATTCTGAAGTTCAACCTCGAAAACGAAGGCTACGAAGTGGATACGGCAAACTCCGCTGAAGAAGCTCTGAGAATGGACATTGGCAGCTACAGCCTGCTACTGCTGGACGTGATGATGGGAGAAATTTCCGGCTTCAAAATGGCGAGCATGCTGAAGAAGGACAAGAAGACAGCCCAGATACCCATCATCTTCATTACCGCCAAAGATACGGAAAATGACACCGTGACCGGTTTCAACCTGGGAGCGGACGACTACATATCCAAACCCTTCTCGCTGCGCGAAGTGGCGGCACGTGTCAAAGCCGTACTTAGACGCACCCGACAAGGAGAAACGGAACATGCACCGGAACAGATTGTCTACAAGACGCTGGTACTGGACATCATCAAGAAGAAAGTCTGCATTGACGGCGAAGAGGCACCGCTCACCAAAAAAGAATTTGAAATCTTATTGCTGCTTTTGCAGAATAAAGGACGCGTATTCTCGCGCGAGGATATACTGAACCGCATCTGGAGCGACGAAGTATATGTGCTGGACCGCACCATCGACGTGAACATCACACGTCTGCGCAAGAAAATCGGAGTTTATGGCAAATGTATCGTAACACGCTTGGGATATGGTTATTGTTTCGAAGCCGAATAACGACAGACACTTTCTGTCCTTCAGCCGGAAACTTTTCCTTTCGGTCATCTCGCTGTTCCTCGTATTCGCCGCCTGCTTCATCGCCTACCAGTATCAGCGGGAAAAGGAATACAAAGTGGAGCTGCTGGACATGCAGCTGCAAGATTATAACGACAGACTGCACCAGGAGCTTCGCTACCTCCCCGACAGCCTATGGACTTCCATGCTGGACAGCTACATCTCCAAGCATGTGAACAAGGAATTGCGCGTCACTGTGGTAGACCTTCATGGCAACGTATTGTTCGACAGCTCCCAGAACGACAGCCATGAACTGGACAACCACATCAAACGCCCCGAAGTACAGAAAGCGCTGAAAGACGGCAAGGGCTATGACCTGCGGCGCATCTCCGAAACCACCGGCAAGACCTATTTCTATTCTGCCACCGCCTACGAAGGCTGTATCATCCGCTCAGCCCTCCCCTACAACGTCAACCTGATGAACAATCTGGCTGCCGACCCACACTACATCTGGTTCACGGTCATTGTATCACTGCTGCTGATATCCGTCTTCTACAAATTCACCTCCAAACTGGGCAGCGCCATCAACCACCTGCGCGAGTTTGCCAAAAGGGCCGACAAGAACGAACCCATAGACATGGACATACAAGCCGCCTTCCCGCACAATGAGCTTGGAGAGATTTCGCAGCATATCATACAGATATACAAGCGCCTGCGCGAAACCAAAGAGGCGCTTTACATTGAGCGCGAAAAGCTTATCACCCATTTGCAAACCTCCCGCGAAGGACTGGGCGTATTCAACAGAGACAAAAAGGAGATATTGGTAAACAATCTGTTCACCCAATACGGCAATCTGATTTCAGACTCCAACCTGCAGGCTACCGAAGAGATATTCTCCATCTGCGAATTCCAGAAGATAACGGATTTCATCAACAAGGCGCAGAAGCGCCCCTCCTACAACGAAGAACGAAGGATGTCCGTACACATCAACAAGAACGGACGCACCTTCATCGTGGAGTGCATCATCTTCCAAGACCTCAGCTTTGAAATTTCCATCAACGACATCACCCAGGAAGAAGAGCAAGTACGGCTGAAACGGCAGTTGACCCAGAACATCGCCCACGAGCTGAAAACCCCCGTAAGCAGCATACAAGGTTATCTGGAAACCATCGTGAACAACGAAAACATTGCACCCGAAAAGATGCAGGTCTTCCTGGAACGCTGCTACGCGCAAAGCAACCGCCTGAGCCGCCTGCTGCGCGACATATCCGTACTGACCCGCATGGACGAAGCCGCCAACATGATTGATATGGAAAAGGTGGACATCAGCATGCTGGTTTCAAACATCGTCAACGAAGTGTCCCTGGAACTGGAACAGAAGCAAATCACCGTTGTCAATTCCCTAAAACCGAAGATACAGTTGCGGGGCAACTACTCTCTACTCTACTCCATCTTCCGCAATCTCATGGACAACGCCATCGCTTATGCCGGCACCAACATACACATCAACATCAGTTGTTTCCGCGAAGACGAGAATTACTACTATTTCAGTTTTGCCGATACCGGCATCGGCGTTTCTCCCGAACATCTGAACCGTTTGTTCGAACGCTTCTACCGTGTAGACAAAGGACGCTCGCGCAAGTTGGGCGGCACCGGCTTGGGGCTCGCCATAGTGAAGAATGCAGTCCTTATTCACGGAGGCACCATCTCTGCCAAAAACAACCAAGGCGGAGGACTGGAGTTTGTATTCACACTGGCAAAAGAGAGATAACAGCCCGTTTTACCACACCAAACAAAATGCTTTGCATACCTCCGGAGAAGGTTCTTGTGGCAAGTGTGGCTTGTATTGGTATCTTTTCACCTTACCGACATGACGGATTGCTTAAATCGCCTTAAGTCACTATCAATCAGAGAGTAATTTTGCCAACCTATTGCCATGCTTTTGGCAAACTTTTGCCATGCCTATGGCAAAGTTTTGCCAACGCGGTGACAAAGTCTTGCCAAGAGGGTGGCAAAACCTTGCCAATTTGTCGGCAAAAAGAAAGAGAGCAGGGAAGAAAATTTATCACCCATAGAATTGTTTTCTCAAAAAGAATCCGTATCTTTGTCATGCATTGGTTCGCTCCCCCTCTTCTGGGAAAGCGATTAAAAGGGAATCAGGTGTAAATCCTGGACAGTCCCGCTGCTGTAAGTTTCGTGCAACGTTGCAGACAATTACTCTATGCCACTGGAATATTCTTCCGGGAAGGCGCCTGCAACAGAAACAAGTCAGAAGACCTGCCATGCATACTTTATCATTGCTTTCGAGGAAAAAGCGTTGAGTCTAATGAGCCGGACAAACCGTCCATCATTTCATTCATCAAACCTAATTCAGAGAAAGTAAAGAAGGTAATAAACTCTGCCAAGTTTATTTGATGATGTCCGGCCGAAGTGATTTCGTCCGGACATTTACATTACAAAAAGTCATATTTAAATTGGTTATTACATAGATTTTGTCTAAATTCGGCACATTAAACCGCAATAATCGGTTTATCCGTTAACCTATTGTCAAATTATTAAAGATACAGAGTCTATGGAATTACCATTTGCCGAAGCATGGAAAATCAAAATGGTGGAACCTATCCGCAAAAGTACCCGCCAGGAACGCGAACAATGGCTGAAAGAGGCCCACTACAACGTATTCCAACTCAAATCGGAACAAGTTTATATCGACCTCATCACCGACTCGGGCACCGGAGCCATGAGCGACCGCCAATGGGCAGGCATGATGCTGGGTGACGAAAGCTATGCCGGAGCCACCTCATTCTTCAAACTGAAGGAAGTCATCACCCGCCTCACCGGATTTGAATACATTATCCCCACCCACCAGGGACGCGCTGCCGAAAATGTACTCTTCTCCTATCTGGTGCACGAGGGCGACATTGTGCCGGGAAACTCCCACTTCGACACCACCAAAGGACATATCGAGGGACGCCGGGCATTGGCTCTGGATTGCACCATAGACGAAGCCAAACAGACACAGCTGGAAATTCCCTTCAAAGGCAATGTAGACCCTAAAAAACTGGAAAAAGCATTACAGGAACATAGCGAACGGATACCGTTCGTCATCGTCACCATAACCAACAACACTGCAGGCGGCCAGCCGGTTTCCATGCAGAACCTGCGCGAAGTCCGCGCCATTGCCGACAAGTACGGCAAGCCCGTTCTCTTTGACTCGGCACGCTTTGCGGAAAATGCCTACTTCATCAAAATGAGAGAAGAAGGTTACCGCAACAAGAGCATAAAGGAAATTACCCGCGAGATGTTTGACCTTGCCGACGGTATGACGATGAGTGCCAAAAAAGACGGTATTGTCAACATGGGCGGATTCATAGCCACCCGCCGGAAAGACTGGTATGAAGGTGCCAAAGGCTTCTGCGTGCAGTTCGAAGGCTACCTTACTTACGGAGGCATGAACGGTCGTGACATGAACGCCCTTGCTATCGGCCTGGACGAGAATACCGAATTCGACAATCTGGAAACCCGCATCCACCAGGTGGGCTATCTCGCCATGAAACTGGATGAGTACGGGATACCCTACCAACGTCCCGCAGGCGGCCATGCCATATTTGTGGATGCCCCCAAAGTGCTGACACATGTGCCCAAAGAAGAATTCCCGGCACAAACACTGACCGCTGAGCTCTATCTGGAAGCAGGCATACGCGGTTGTGAAATCGGCTATCTGCTGGCAGACCGCGACCCGGTGACCCGCGAAAACCGCTTCAACGGCCTGGACTTGCTCCGGCTTGCCATCCCCCGCCGTGTGTATACCGACAACCACATGGATGTGGTGGCAGCCGCTCTGAAAAATGTATATGACAAACGGGAAAGTATTACCCGCGGAGTGCGCATCACCTGGGAAGCTCCGTTGATGAGACACTTCACGGTACAACTGGAAAGGCTGTAAGAGATTTACAGACTCAATGTCAAGACAAAATCCGGAAACAAATAATAATGAATAGTGAACCGGCGTTTCTCCACCGTACGATATTCTTCGGCGGAGAATACGCCGCTTTCATTTACAGCAAAAGGCAGAATGCGCATGTGCCCGCGAAAATCAACCTCGGAAGCATTCAGGCATTTGAACATGGTCTCCTTAGCCGACCAGTGCAGCAACAGTGACCAAGTGTCGGTTCCGCGAAACACGGATGGCTGTTCATCTTCGCGCATGAATTTATGTGCCACCTTCCTTACCCGCTCACCATACTGCTCGATGTCAACACCCACTTCCCGACCCGGCAATCCCAAGACAACAGCCACATAACCTTTCGTATGCGAAATACTGAGAGAGGCGGAGTCATCCGCCAGATAAGGTTTCCCACTGGGATGATAGGCAATCTCTTTCTCTTCTCCCGACAGAGTATAAAGCAATACGCGGACAGCCAGCCACTCCAAACGGCGGTGTGCCGCGGTGAAGCGCCGCATACCTTCCCGGTATACTTCCTGATGAGGAAGCATGGCCAGCAATTCCTCCGGAGATTCCTCCGTTTTCCAAATTCCCCATCGACAGGGAAGAGCGGTATGTTGCAAGAAGAGGGGCACGGAACAATTTAAAAATTAATAATTAAAAATTAAAGGGAAGAAGAGTTGGGTTCTGCCGG
The DNA here is from genome assembly GCF_003602735.1 of Bacteroides sp. AF39-16AC. Classification (NCBI taxonomy): domain Bacteria; kingdom Pseudomonadati; phylum Bacteroidota; class Bacteroidia; order Bacteroidales; family Bacteroidaceae; genus Bacteroides; species Bacteroides sp. AF39-16AC. Next base: position 40,109 of record NZ_QTLN01000004.1, on the reverse strand, counting down.
GGCATTTACTGTGAACTTCACTTTCAGGATACGGCGGTTGTCCATCTCCAACACCTCAAACTCATAACGGCCGTAGGTCACCTTTTCATGGAGAGCAGGAAATTCCCCCTTCAGTTCCAGCAGAAGTCCGGCAAGCGTATCGGCATCCCCTGCCACCTCATCGAACGTTTCCTCGTCTATCTTCGTTATTTTATAGAAATCAGTCAGCTGGGTCTTGGCTTCAAATACCCAAGTGTGGTCATTCAGTACGGCATATGTACGTTCTTCATCATCGTATTCGTCATGAATTTCGCCCACAATCTCCTCTATAATGTCCTCCATGGTGACAATGCCCGACGTACCGCCGAACTCATCGACCACAATGGCTATATGAATTTTGTTTGCCTGAAAATCGCGCAGCAAATCATCAATCATCTTGGTTTCGGGCACAAAATAGGCGGGCCGGATAAGCGACTGCCAGCGGAAATTATCCCCTTTGTTCAGATGGGGAAGCAAGTCCTTGATATAAAGTACCCCCTTGATATTGTCACGGCTATCCGCATAGATGGGAATACGGGAGTAGACATTCTCTACGATGCACTTCACCACATCTTTGAAAGGGGTACGGATATCCAAGTCCACCACATCAAGGCGAGAGGTCATGACCTCCTTGGCCGTTTCCCCGCCAAAGCGGATGATACCTTCCAGAATATTATTCTCCTCCGAAAGCTCTGCCTTGTCGGTCAGCTCCAACGCATGCGAGAGTTCATCGACCGATATGTTATGGTTCTTGCGGACCATATGCTTGTTCAGGAAAGAAGTGGAACGCACCAGCATGGATGCCATCGGATAGAATACGGAACGGCAAAACGTGATACCGGGAGCGGCGAAGCGGCAAAAAGCCAGCGTCTTCTGAGCCGAATATATCTTAGGCATGATTTCACCGAAAAGCAACAGCAAAAATGTAAGGACTACTGTCAGAATGAGGAACTCTGCAATGGGAGAATGAAATTGGAACACATTCATAAAGAAGAAGTTGCAGAGCATGATTATGGTTACATTCACGAAGTTGTTCGTAATCAGAATCGTTGCCAACAAACGTTCGCTGTTGTCCAGCAGATTACTGATTTTCTCATCCGAAGGATGCTTTCTCTCCGCTATTGCATTCAGGTCTGACGGAGAAAGAGAGAAAAAGGCTATTTCGGAAGCTGATGCAAAACCGGAAACAAGCAAAAGCAAACCTGCCAACACAATGGCTACAACGGCCGAAATAGAAGGAGTCTGTACGGATATACCGTTAAAAACATCTGCCAACTGGCATAAATAAGCGTCTGGGTCCAAAGATTTTGGTTTTAGTTAAACAATTAGAACGGCAAGTCGTCCGTCGGGTTATCTTGTGCAGGGGCAGCCTGCGGTTGTACTGGTTGTTGTGGCTGGGGGGCGGCTCCCGCCTGCGGCGCATAAGGGCCAGCACCGGGAGTTGCCGTTCTCGGAGTCAGCATCTCCATATTGTCGACAAATATCTCAGTCACATAACGCTTGATGCCTCCCTGGTCATCGTAAGAACGGGTACGTATCTTACCTTCCACGTAAAGCTTATCGCCTTTATGCACATATTTCTCAACGATTTCGCCTAAACGGCCACGGAATATCAGGTTATGCCATTCGGTACGGTCCGGAATCTGCGTACCATTCTGCAAAGTGTATCCTTTCTCCGTAGTGGCCAAAGAAAGCTGGGCAACACAGTTTCCACCTTCATAATAGGTTATTTTAGGGTCTTGTCCCACATTTCCTATCAATATCACTTTATTTACTGACATAAGCTTCTATTTTATTAATTTGCTGCCAAAATTAACGAGAATATTCACACCATGCAAGAATACGAACAACTTTTATACATATTTCTCCAAGAAAGCATGTATCAGCCGGGGTACCGCATAACGGTCCAAATCTTCGACTGCAACCCGTTGGTAACTTGAGAAGGAGCTCGAATTATCGGGCAGAGTAACCTCGTAGAAGTTGGTGTAAATCACTCTGTGGGACAATACATGCTTCACCCCCCGAAGCAGTGTACGGACCATCCGCACCTCTCCCTCTGCAAACAGCGCATGAAACTGCGGACATGCCAGAAATTCCTCTTCGGATAAATCTTTTTCCGTTTCAACCAGAGGCAATTCAAAGAGATTTTTCCAGATATCGTCCTCCGTCCTCTTATGTATCAAGGTATGCGCGCCCATGCGTACATATATATAATTAAAATAGCGGTTGGTGGTCTTGGTTCTGTGCTGCTTCACGGGCAGTTGCTGCACTTTTCCTTCAGACAATGCCCGGCAGCTGCCGGACAAAGGACAAAACAGACAGTTGGGCGACTGCGGCGTACACTGCACGGCTCCGAAGTCCATAATTGCCTGGTTATAATCTGCCGGCCTGGATTTATCGAGCACCTCTCCCGCCAAAGCGGTAAAAGTCTTTTTCCCTTCGGTAGAATCAATGGGAACATCAATGCCGAAATAGCGGGAAAGCACCCGATACACATTCCCGTCGACCGCCGCATAAGGCATGTCATAGGCAAAGGAGCAGATGGCCGCTGCCGTATAATCCCCCACTCCCTTCAAAGCACGCACCTCTGCATAGGTTTTCGGAAATGTCCCCTTCATGCTTCTGGCTGCGGCATGCAGGTTGCGGGCACGCGAATAGTACCCCAGGCCCTGCCAATATTTCATCACTTCGTCCTCGGACGCAGCAGCCAGCGACGCCACATCCGGGAAGCGTTTTATGAAACGCAAAAAGTACTCATAACCCTGCGCCACTCTTGTCTGTTGTAAGATGATTTCAGAAATCCATATCAGATAAGGGTCCATGGTATTTCGCCACGGAAGGTCGCGTTTGTTCTCCGCATACCAATCCAACAATGTTCCGCTAAAAATATTCATGCTGCAAAAATACTTCATTTTCAGCCTAACAAAGCTTAATGCCAAGACTTTTTTAGAAAATTGTCCGAAATATATTTTTTAGAGCCACGGAAAAGCTATATATTTGCAGTCCAAAAAATTAGGAAAACTATAGTAATAATATTTTTTTTTAAAGAAAAATGACTAAAGCTGATATTGTAAACGAAATTACAAAGAACACCGGAATTGATAAGACAACCGTACTTACAACCGTTGAAGCATTCATGGACGCAGTAAAGGCATCTTTATCCAAAGATGAAAATGTTTACCTCCGCGGGTTTGGTAGTTTTGTAGTGAAGAAAAGAGCTCAGAAAACTGCTCGCAACATCTCCAAGAACACTACAATAATCATTCCGGAACATAACATTCCGGCATTTAAGCCTGCAAAAACGTTCACCCTCTCAGTGAAGAAATAATAAACAATAGTATTAACCCATAAAAATTTTGAAGCTATGCCAAGCGGAAAGAAGAAAAAAAGACATAAAATGTCTACGCACAAGCGTAAAAAAAGACTAAGAAAGAACAGACATAAAAGCAAAAAGTAATTTTTAGTCTGAAGGACAAAATAAAGAACAAACTTGTGAAGCAAAATGTCTCGCGGGTTTGTTCTTTGTTTAAGTAGTAAATAGAATCATTTAAAAGCCAATTATTGTGACAAGCGAACTCGTTGTAGACGTACAGCCCAAAGAGGTATCCATTGCACTGCTTGAAGACAAGCAGCTGGTGGAACTCCAGAGCGAAGGAAGAAACATCTCCTTTTCGGTGGGCAACATGTATTTGGGACGCGTCAAAAAATTGATGCCCGGCCTGAATGCCTGCTTCGTGGACGTGGGTTACGAGAAAGACGCTTTTCTTCATTATCTGGACCTAGGTCCTCAATTTAACTCGTTAGAGAAGTACGTAAAGCAAACTTTAAGCGACAAGAAGAAGCTGAATCCCATTACCAAAGCAACCATACTTCCCGACCTTGAAAAGGACGGAACGGTTTCCAACACACTCAAGGTGGGACAAGAAGTAGTGGTGCAAATTGTCAAGGAACCTATCTCTACCAAAGGGCCGCGACTGACTTCCGAACTTTCCTTTGCCGGAAGATACCTCGTGCTGATTCCCTTCAATGACAAGGTTTCCGTATCACAAAAAATTAAATCGAGCGAAGAGCGCGCACGCCTCAAGCAACTGCTGATGAGTATCAAGCCGAAAAACTTCGGCGTCATCGTCCGCACCGTGGCCGAAGGAAAACGTGTTGCCGAGCTCGACGGAGAGCTTAAAGTATTACTGAAACATTGGGAAGATGCCATTACAAAAGTACAGAAGGCCACCAAATTTCCGACACTGATTTACGAAGAAACCAGCCGTGCCGTAGGACTGTTGCGCGACTTGTTCAATCCTTCCTTCGAAAACATCCACGTGAACAACGAGGCTGTGTACCACGAAATCAAGGATTACGTAACCCTCATCGCCCCTGAACGGGCAGGAATCGTGAAGCTGTACAAAGGTCAACTCCCCATTTACGACAATTTTGGTATCACCAAACAAATCAAGTCGTCATTCGGCAAGACCATTTCATACAAAAGTGGTGCCTACCTGATTATTGAGCATACTGAGGCGCTTCACGTAGTAGACGTGAACAGCGGTAACCGCACCAAGAATGCCAACGGGCAGGAGGCCAACGCACTGGAAGTGAATCTGGGTGCAGCCGACGAACTGGCACGCCAGCTCAGACTAAGGGATATGGGTGGTATCATCGTGGTGGACTTCATCGACATGAATGAAGCCGAAAACCGACAGAAGCTTTACGAACGTATGTGTGCCAACATGCAGAAAGACAGGGCACGTCACAACATCCTGCCGCTCAGTAAATTCGGACTGATGCAGATTACACGCCAGCGTGTACGCCCGGCTATGGATGTAAATACGACGGAAACCTGTCCCACCTGCTTCGGTAAAGGCACCATCAAATCGTCCATCCTCTTTACGGACACCTTAGAGAGTAAGATTGACTACCTGGTCAACAAATTGAAGATAAAGAAATTCTCGTTACACATCCACCCGTACATCGCAGCCTACGTCAATCAGGGACTCGTCTCCTTGAAACGGAAGTGGCAGATGAAGTACGGATTCGGTATCAAGATTATTCCAAACCAGAAATTAGCATTCCTGGAATATGTATTCTACGACCTGCAAGGGGAAGAGATAGACATGAAGGAAGAAATCGAAATCAAATAAAAAAGACGGCGAAGGGTATTTATCTTCGCCGTCTTTTTTATCTCTTGCTTTGGGGGAGCTCTCCCCAAACATGCCTTTCGTTATAAAGCCAAACGATAGATTTCCCTGCAATCAGTCATGGTCAGCTTCACGTAGTTGCCAAGCAGTTCGCCTTTATTGCGCTGCAGACTGACGAGCATACGGTCTATATCGGGATGCTCGATGCCCAACTCCTTAAAGCTAACCGGCAAGCCCATGTAACGGAAAAAGTGTTTCAGTCGGGCAGTACCTGCCAAAGCCATCTCTTCCAAATCTTCGGACTTGGGTATATCAAAAATGCGGTGGGCAAACTGGGCAATCTTTGCCGGATTATGTTCCGCCATAAAAGCCATCCAGGCAGGAAAGATTACAGCCAAGCCGGCACCGTGGGCTACATCATAGATAGCACTGATTTCATGTTCCAGTGCATGGGATGCCCAGTCTTCCTCACGCCCTACCCCACAAATTCCGTTATGCGCCACAGTGCCACACCACATAATGTTGGCACGTGCGGCATAGTTGTCCGGTTGCTGTTTCACCCGGTAAGCTTCTTTAATGATAGCTGTCAAGGTACCTTCACAAAGCCGGTCGCTGATTTCCACATCCGGTGTATTCGTGAAGTAACGCTCCATGATGTGAGCCATCATGTCGGCAATACCACAAGCCGTCTGATAAGCCGGAAGGGTGTAGGTCAGTTCAGGATTCATGATGGAAAATACGGGACGCAAATGCTCGGGGGCACAGAGCCCCAGTTTTTGGAGTGTCTCTGTCTTGGTAATTACCGTATTGCCCGAACCTTCGCTTCCGGCAGCCGGGATAGTCAGCACCACGGCTACTTTCAACGCTTTCTCCACCTTGGCACGACCGATAAAGAAATCCCAAAAGTCACCATCATAAAGGGCTCCGGCAGCAATGGCCTTTGCCGTATCTATGACCGAACCACCTCCCACAGGAAGCATCATATCCACCTGCTCACGACGGCAAAGCTGAATACCTTCGTATACCTTCCCGTCAATGGGATTGGGCTGGACACCTCCCATTTCGCAATAAGCCACACCGGCTTCCTGCAAGGATTGCTTCACTCTATCCAGCAGACCACTCCGTACAACAGAACCGCCTCCATATACTATCATCACTTTTTGTGCACCATACTTACGCGCCAATGCACCGACTTGCACTTCAGTATTCTTGCCAAAGACAAACTCTGTAGGACTATAAAAAACAAAATTATTCATTGTATACCTTATTTAATGTATCGACTGTATCTTTCAAAGAAGCGTCCGAACGCTCCCCACTTCATCAGTCCTTTCTCAAAAACAAAAATACCCAGCAATGCACAAGAGATGCCCAGCATCACATCAATCAGATAATGGTGTCCCGAATAGACAGCCGTCCACCAAATACCGACCATAATCACCGCAAACAACGCTATCAACCACTTTTTGCTGCGGTCCATAACCGCGTAGGCCAAAGCCACCACCATATAGGCGGCATGGAGCGAGGGCACTGCTGCAAATACATTGGCATTCCTTCCGTAAATGGAGTTGAAGATGGAGCATCCCAGCAATTCGTCAAAACGTCCTAAGCCGGCCACATTGCCCGGAGTGTCGAGTATCGGCTCGAAACCATAATTCATGGCATACCAGGGCGGAGCAGCGGGATGGATGTAATAGCCGGCAAAACCGATGAGATTAACCAGCAGGAACACCATCGCAAAACGAAGATATATCTTACGGTCACCCTTCAGATAGAGCCACACCCCGAATGCAATGGGAACCGGTACCCAACAGAGATAGAATATCCCGGCAAAGAAATCGGCAACAGGACAATGGTTCAAAGCAAAATACTCACAAGGGATAAGGACAGCACCGTCTACAGACAAGCCAAAAAGGGATTTTTCTGCCTCATAAAGTCCTTTTACATCAATGGGATTCACCTGGTAATTGGGATATACGCGCATCCAGTCATACGAAATGCCGAATATGAAAAACGGCAACAGCGCCACTGCCAACTTACGGGTTGTCTGTCCGGCAAAGAACAATAACAGAAATACCCCCGCCATCAGGAAATGTTCCGGACGAAGCCCGATACAGACCGCTGTCAGAATCAGGAAAAACGCTGTGATGACAATCACCAGCACTGCCTCTCTCACAGAGGGAAACAAACTATTTTTCATTCCTTGTCTTTCAGTAGTTTATAGCAATGCGCCAAGCGGGCAAATGCCGTCAAATTCGCCAATATTGCAATCACTGCCATAGGCACAATTAGTATCAGCATCGGGTCGAATAAAGTACAATCACCAAAGATACCGCAGAACATGGCACCGAGGGCAGTCAGCACAACGCGTTCGGGACGCTGCATGAAACCCACTTTACACTCCAGCCCCAAACCTTCGGCACGGGCACGCACGTAACTCACCATCAGCGAACCTATCAGCGCAATGAATGTAATGATGGAGCCCCACAAATAGCCTTGCAGCATCAGGTAATAGAAGATGCCGAACAATGTCACGAGCTCGCTGTAACGGTCGAGTACGGAGTCGTAGAGCGCACCGAAAGTAGAACTCATTTTACCCACGCGTGCCACACGTCCGTCCATCATGTCAAACAACCCGGCAAAGAGCACAATACCGCCTCCCCAGCCTACATAGGCCAGTTCACCACTCTTGTACACCCCGGCATACACAAACAAGGCAGCCGCCACGATATTCAGCACCAGCCCCGTAGTCGTAATAAAGTTAGGCGTAATGCCAATTCTAATCATACCATGCACCACAGGATTGATAATCTTGTATATCACCTGCTGCAACCAATCTCTATAATTCATATTCGTCTTTTTTGTTCTCTAAATAATGTTTCAGAAAGCCTTTTATATTGTGATTACGATAAACGAAAAAACGTTGCAGATGGTAGTTCCAAAAAAAAGCTACCAGCACTGCTACTATTATCTTTGACAGAATAAATACATTGTCTATATAATATCCCAACAGCCCATTGACCCATGTCATGCCCGTAAGCCACTCGGTCAGTGCAAAAGTGCCCCAGGTATTCAGTATAATGCTGCCTCCCCAGACAAAGAGATATTTCACGGCAACATGCGTTTTCTTACAGTCTTCGGCATGGAACACCCATCCGTAATTAATGGCACAGTTTACAATGCCTCCTACCACGGAACCCGTGAATGTGGCATAAAGATAAAAAACAGCAAAAGCCTTTACCAGAAGGATAGTCACCAGAAAATCGACAAAGCTTGCGAATTGCGCAGAAATCTGGGCCTTGAAGAAGATCCAGACAGAATGGCGCCACGACACACCTTTGCCATTTGATTTCAACTGATTATCCATCTTGCCACAATCAAAATTATAAATCCGTAGACTCCGGACAGAATATCGTCCATCATTACCCCTATTCCACCCGGCAGACTTTCCATACGGCGGATGCCCAAGGGCTTGAATATATCAAACAAACGGAACAAGACAAATGCTCCCAATGCATACCATACATGTCCGGCGGGCGCCGCAAGCAAGGCAATCCACACACCGACCATTTCATCGACCACCACGCGCGAAGGGTCTTCGCCCCAAGATGCCTCCAGGCGGTTAGCAGCCCAGATACCGGCAAGTGTAAATACCAAAATCAATGCTACTGTCAGCCACAAAAGGCAGACACTTGAAACCAGATAAGACAACCCGAACCAGATAAGCGTAGCCAGCAAAGCTCCCGCAGTGCCGGGTGCAAAAGGAGAAAAGCCCGAGCCAAAGCCCGTACCGATAATGACTGGGAGGAGGGAGGGTTTCTTCATCAAAAAAGTAATGAGGTGATAAATGCGATAAAAACGGTAAAGTGATAAATGCAATAAAGTAATAAAAGTGATAAAGTGGTAAAGTGCTATCACTCTATCACCTTACCACCTTATTTCTATCACCTTATCACTGTTTTTTTAATCCAAATAACTTGGTGTAGTTTCACCCACCATGTTGCGGAGAGTCTCTTTCACCATGCGCCATTGCTGGAACAAATCGTGTACTGGCTCATGCTCAAAATCGTGCATCGGGCTCTTGCAGAAGAAAGACAGCCACGTCTGGATGCCGCACATGCCTGCACGCAATGCCAAATCACTGAAAATAACCAAGTCGAGCGCGATGGGAGCAGCAAGAATGGAGTCACGGCACAGGAAGTTAACCTTGATTTCCATCGGATAGCCCATCCAGCCGAAAATATCGATGTTGTCCCATGCTTCCTTGTTATCCTTACGAGGAGGATAGTAGTTAATGCGTACCTTATGATAAACATCACCGTACAAGTCAGGATATTTCTCCGGTTCGAAGATATTGTCGATAACAGACAGCTTGCTGACCTCTTTTGTCTTGAAGTTCTCCGGTTGGTCGAGTACCTCGCCGTCACGGTTACCCAGAATATTCGTAGAGAACCAGCCGCTTACACCCAACATACGGGTCTTGAACATCGGAGCAAGCACCGTCTTCATCAAAGTTTGGCCACTCTTGAAGTCCTTACCGGAAATGGGCACATTCATTTTCTTGGAGAATTCCCACATGGCTGGAGTATCCACACACAGATTAGGAGCACCCATAATAAACGGAGCGCCTTCTGCAATGGCAGCATATGCATAGCACATACTCGGAGAGATTACTTCAGTATTGTTTTCCTTCATTGCCTGTTCCAAAGCAGCGAGAGATTCGTGCTCCTTGGACAGAGGAATATATATTTCGGTACTTGCAGCCCACAGCACAGCAATACGCTCGCAGTTATTGGCTGCCTTGAAGTTACGGATATCCTCACGCAACTGCTCTGTCATTTCCCAGCGAGTAGCAGCCTTCTTAATATGCGTACCGTTCAAACGTTTTGCAAAATTGTGGTCGAATGCAGCAGGCATCGGCTTGATGGCTTGCAGTTCGTCTTTTACCAAATTCAAGTCTTTCTCTTTCAAAACCTCGGCATACATAGCAGCTTCGTAGGCGTTGTCCGGGAAAATGTCCCAACCGCCGAAAATGATATCATTCAAATCAGCCAAAGGCACTATGTCTTTGATAAGTTTCTCTTTGCCATCCTGCATGCGCATAGCAGCCATTTGTGTGATTGAGCCTATAGCTTTTGCCAAGCCCTTGCGAGCAGCTAATGTACCGGTAATCATGGTGGTTGCAACCGCACCACCTACTCCGACTACCAGCACGCCCAGGCGTCCGGTTGCCGGCTTAATGTTTTCTTTCATTGCCATTGTATTATTTAGAGTTTAAAAAATTGCTCAAATTTAGGGTATTTTACTCAATTGGGATTAGTCATTTTATCCGATTTAATGTCCTATTAGTAAGATTTAAGTTAAAATGTCATGTGTAGACTGATTCTGAGCCCGGATTTGTCTATATTTGGTAAATTTCGGTAAGTCAAACGCCATACATAATCGACACGCAATACTTTGAAAATATTTTCAACACCTACACCTGCCTCTACGTATGGCGTATGCCCCATTGTAGTGCTGCCGGCAGGAAAACGGAACAAATCCTGCTGAAAAGCCGGATTATTCTTATCACTCAAATTCCCATACAAGCCGCGACAGGAAAGCACTTCACGCCATTTCAACTTTTTCAACAAAGGAATACGGTTGAAGAGCCAGCCGTTCAAGTAATAGGTCACATCCCAGGAAGCGTATTCATCGTTCATGAATTCCATGGCATTCATCAGTGAATAGGACTCGGGCTGTATGGTATAGGACAAGTTCGCGTTGGGAATGACGAGCAAAGGGAAAGGAACCTTGTTCCATACTTTCCCGGCCTTCAGGATAACGTCCGTATAACCGAATGCTGAGAACCAGAAACGCTTTTGAAAACCCGCTTCCGTATAGTGATAGGTATAGTCTCCTCCCAGTACCCCTTTGGCAGCCATGGTATGTGTAAGCGAAAAGACCGGAGCATCCAGCGAAACGGGGAAACGGTTCCATTGGGTCTGGAAGAATTTCTCGTTGGGAGCATAGCGCAGCTTCAATTCCAGTTCACTGGTCGAAATACTTTTTACATACGTATTATGGTCGTCCTGCTTGACGAAAGGAATCAGATGGGATGATTCATCTTTACGCAGACGCGTCGTCATCTGTACGGAAAAACCGGAATGGAACTCATTGGTATAGGTCAGTTCCGCCTTCCGCTGATAACCGATACGGTCATCCTTCTGACGTTTCAAAGCAAGAAAAACATTGTCCTGACTGGTATAAAGATAGTGTTGTCCATATTGATTGACATCTGACAAGTAACGGAGCTTCAACGAATGTATAGGAAATTCATTGGCATATTCCTTCTTCTTATGAAAAGAATATTCCAGTTCGGCAAGTCCTTTTACACGATGGTCGCGAAAACCGTATGCCATATACCCCCTACCGAACAGATGCGGATTGAGCCATGCCGTCGTCATACCGCCGGCACGCAAGCGCACCCCTTCCAGTGTATTTCCGCTGATAGTGGTATTCATCATACCGATATAGAACAAAGGTTCTTTTTCCTTCGGAGCGGGAATATACCCCGTGAACAGCACCTTCAACACTTTCTCCGTCCAGAAATAAACGGGATAGCTGCGCAACTGGGCCATCATCTTGTCCACCGAAGTCTCTTTCTTGCCGACCTCCACCTGGCGGTTGGCATCCCAATATGCTTCCGAATAGCCGGAAGCCGATGTCTCTTCAATCACCTTTTCCGGTTTTCGGAAAGCCTGCAGAGCCTTGTCATCCGGTTCATACTGATAATTTCTGTAATACACATCCCGCTTGGCATAAATACCGTCACTATTGTCCACCAACTTGAACTCCGTAGTGATACTCTCATTGAGCAACTGCCTCGTACCGTCCTCCGCGCGGTCAAAATTCTGTTCAATCTTCATGTAGTCCACAAAGTTCAGATTTATTTTCTGAGGAAAGTTCATGACGGCACGCTTTACAAAATAGGTACTGTCCAGCATGACGTATAAATGTCCCGTAAAACCGAACGACTCGGAGTTGAAAGGGACAAATGTCAAGTCAACACAAGGCTTTCCGGCAACGGTAAGCGTATCCATCAGATAATATTTGTAGAAAGACGGCCCAAGGGAGGAAAGCGGACTGACAAACTTATTGGTGAACAAGGTGATGTTGTTCTCATAAAGGTCTACATCGGTCATGGTGACACTGATAGCCTGCTCCATACCCTGCTGGGAAAGCATTTCGTCCACTCCTGCCTGCCTGCGGGCGGTGACCCACTGTTTCCGGCTATGCGGAGACTTGCGGTAATAGTCTGTGGCAAGCAACTCACGGTTGGAGATGGCCAGTACCGGCCTGCCGGTAACGGCAGAGGTATCGACATAATCCGTCAGAAACTTGAACTTACGGTAAAGCCACTTCTGTTGCTTCAAGCTGTCGAAGTTATTGATGGCAAAAGTCATCTTTTCATAGCGGTCACGTTTCCAGAAGTCGCGTTCGTCGGGCGAGTAGTCATCCCGATGCTCTATCATCTTGCGTACAAACTCCACTGCGGGATTATCCTTTTTCTTATACCGTTCACGTTTCGGCTTCACCACCACCTCATCCAGTGCATAAGTGGCTGGCGAAAGGGCAATATTGAACTTAGAAGACTTTGCAGGATGAATCAGCCGGACATATTCATTATATCCCACGGCCGAAATGACCAGCGTGGCCTCCGGGCGATAGGTCTTGAAGGAAAAACGGCCGTTATTGTCCGTCATCCCTCCCTCCGTAGTTCCTTTCAGATAAACTGACGTATAAGGCAATGGCTCCTTCGTCAACGAATCGGTGACAACGCCTTGCACCATATATTGTGCTCTCAATGGAAGAGTAACCAGCTGGATAAGCAGAAATACCCTAAAAAACAACTTCATACCTTGTTTTACCTAATTTGGATGGCAAAGGTACGGAAGAAAACTTTTTATTAAAGTTCGGTTTTACGGAATAAATGTTCTAAAAAACTCCTTTTGTATAAAACACTTCCCGTTAAAAGCCGTTGTATAGCGAAACGACGCTCCAGAAAGCATCGGAACAACCAATATATAACCTAAACAACTTGATTATGGAATGGATTTTCAACCAGCTCAGGGAACGCCCCGAACTTGCCATTTTCCTCACTATATTCCTGGGATTCTGGCTGGGGAAACTGCGTATCGGTAAGTTTACGCTGGGCACAGTGACCAGTGTACTGCTTGTAGGCGTACTGGTAGGGCAACTGAATATAGCCGTACCGGGTCCGATAAAGTCGGTATTTTTTCTGCTTTTCCTTTTTGCCGTGGGCTATAAAGTGGGTCCCCAGTTCTTCCGCGGACTGAAAAAGGACGGATTACCCCAAGTAGGCTTTGCCGTACTGATGTGTGTATCCGTACTGTTAGTGACCTGGCTGCTGGCCCTGATGATGGGCTACAATGCCGGTGAAGCTGCCGGACTGCTGGCCGGTTCGCAAACCATCTCCGCCGTCATCGGAGTGGCAGAAGACACCATGGCCAATATGGGACTGGACGAGGCCCAACGACAAAGTTACGTCAACATCATTCCCGTATCCTACGCCGTCACCTACATTTTCGGTACGGCAGGCTCGGCATGGGTCCTATCATCCATCGGTCCCAAGATGCTAGGCGGGCTGGAAAAGGTGAAAGCCGCCTGCAAGGAACTGGAGGCGAAGATGGGCAGCTCTCTGGCTGACGAACCGGGATTCATGCCGGCGGCACGCCCCGTCACTTTCCGTGCCTACCGGGTCGAAAACGAATGGTTCAAGAATGGAAAGCGGGTGATTGACCTGGAAGTCTACTTCCGGCAGCACGACAAACGTCTATTTGTGGAACGCCTCCGCAAATCCGGAGTTGTGGTGGAAGTCAGCATGAACATACAGATAGAGCCGGGAGACGAAGTAGTGCTAAGCGGACGCCGCGAATACATCATAGGCGAAGAAAGCTGGATAGGGCCGGAAGTACAAGATGCCCAGCTCCTGGATTTTCCTGCCGAAAAGTTACCGGTTACAATCACACGCAAGACGGTTGCCGGCAAGACGGTTGCAGTTATCCGAAGGGAAAAGTTCATGCACGGTGTCAGTATCCGGAGCATCAAGCGCGCCGGAATATCCATTCCCGTGCTGGCACAAACGGTAGTAGATGCCGGCGACGTCATCGAAGTGGTAGGTACCAGGCAGGAAGTGGAAGCAGCAGCCAAACGTCTGGGGTATATAGACCGCCCTACCAACCAGACGGACATGATATTCGTAGGCCTGGGTATCCTTGTCGGAGGTTTGTTCGGAGCACTTTCCGTCCATATCGGCGGCATCCCCATCAGCTTGAGCACAAGCGGCGGCGCATTGATTGCCAGCTTGTTCTTCGGCTGGCTCCGCAGTAAGCACCCCACCTTCGGGCGCATTCCCGAACCTTCGCAATGGGTGTTGAACAATGTCGGTCTGAACATGTTCATCGCGGTAGTGGGCATTTCGGCAGGTCCCAGTTTCGTGCAGGGCTTCCACGACGTAGGTATCAGCCTGTTCCTGGTGGGAGCAGCCGCCACCACCCTGCCGCTGATTATCGGCTTGCTGCTGGCAAGGTATGTTTTCAAGTTCCATCCGGCACTGGCTTTGGGCGTCTGCGCGGGGGCACGTACCACTACGGCCGCTTTAGGCGCGGTGCAGGATGCCGTTGAGAGTGAGACACCTGCTCTGGGATACACCGTGACCTATGCCGTGGGCAATACCTTATTAATAATATGGGGTGTAGTCATCGTTTTGCTAATATAAGACGATTCTGTGCCAATACTTACTAATCCAAATCATTCAAAGAATTATTGCCGGAAATGCAAGCGACTATATACCCATTCACTAATAGCTATTCGTCCGACAGCTGTCGGACGATAATTCAACAGTTGTCGGACGATGATTCAACAACTGTCGGACGAAAAGGAAACATATATCGGACGATTAATTTCAAGCAAGGAAAGAAATAGTATACCGCATGAACAGAGATTATTCGCCGAATGACTGAAAACAATAAATAACGAACCTAAACTTGAGCTTATGGATACAAAACTTTTAGAAAAGAAAATGGAATCTATCAGTCCTTTCGAACTGAAGAACCGCCTGATAGACATGGCAGACGAAAGTCTGAAGAAAACCGCCCGTACCATGCTGAACGCAGGGCGCGGCAACCCCAACTGGATTGCAACCGCTCCACGCGAGGCCTTTTTCCTATTGGGAAGCTTCGGCCTGGAAGAGTGCCGTCGCATCATGGATTTGCCCGAGGGCATTGCAGGCATCCCCGAAAAAAAAGGCATTGCCTCCCGCTTCGAAGCCTTCCTGAAAAAGAACAATAACGCACCGGGTGCCAAATTGCTGGAACAAACCTACAACTACCTGCTGATGCAGCATGCCGCCGACCCCGACAGCCTTGTACACGAATGGACCGAAAGCATTGTAGGCGACCAGTATCCCGTGCCCGACCGCATCCTTCATTTTACGGAAATCCTTGTGCAAGATTACCTTTCGCAAGAGATGTGCGACAACCGTCCTCCCCGGGGTGCCTATGACCTGTTTGCCACCGAAGGTGGAACAGCCGCCATGTGCTACATCTTCGACTCCCTGCAGGAAAACTTCCTGCTGAACAAAGGGGACGGCATCGTCCTCATGGTTCCTGCCTTTACCCCCTATATTGAAATCCCACAACTCAGCCGCTACCAGTTTCGAGTGACCAAAATACATGCCAACCGCATGAATAACGAAGGGATGCACCTCTGGCAGTACAGCGACGAAGACATAGACCGCTTGAAAAGCCCTAAAATCAAGGCCCTCTTTGTCACCAATCCCAGTAATCCGCCCAGCTACACACTCAGTCCGGATACAATGGCGCGCATCGTGAGCATCGTCAGGAATGACAACCCTAATCTGATGATTATTACAGACGACGTATACGGTACATTCAGTCCGCACTTCCGTTCGTTCATGGCAGAAATTCCCTACAATACGCTTTGCGTCTATTCATTCTCCAAATACTTCGGTGCCACCGGATGGCGCAATGCGGTCATTGCCCTGCACGAATTCAATCTGTTCGACAAGCTGATAGCCAAACTGCCGAAAGAGAAACGGGAGATTCTGCACCGCCGCTACTCCACCCTCACTCTGGAACCTGAAAAACTGAAGTTTATCGACCGTATGGTTGCCGACAGTCGCCAGGTGGCACTGAACCATACCGCCGGACTGTCATTGCCACAACAGATGCAGATGGGCCTTTTCGCCGCCTTTGCCCTGCTGGACAAGGAAAACAAATACAAGCAAAAGATGCAGGAGATTATCCGCCGCCGATTGCATGCCCTTTGGGAGAATACCGGTTTCACGCTGACGGAAGACCCGTTGCGTGTAGGTTATTATACAGAAATCGACATGCTGGTTTGGGCAAAGAAGTTCTATGGGGACGACTTTGTAGAATATCTGAAACGTACCTACAGCCCGCTGAACGTAGTCTTCCGCCTTGCCAAAGAAACCTCTCTGGTGCTGCTGAACGGCGGTGGTTTTGACGGCCCCGAATGGAGCGTGCGCGCCTCACTCGCCAATCTGGACGAGAAAGACTATGCGACCATCGGCCAAGGCATTAAAAGGATATTGGACGAATATGCAAAAGAATTCTTTAAAAGCAGAATTTGAAAGGTGAAAGGTAAAACTTTCAATTTTCAATTAAATAGTATACGGAAGCGGGTCAATCCATCGCTGTAGGTACGCAGGGAGAACGTGCAACCATGACGGCTCAAAACTTCCCGGATAAACACCAGGCCAATTCCCTGCCCGTTCGGCTTGGTGGAAAAGAAGGGGCTGAAGAGTTTAGCTTCGGTCTCTTTACTTATCCCCGGACCATTGTCAACGACTTCGACAGAAGCGGGGGCAGTGGTCCTTACTATTATCTCACCTTGCTGTCCGTTTTCTCCGGCGTCCCCCTCTATACTTTCGGCGGCATTCTTGATGATATTCACAAGCACCTGCTCAAAAAGAGAAGCATCCATACGCACCATTCCCACCTCTGGGTCGCATTCCAGACGTAGCTCTATATTGCGGTCATTGCACATTCCTTCCATGAAACGCTTGCACATGGACACCAACTCATTCAGCTGGACGGGTGCCAGGGTAGGTTCGGGTATCTTTACCACATCTGCAAAACGGGTAATGAAACGGCTCATCGAGAAACAACGCTCCGTACAGACGCGCATCACGTCGCAGATGTCCTCCATATCATCTTCTGTAGAAAGTGCCTGCTCCACTGTATCGAGTGTGGAAGTGATGCCCGCAGTGGTATTGTTCACTTCGTGAGCTATCATGCGGATAACCTTTTCATAGGCACGCTTCTCGGCACGCATCACTTCTTCTGTCATACGCTCTATCAAGAAAAAAGGATGTTTGAACCCTCTGTCAATAAAAGAAGAATGGGTGCATTTATAAATATTCGCGTCATTGAGACGGACCACTGCCGTCTCGTCTTTGGGAATGGACGAAAGTTCGGCAGCCAACGGGGAGTCCATCTGGTCCAGCCGTTTTGTCATCGCCTCCTCCATACGGACACCGAGCATCTTTACCGCCATCGGATTCAGTTGCGACACTTCATCGTCCATTGTCAGGATAACAACCCCCATTGGAGATGCCTGAATCAGCAAATCCAAGAAGTGATTCTGCTCGCGCATGCGCAACCGTTCATTCTTGAGCTGCTCCATCATTCGGTTAAAGATATTCACAATGCGGTCTGCCTCGTACTGCCCTACCCGGCTGAGACGACTACTGAAATCCTGCTCGCGCAGCAACTCCATACCGCTGCCTATGGTGTTCATCGGCTTCACTATCTTATTATAGAATACTATCAGATAGATAAGGATAAACCCGATGAGCCCCTCCAATACGTACAGATACAAAGGCGGCTTCCCACTCAGCAAATATACCAGCATTCCACCCAGACCGAGCAGAAAAAGGACAAGTATGAAGAAAAAGAATTTTATGCGCACGGGACTTGAATATTATATTTTTCCAAACGTCTGTAAAGCGCAGCGCGGCTGATGCCTAATGACACTGCCACTTGACTGAGATTCCCTTTATGCTGTTCCAACGCCTGCAAGATAGTCTGCCGCTCTATTTCATCCAAGGTCATACCTGCAAAAGAAGTACCTTCGGCAGCTTTGGCCGGTTCGTCGTGACGCAGATATTGGGCATCGAAATCCGTGGCATCCAGCACCGGCTTGCCGCTGACCAGAATGGTACGCTCCACCAGATTCTTCAACTCACGAATGTTGCCCGGATAAGGCAGGCGGGAAAGGAAATTCAGAGCGTCGGCCGAGAAATCCGTACGCGGCAAGCCGTTCACCTCTGCCTGACGGTCGGCAAAATGACGTGCCAGCAAAGGTATATCCTCACGGCGCTCCCGCAAGGAGGGCAGTTTTACGGTAATCAGGTTGATACGGTAAAAAAGGTCTTCACGGAAAGTACGTTCGGACACCATCTTGCGGAGGTCTGCATTAGTGGCGGAAACGACGCGCACATCGACTTTGCGGGGACGGCTATCGCCCAGCACTTCGAATGTCTGGTCCTGAAGCACGCGCAGCAGTTTCACCTGGCAGGAAGGGTCGAGGTCACCAATCTCGTCGAGGAAGATAGTACCTTTATTTGCCATTTCAAAACGCCCTATACGGTCGGCGCTGGCATCGGTAAACGCCCCTTTCTTATGGCCGAACATCTCGCTCTCGAACAAGCTCTGCGAGATGCCGCCGAGATTCACCTTGACAAAAGGCTGCTTCACACGTTGGCTGTTGATATGGATGGCTTCGGCAATCAGCTCCTTGCCCGTTCCGCTTTCGCCCGTAATCAGCACCGAAGCATTGGTACGGGCTATGCGGGCCACTGTGTTCAACACTTCCATCAACCCTTTGGACTTACCTATAATATGGCTGCGATTCAATGCGGTAGTCTGTTCTTCCGGCACCTCTTTCGGGGCGGCCGTAAGCTCAAGGGCCGTCTCGATGCGCTGCAAAAGAGCAGCATTGTTCCAAGGCTTGGTTATGAAATCGAATGCGCCGGCCTGCATACCCTGCACGGCAAGCTGGATACTTCCCCATGCCGTCATCAAAATAACGGGCACATCGGGACGGAACACCTTTACCTGCTTCAATAAGGTAAGTCCCTCTTCTCCGGTAGTGGAAAGAGTGAAGTTCATATCCATCAAAATCAAGGCGGGAGCTTCGGCCCTCACTATGTCCATAGCTTCGCGAGGGCCCGGAGCCGTTTTCACCTCATATCCGGCACGCTTCAGCATAAAGCTGAGGGAAGAGCGCACAGCACTATCGTCGTCTATTATCAGTATCATAAAAATTGTAGTTTGTTTCCCGCAAAAATAAGTAAAAAAGCAGAGTTATGAATGATAAGTTATAAGTTATTTACCTATAATATCGCATATACGGTACTTTTACCGGCAAATAACTCATAACTTATCACTTGCAACCCGTCGACTTATCCTCTTACCACCTCTTCAAAATCAGCTTCCAATTCCGTATCGCGTTCAAAATCCCAAAGGGTCAAGCTGCGGAGCTGATAGAAGTAATACCAATAGTAGTACAGCTCTGAAATATGCTTTTGACGGGCTTCGTCTTTAGAGTTCTGTGCATCGTTCAGGTCCAGGGTGCTGATTTTACCTATCATAAAGGTCTCTACACTGGTCTTGTAACGCTTCTCAGCAATGACATCCGCCTCTTCGGCTATGTCCAGCTGTTGCGCCTGGTTGTTGAAGTTAGCCACCAGCAAAAAGATGTCCTGATTAAAGTCCATCTGTTCCTGACGGATTCTGGACAAGACCACTTCACGGTTGCTCTTTGCCACTCTTACCTTGCCGCGGCGCTTGCCCCAGTCAAGGATAGGAATCTTGACGCCTACCTGCACAATCTGATTATCAAGCAAGTCCCGGTAGGCTGAAGAGAATTCATGGTTCTGCCCCGTATAGCCCACACTGGCAAAGAGGTCGATGCTGCGCAAGTTTCCGCGTGCCGTTGCCACTTCATAATCAGCTTCGAGCTGGCGGCGGCGAATGTTCTGTGCAAAGGAGTTGCGTTCCAGTGCCTTGTTCAGCACACGGTCATACTCCATCTTTATATCGGGAACAGTGGCGGGCAACACCGGATTCAG
The DNA here is from genome assembly GCF_003602735.1 of Bacteroides sp. AF39-16AC. Lineage (NCBI taxonomy): Bacteria > Pseudomonadati > Bacteroidota > Bacteroidia > Bacteroidales > Bacteroidaceae > Bacteroides > Bacteroides sp. AF39-16AC. The sequence goes on along the minus strand of NZ_QTLN01000004.1, from coordinate 19,778 downwards.
GCTTTCCTGCTCGGACACCCCGAGGAAAGAACGGAGCTGGAACATTTTTGCATTCAAGTTGCTCTCTGCCTCAGTCACGTCGGCCTTGCCCTGCAATGAATTCAGTTTAAGCTGCAACAAATCATTCTCGGATATCTGTCCCATTTTACGTTTGGCTATGGCCACTTCATAAAGGCGGTCGGCATTCGTCTTGTTCTGCATGGCGGTAGCGAGCGATTCTTTGGCCAGCAGCAACTCAAAGAAATAAGTGATGGTTTTCATCGTCACCTCTTCCGTAGCTGAAATGAACTCGGCCTTTGCCTCGGCATAGCGTACGGGCTCTATACGGCGGTTCCACTTCAAGGTATTCACTCCGAAGACCGGTTGCGTCAACTCCAGACTCACGGGGACTGACATGAACTGCTTCGCTCCTCCGGAACCCAGTTGTTTGAGATAATCCAGCGAAGAAGTCAGTGACAGCTTACCCCCCGTAAACCAAATGTTCTGGTCTACCGAAAGCTGTCCGGACAGCCCCAGTGTATTGTTGCGGACAAAGCTATAGGAGCCGTCGGAATTCTGGTAGGTACTGTAGGACTTGTTATAGTTGGGTAGTGTACCGGTGAAATTCACTTCCGGCAACAAGTCCGCACGGAATGTACGGTATTCCCAATACGCGGTTTTCAATTCATTCAATGCCACAGCAGCATCCACAGACTGCGTACGGGCCAGTACAATGGCCTCCGACAGCGTAATATTGCGTTCATGTCCCAAAGTATCATTCTGCGCCATGGTTGCCAACGGCATCAAAAAACAAACTGCAAGTAAAATATTCTTTTTCATGTTCAATCTTTAAAATTGTCGCAAACAGAAAAGCAAAGAGTGTGCCAAGTGGCCGGAAAGGTTTCATAGAGGGGTAAGTGTTCATTTTCGGACAGTGGGGATGTCCGTTAGCGGACGATATCAAGAAAACAACCGGTCTCTATCTAAAGTCTGAAAAAATCCTTCTAAAGTTCAATTAACCATTAATTAATTGATGAAAAATTTCTTTATTAAGGAAGAATTCTCTTTCTTTGTGCTGCTTTATACCTTTATTAAAAAGGATACAATACTAACATTAATTTATATAGTTATGAAGATTTCACACATTGAGCATCTGGGCATTGCCGTTAAGAGCATTGAAGAAGCCCTTCCGTACTACGAAAACGTTTTAGGTTTGAAATGCTACAACATCGAAACCGTGGAAGATCAGAAAGTTAGAACCGCTTTCCTGAAAGTGGGCGATGTAAAGATCGAATTGTTGGAACCTACTTCTCCCGAAAGCACAATTGCCAAGTTCATCGAAAAGAACAACGGTAACGGTGGCATGCATCATCTCGCATTCGCCGTTGAAGACGGAGTGGCCGGTGCGCTTGCCGAAGTCGAAGAAAAAGGTATCCGCCTTATAGACAAAGCTCCCCGCAAAGGTGCAGAAGGTCTGAACATTGCATTCCTGCATCCGAAGTCAACTCTCGGTGTCCTGACCGAGCTTTGCGAAAAACCGGAATAAGCAAGACTGTAAAATCATCAAATCATAAATTGTATAAACACTTAAAGAATATAAATTCATGAGTAATCAACTTGAAAAGATTAAAGAGCTTATAGACCGCCGCGCTGCAGCACGTCTCGGTGGTGGTGAAAAAGCGATTGCAAAGCAACACGAGAAGGGTAAATATACAGCTCGTGAGCGTATAGCCATGCTTCTTGACGAAGGCAGTTTCGAAGAAATGGACATGTTCGTAGAACATAGATGCACCAACTTCGGCATGGAAAAGAAACACTACCCCGGTGACGGTGTAGTAACCGGTTGCGGTACAATCGAAGGCCGTCTGGTTTATATCTTCGCACAGGACTTCACAGTTTCTGCCGGTTCACTGTCCGAAACCATGTCTCTGAAAATCTGTAAGATTATGGACCAAGCCATGAAAATGGGTGCTCCGTGTATCGGTATCAACGACTCGGGCGGTGCACGTATTCAGGAAGGTATTAATGCCTTGGCTGGCTACGCTGAAATCTTCCAACGTAACATACTTGCTTCGGGTGTCATTCCGCAGATTTCCGGTATTTTCGGTCCTTGTGCTGGTGGCGCCGTTTACTCTCCTGCCTTGACAGACTTTACTTTGATGATGGAAGGTACATCCTACATGTTCCTTACCGGTCCGAAGGTAGTAAAGACTGTAACCGGAGAAGACGTAAGCCAGGAAAACCTGGGTGGCGCGAGCGTTCACTCCACCAAATCTGGTGTTACTCATTTTACTGCACAGACAGAAGAAGAAGGTTTGGCCCTTATCCGCAAACTGTTGAGCTACATTCCCCAGAACAATCTGGAAGAAGCTCCCTATGTAGACTGTACAGACCCTATTGACCGTCTGGAAGATTCCCTGAACGATATCATTCCTGATAACCCGAACAAACCGTACGATATGTACGAGGTAATTGGCGCTATCATAGATAATGGTGAGTTCCTCGAAATCCAAAAAGATTATTCAAAGAATATCATTATTGGTTTCGCACGTTTCAACGGACAGTCCGTAGGTATTGTTGCCAACCAGCCGAAGTATCTGGCAGGTGTGCTCGACAGCAACGCATCCCGCAAGGGCGCACGCTTCGTCCGTTTCTGCGACGCCTTCAATATTCCTATCGTATCATTGGTAGACGTACCGGGATTCCTTCCGGGAACCGGCCAGGAGTACAACGGCGTCATCCTGCACGGTGCCAAACTGCTGTATGCATACGGTGAAGCTACTGTACCCAAGGTTACCATCACACTGCGTAAATCCTACGGTGGTTCGCACATCGTGATGAGCTGTAAGCAGCTGCGTGGCGACATGAATTATGCTTGGCCTACTGCTGAAATCGCTGTAATGGGTGGTGCAGGTGCTGTAGAAGTATTATATGCCCGCGAAGCCAAAGAGCAGGAAAATCCGGCTCAATTCCTGGCTGAAAAAGAGGCTGAATACACCAAGTTGTTTGCCAATCCTTATAATGCAGCTAAATATGGCTACATTGATGATGTTATCGAACCGCGTAACACACGTTTCCGCATCATTCGTGCCCTGCAACAGTTGCAAACCAAGAAATTGACTAACCCGGCTAAGAAGCATGGTAATATTCCCTTGTAATCAAGCTTTTCACACTAAAACAAGAACGATTATGAATAAAACAAAAATCGGAATATTCCTTTCATTGATGCTGGTGTTAGGCTTTTGCTCTTCTTGCAAAGAACAGAAATCGAACAACAAACTGCTGCTGAATGAAGTGCTGGTCAACAACGAGAGCAACTATCAGGATGACTACGGTGTGCACAGCGCATGGATTGAAATATTCAACAGATCATACGGCAGCGCCGACCTTGCAGGTTGCTATCTGAAATTCAGCAGCCAGCCGGGTGATACTGCCAGTTATTTCATTCCCAAAGGTGACGTTCTGACACTCATAAAACCACGTCAGCATGCACTTTTCTGGGCTGATGGAGAACCAAGACGCGGTACATTTCATACGAACTTCAAACTGGATGCCACAAATGCCAACTGGATTGGGTTGTATGATTCCGGCAAGAAATTGCTTGATCAAGTCATAGTGCCTGCCGGTACTTTAAAAGCCAACCAATCCTATGCCCGTGTCAGTGATGCAGCCGACCAATGGGAAGTAAAGGGTGGAAGCGAAGATAAATATGTCACTCCGAGTACCAACAACAAGACTATCGACAGCAATGCCAAAATGGAAAAATTCGAAGAGCATGACAGCGTAGGTATCGGTATGGCTATTTCTGCCATGAGCGTTGTATTCTGCGGGCTGATATTACTCTACATCTCCTTCAAGATTATAGGTAAAATATCAGTTAACCTCAGCAAACGCAATGCCATGAAAGCTAAAGGTATTACTGATAAACAAGAAGCAAAAGAGAAACAACTGGGGCAGGCTCCGGGAGAAGTTTTTGCTGCCATTTCAATGGCCATGCACGAATTCCAAAGCGATGTACACGATGTGGAAGACACGATACTTACCATTACCCGTGTAAAACGCAGTTACTCACCGTGGAGTTCAAAGATTTATACGTTGCGTGAGACTCCTCACAAAAAGTAAGTCACCCATAATAAAATAAAACGATGAAAGAATATAAATATAAAATTAACGGTAACGTATATAAAGTTGCCATTGGAGATATTGAAGACAACATCGCTCATGTAGAAGTGAACGGTACTCCCTACAAAGTTGAAATGGAAAAAGCACCGAAGGTAGTTGTTAAACCGGTAGCACGTCCGGCAGCCACATCCGCTCCTGCTGCTCCTGCTACTCCGGTAGTAAAACCGGCCGCTGCTTCTACCGGCAAGTCAGGTGTAAAATCTCCGCTTCCCGGTGTAATCCTCGATATCAAAGTAAATGTCGGCGATACAGTAAAGAAGGGACAAGTTATCATCATTTTGGAAGCCATGAAGATGGAAAACAATATCAATGCTGATAAAGACGGTAAGATTACAGCCATCAATGTAAACAAAGGGGACTCTGTTCTCGAAGGTACTGACCTCGTAATTATTGAATAATATGGGAGAATTTATCACATTTTTAGGAAACAACCTTGCCGACTTCTGGACTTATACAGGTTTTGCCAATGCAACGGTAGGACATGTGGTAATGCTTCTGGTAGGTTTGTTTTTCATATACTTGGCTGTAGCCAAGGAATTTGAGCCGATGCTATTAATTCCTATCGGTTTCGGTATGCTGATTGGTAATATACCTTTCAATATGGAAGCCGGATTAAAAGTCGGTATCTATGAAGAAGGTTCCGTACTTAATATTCTGTACCAGGGAGTAACCTCCGGTTGGTACCCGCCACTCATATTCCTGGGTATCGGTGCCATGACGGATTTCTCTGCTTTGATATCGAACCCCAAATTAATGTTGGTTGGTGCAGCAGCCCAATTCGGTATATTCGGTGCTTATATGATTGCCCTTGCCATAGGATTTGACCCGATGCAGGCTGGTGCAATCGGTATCATTGGTGGTGCCGATGGTCCGACTGCCATCTTCCTCTCTTCTAAACTGGCTCCTAACTTAATGGGTGCCATTGCAGTATCAGCCTATTCATATATGGCATTAGTACCGGTGATACAGCCGCCTATTATGCGTTGGCTGACCAGTAAAAATGAACGTCTTATCCGTATGAAACCTCCCCGTGTGGTTTCACATACGGAAAAAGTAATGTTCCCGATTATCGGTTTGTTACTGACCACATTCCTTGTACCATCCGGTCTGCCTTTGCTGGGTATGCTGTTCTTCGGTAATTTACTGAAAGAAAGTGGAGTTACACGTCGTCTGGCAAACACAGCCAGTGGTCCGCTGATTGATACCATTACTATTCTGCTTGGTTTGACAGTAGGTGCTTCTACGCAAGCATCCGAGTTCTTAACCCTTGATTCAATCAAGATATTCGGTCTGGGCGCCTTATCATTTGTCATTGCCACAGCATCCGGTGTCATCTTCGTGAAGATTTTCAACCTCTTCCTGAAGAAAGGCAACAAGATTAATCCGTTGATCGGTAATGCCGGTGTATCTGCCGTACCCGACTCTGCACGTATCTCCCAAGTAGTAGGTCTGGAATACGATCCTACCAACTATCTGCTGATGCATGCCATGGGCCCGAACGTTGCCGGTGTAATCGGTTCCGCTGTAGCAGCAGGTATCCTGCTGGGATTCTTAATGTAATACATTTATTCATTCCGTTATCCGGCTTGAATTCTGAACTATTTTAGAGCCCCTTCATTTTTGGAGGGGCTTTTTCGTTAATCTATCTAAAACAGATTACGATTATTTCGTAAATACATTCTTTTTAGTAACTTGCAGTCAGTTTAACCTCATATAAATGATATACTGTATGCGAAAGCTTTTTATCTCCTTATGTTTCAGTGCATGCTGTTCGCTTCTGGCGGCACAGACCACAAATCCCATTCAAGAGGCGATGGCCAACTACGATTATGAAACAGCCTTGATGCTGATCGATCAAGAAACCCCGACCGTCCCCCTACTCTACCAAAAAGGGAAAGCGCTGAAAGGGCTGGGCAATAACCTTGAAGCTCTGAGCGTATTTCAGGAAGTCGTAGCTCAGGATTCTCTCAATCCCCGGGCATACATTGAAGCTGCCGAATGCTGCAAATCACTTGCCAAATATAGCGAGGCACTGGATTACTACCAAAATGCGCTCCACATAAATCCGGACAATAAATACGCACGCATTCAGTATATCAGTCTGCTGATGAACATGAAGAGATACCGTGAGTCTCTAAAGGAAAGCAACCTGCTGGCAGAAAGGGACAGTTCCGCCTATGTACTACACCTTAGAGCCGAAAGTATGGGGCAAGTCTATGACAACACAGAAATCATGCATGTGATAGATGCCTACCTGGACATACAGAAAAGATATCCCAATGATTACCTGTCTGCTGCCAAACTCGGCAACATCTATGTAGCAGGCCACCAGTATGAAGACGCCATAAACATAACGGAGAAATACCGTTCCATAGACTCCACCAACGTCCTTGTGAACCGCATCAATGCCCAAGCCTATTGCCTGAACAAAGATTACCCCAAAGCAATAGAAAGATATGAACAACTGTTACAGGAAAAAGACAGTTCTTTCCAAACCTGCTTCTACGCCGGAATCAGCTATTATGCCCTCGAAGACTTCTACCCAGCACACGACCTGCTGGAAAGGGCTCTTAAAGATGACAATACCAACATCAACGTTCTCTATTATCTGGGACGCGCCTGCTCCAAGACATCATGGAAAGAGGATGGAGTGACTTATCTGGAAACTGCCGTAAGCCTCGCCATGCCCAGCGACAGTGTCATGTCCCGCCTATATGTGGGGCTTGCGGACTGCTACAAGATGGCATTTCAATACACCGACCAGGCGAATACCCTTCTGACGCAATACGAAAAATACGACCGGCAGAAACACAAACTGCTCTACGACGCAGCCTTTATCTATTATTACTATCTGAAAGATGTGTCCAAAGCAGAGAGATATCTGACGGCCTACCTGAAAACCCGTCCGAAAAACAGCAAGGACAAAGTGCAGGAAGTAGATGCGGACGGAGTTCCCATCATCGGAGAAGACAACCGATACAATGCCGCCGAAAACTGGCTGAAGGACATCAGAGAAAAGCGCAAGAAAGAGGACTTCTTCAAGGGAAAGGTCGATACCGCCAGCGTAACCCCCATCAAATAGCCCCAATGAAAACGTTTGCATAATATAATAAGGTACAGTAACGGAGAAAGATTAACTTTCTCCGTTATTTGTTTTAAATTAGCGCAAAAATTAACCGTAAAGTTACTATCATGAAAAAAGTATTCTTAATCTTGGGAACACTCTTACTCTCCCTCAGTACGTATGCAGCTATGAATGTGAACAAAATCGACCCTCCGTTTTGGTACACCGGCATGCAGAACCCGGAACTCCAGCTGATGGTCTATGGCGAAGGCATCGGCAACGCGGCAGTATCCGTCAATTATCCCGGCGTCTCATTGAGCAGCACCGTCAAGCTGGAAAGCAACAACTACCTCCTGGTCTATCTGAAACTGGACAAGGATGTAAAACCCGGCAAATTCAACCTCACCTTCACTGAAGGAAAAAAGAAACTCGTAAAGGAATATGAACTGAAGGCACGCAACAAGAAAGGTTGCGAACATAAAGGTTTCGACGCCTCCGACGCACTGTACCTGCTGATGCCCGACCGCTTTGCCAATGGCAACCCGGACAATGACCAGATTGCGGGCATGGCCGAGTACAAGATAGACCGCAAAGACCCCAATGCACGCCACGGCGGTGACCTTGCCGGCATCGAACAACACCTGGACTACTTCTCCGACCTCGGCGTCACAGCCCTCTGGTTTACTCCGGTACTGGAAAACAACATGACCGGCGGTTCCTATCACGGCTATGCCACCACAGACTACTACAAGGTAGACCCGCGCTTCGGTACCAACGAAGAATACAAGCAACTGATTGAAAAAGCCCATGCACGCGGCATCAAAATCGTAATGGACATGATTTTCAACCACTGCGGCGTAGAGCATGTATGGATTAAGGACATGCCCTCCAAAGACTGGTTCAACAACCCCGACCACGAAAACAACTTCGTGCAGACCTCCTTCAAACTGACCCCGCACGTAGACCCTTATACTTCCCAGTACGATGCCGACCAGATGAACGACGGCTGGTTCGTACCTTCCATGCCCGACCTCAACCAGAAGAACCCTCACGTTTACCGCTACCTGGTACAGAACAGTTTCTGGTGGATTGAATTCGCCAACATCGACGGCATCCGCATGGACACTTACCCGTATGCCGACTATGATGCCATGAGCAACTGGATGAAAGAGCTCAACGAAGAATATCCCAACTACAACACCGTGGGCGAGACCTGGGTTACCGAACCCGCCTACACCGCCTGGTGGCAGAAGGATTCCAAGCTATCAGCCCCCAAGAACAGTAACCTCAAGACCGTTATGGACTTCAGCTTCTTTGACAAGATAAACACCGCCAAGAATGAACAGACCGAAACTTGGTTCAAGGGACTGGACCGCATATACAATAACTTCGTATACGACTTCCTCTACCCCAACCCCGCTTCCGTACTGGCATTCATCGAAAACCACGACACCGACCGCTTCCTGGGCGAGGGCAACAACCTTCCGATGCTGAAGCAAGCCTCTACCCTGCTGCTTACCACCCGCCGCATTCCGCAACTCTACTACGGAACGGAAGTCATGATGAATGGCGTGAAGAGCAAGAGCGACGGCTATGTCCGCAAGGACTTCCCCGGCGGATGGACCGGTGACGCAACAAACGCACTGACCCCAGCCGGACGTACCAAGATACAGAACGAGTGCTACGACTTCTACAAGACCATCCTGAACTGGCGTAAAGGAAACGATGTGATTGCCAAAGGCAGCATGGTGCAGTTCATGGTACAGAATGGTGTTTATGCCTACGCACGCCAGTACGAAGGCAAGACGATATTCGTGATGCTGAACGGTACAGATGCAGAAACCACCGTTCCTTTGAAATTCTACAAGGAAATCCTAAAAGACAGCAAGCAGGGAAAAGATATTCTTAGCGGCAAGGCCATCACCTTCGGTGAAGAGCTGAAGATGGGCCCCAGAGAATCATTAGTGATAGAATTATAACGCGTACTCCACACAGAGAGCTCATTCTTGCAAATCTCCCTTGCAGATAGCTGGCAGACACTTCTCCTGCCAGCCATCTGCAAGGGATTTTTAGTATGGAATAGGTGTCCGGGGTATGCCTTTCACCGGCCTCAAATACAGCTAATCTGTTAGTTCATAACAGTGAACACTTTGTTCCAGTATAGAGAAACAAAGTGTTCGGATATGTAGAAACAAAGTGTTCTTACGTATTGGAACGAAGTGTTTTTGCATATTGGAACGAAGTGTTCTCTTTATTGAAACAAACTGTTCAGTTAAGGGAAACAGACTGTTTTGTTAAAGGAAACAGACTGTTGTACACGTTGAAACATCCGCTTCTGAAATAAGCGGCGAACTTAACCATCCCACAACACCGGCCTATATACAACAAGTCAGCCCTTGCAACATCAATATTGCAAGGGCTGACGCTATATTCGGATTATCTTTCGATTAGTCCAGTTGAGCCAATTTGTTCTCTGAACCAAGCACGTTGATGATTTTATGCTTGTACAGTTTTTCCATATTGTCACGAGCCGGACCCAGATACTTACGCGGGTCGAATTCTGCCGGTTTTTCAGCAAATGTCTTGCGGATAGCAGCTGTCATAGCCAGACGTGAGTCAGAGTCGATGTTGATTTTGCAAACAGCAGACTTGGCAGCCTTACGCAACTGTTCTTCGGGAATACCGATAGCAGCTTCCAATTTGCCACCATACTTGTTGATAGTATCAACTTCTTCCTGAGGAACTGAAGAAGAACCGTGAAGAACGATGGGGAATCCCGGGAGTTTCTCCATTACAGCATCCAGAACGGCAAATTCCAGAGGAGGAGGAACCAGACGACCGGTAGCAGGGTCAACGTGGCATTGTTCGGGTTTGAACTTGTATGCACCGTGAGAAGTACCGATTGAGATAGCCAGTGAATCGCAACCTGTACGGGTAGCGAAGTCAATAACTTCTTCAGGATTAGTATATGTATGGTGTTCTGCAGAAACTTCATCTTCTACACCGGCCAATACACCGAGTTCGCCTTCTACAGTTACGTCGAACTGATGAGCATAATCAACTACCTTCTTAGTCAGTGCAACGTTTTCTTCGTACGGAAGGTGTGAACCGTCAATCATTACTGAAGAGAAACCGGAGTCGATACAGCTCTTGCAAGTTTCGAATGTATCTCCATGGTCGAGGTGAAGAACAATTTCAGGATGTTTGCAACCCAATTCCTTAGCGTACTCAACAGCACCCTGAGCCATGTAACGCAACAGCGTAGCGTTGGCATACTGACGGGCACCCTTAGATACCTGAAGAATAACCGGAGACTTTGTTTCAACTGCAGCCTTGATGATAGCCTGCATCTGTTCCATATTGTTGAAGTTGAATGCCGGAATAGCATATCCACCTTTGATAGCCTTAGCAAACATCTCTCTTGTGTTTACCAGTCCTAAATCTTTGTAATTAACCATTTTGTTTAAATTTTATTGTTAGTGAATTAAAATTCTACGCAAAAGTAATCATTATCCTTTAAAGTAAAGAACTTGAGAGGAATAAAATATCCGGCTCATCCTACCAAATCCATTCTATTTTAAAGCTATTGGCTTCATTTAACAGATTATTGTAATCTCTATATTACAAACTCTTTGCATTTATCTCTGCCAGCCATACTTTTGCCATCTATACTTCTATCAACAAAAAAGCCGGAGAACATGTTTGCTCTCCGGCATCTGTTTACACATTATTATGTAATACTAATTTTTCAGATAGATGATGGTCGGCAAATGGTCACTGTAACCGTTCAGCCAAGTCCTGCCTCCATGCGTACGCAAGGGGGAACCTTTGTATTTGCCATCCTGCTGAATCAGATAATCGCGGATGAAAACTTCATTGTGATCATAGCGCAACCCTTTCTTAGCCTTCAGCAACGGTTTCGAAATGACAATCTGGTCAAACAAGTTCCACTTGCCCCGATAGAGCAATGTCCCCACTCCCTTGTCTTCCAGTGTCTCCCACCAGGGATTGTAGAATTCGCCTTTCTTCACCTGCTTCGGATATTTGCGTGCACCCAGCACCTCCATGCTTTCATCCATCGGGTCGTCATTCATATCCCCCATCACGATGAGCTTCAGCTTCTTGTCGCTACGCATCAGAGAGTCCTTCAAGGCCTTTACTTGCCTGGCTGCATGCACACGCACCGGTGACTTCGCCCCACGGGAGGGCCAGTGGTTCACTATCACGCAGACACGCTCTCCCGCCAGTTGTCCGTCCACAATCAGGAAGCCGCGCGTCAAGTGCACCGTATCCCCCTCAAAAGGAGTGGAAAGCACCAACTTCGAGTGGGTAACGCTGAACTGCTTCGGGTCGTACAGCAAGGCACAGTCTATACCCCGTCTGTCCGGTCCTTCATAATGCACGAACTCATAATTGGAAATGGCCGGCTGCTTCACGAGGTCTTCCAGCACTCGGCTGTTCTCCGCCTCTGCCACACCGATGAATGCCGGACCTTCCGGCACTAAATCACGCGAAAGGGAACCCAACACTTTGGAAAGGTTCTGTAGTTTAGACTCATACTTCTTTACCGTCCATTGGTAACTGCCGTCGGGCAGGAACTCATGGTCGTTCTTACCGGCATCATGAACCGTATCGAACAGGTTTTCAAGATTATAGAACGCAACACTATACAGTTTCCGTTCCGCATTTTGTGCCCCCAGCGTTGCCACGCACAGCCAGAAAGAGCATAAGACAAGTAGTTTCCTCATAAATTCACAAGATTAAGTCCTGCAAAAATCAGAAATAAAATGCGATAAACCTACTAAATAAAAATAAATCTGAATTTATTTTGTAGAGTCTCCAACTTGCACTATCTTTGCGCTCTGAAAAGAAGACCATTACACTATTTATTACCAAAATAGTAACAGAATATAAATTTTTAAAAGAAAATATCAAAATGAAAAAAGGTATTCATCCTGAAAATTACCGTCCGGTAGTATTTAAAGATATGTCAAATGGTGATGTATTCTTGTCTCGTTCCACTTGCAACACGAAAGAGACTATCGAATTCGAAGGTGAAACTTATCCGCTGGTAAAGCTGGAAATCTCCAGCACTTCTCACCCGTTCTACACAGGTAAGTCTAAGCTGGTTGACACTGCCGGTCGTGTTGATAAGTTCATGAGCCGTTACGGTAACCGTAAGAAATAATCAGTTTTCAAGCAAACTGAAAAAAGGGAGTCTTTCACTGAAAGGTTCCCTTTTTTGTTTCCGCCTCCACTGCAGGACCGATAAATAGGGAATCTCCTATCACAGAATAGGGAAAAAAACGAGAAAGGGAAAAAACACTTCCCTATTTTTGTATCATCAAAACCGAAAACATATACTAATCATGAAACGACTTGCCACCCTATTCATCCTGACAATCCTTGTCGCAACGGCAGGATTTGCCAAGCCCCAAAAGTACAAAGATTTAAGCGGGAACATCGCTGTCAAAGGAGAATTGACAAAAGAGTACCGGCAATCTCCCGCCGGTACACCGGTCATTATCCGCCGGGTTGTCAAAATGAAGAATCCCGGTGAAAGCAGCAACAACATTTACTATGCTGTCGAAATGAACGGCATGCAAGAGACCATTCCTTCGAATGAGATGGGGCACATTGCCATATCCGCTCCGCAAACCGACCGGGAATTCTGGCAGCAGATATACTTGAAAAACCATCTTTACGAATATTTCAGCGACCGCGGCTACAAGCACAAACTGCGCCAGGAAATCGACGAAGAGTGCCTGGACTATCTCGACAAACTGAATGAGATAGCCTATCAGGAAGATTACATCGTTTCGTACGTGCAGGGAGTGTTCTCCAAGTTGAACGCCACCACCATTGACAGCAATCGCGGGGAGAGTCTGAACATACGTATCATCCAGTCGCCCGAACCAGATGCCTTCATGCTTCCCAACGGCTCCATGGTTATCAGTACGGGCCTCCTCTGCACTCTTGATTCCGAAGACGAACTGGCCGCCGTCATCGCATGTGAGCTGGGACATTTCGTCCTCGACCATCAGGTAAACAACATTTACCGTGCCGAGCGGCGTGCCAAGCGTGCAGCTTTTTGGGCAGATGTCTTTGCCACTACCGCCAGTGCAGCCCTCGATGTGGCCTACTGGGACGATAATGAAGATGCTTATGCCGTCAGTCTGGTGGCAGATATCGGAGCCATCGCTTCCCTTTTGAGCATTCCGGCAACGGACCGGTTGGGGATGAAATACAAAACTTCCCAGGAAATCTCTTCAGACCGCCTTGCGCGCCAACTTCTGGCATTCAAGGGCTATAATCCCGACGGAATCGCATCGGCCCTCAGTAAAATTATAGGGTATTACAACCTGCACCAGCGCAACAAGGATATTCCTCGCTACGGCAGCATCGGCGACCTGCAAAAGCGTATAGAAAAGGCCGGTGAATCCCATAGCTTGAGTGCCCGCCCCTACCTACGGACTACCAGCGATGTCGTTTCTTTCAACGCAAGTATGAACTACGCCAACAAGCGCTATAAGGAAACTGCCCGGCTGATACGCAAGAACATTGACAACAGACTAGCCACGGACAATGACTACATCATCCTGGTAAAAGCGGAAATGGCACTGTCTAATACGGAAGAAGTGAACAACCGCTGCCTCGCCATGCTTGATAAAGCCCAGGAGATGGCAGGAACAAGCCCCAATCTGGACATATATAAACAAAAAATACTATTATTGATGCGCATGAACAAACAAGCCCAAGCCACCGATATACTGAAAGAATACATCATCTTGCTTTCGGCCTACGAAGGCCAGGGCATAGAAGGAACCGAAAAGGAATGGACCAATAAAGAGATAGGTTGGGCAAACCAAATGCTGGATAGGATAAGCAGAATATAGAGAAAGGAATAACTAAGAATAAAGAATGAAGAATTTGTCATGCGGCATCATTGCGCAGCCAAATTCTTCATTCTCAGTCATTTATTCAAACTACTGTTTGCGGAACGGCGGCTTCACAACCACAGCTTTCAGCTTACGTCCCCGCATGTCAATGCAGATTTCCGTACCGACCTTGCTGTATTCGGGTCTGATATACCCCATTCCGATACCAATCTTACGGGTAGGCGACATAGTTCCGGAGGTAACCACACCGATGGCAATACCGTCTGTACTATACAGCTCGTAACCATGACGGGGGATACCGCGGTCTATCATCTCAAATCCCACCAACTTACGGGTAGTGCCTTCCGCTTTCTGTTTTTCCAGCATCGGGCGATTGGTGAAGTTCTTTCCCTCCACAAACTTGGTAATCCATCCTAAACCCGCTTCAATGGGCGAAGTGGTGTCATCCAAATCATTGCCATACAAACAGAATCCCATTTCCAGACGAAGCGTATCGCGCGCACCCAGACCAACTGGCTTAATGCCGAACTCCGCGCCTGCCTCGAACACGGCATCCCAAATCTTCATGGCAGCCTCCGGATAGAAGTAAAGTTCAAAACCACCCGCGCCGGTATATCCGGTATTGGAGATAATGACATCCTTTTCTCCGGCAAACTCACCGTGGGTAAAAGTATAGTAAGGAAGGTCGGAAAGATTAATGGAAGTCAGCTTCTGCAAAGCCTGAATAGCCTTCGGTCCTTGCACAGCAAGCTGTGCCATGTGCTCGGAAGCATTTTCCAATTCAGCGCCTTCCGTGTTATGAGACACACACCAGTTCCAGTCTTTCTCAATGTTCGACGCATTCACGACAAGCAGGTATTTCTCCGGCTCATAATGATAGACCAGAAGGTCGTCCACAATGCCTCCATTTTCATTTGGGAAGCAGGTATACTGTACTTTCCCCGGTGTGAGGGCAGCTATGTTATTGGAAGTCACTTTCTGCAGAAAGTCCAAAGCATGGGGACCTTTCACCCAAAATTCTCCCATGTGTGAGACGTCGAATACACCGACACCCTGACATACTGTAAGATGCTCGTCAATGATGCCGGAATACTCGATAGGCATATTATATCCCGCAAACTCGTGCATCTTGGCACCCTGCGAGATGTGTTTTTCGGTAAACGGAGTGGTTTTCATGGAACTATTAGAGTTATGAGTTATGAATTATCTATTTGCTTGCTACGAGCTCGGCAATCTTGACGATGACGTTCATGGCTTTCTCCATGTTCTGGATAGGCACGAACTCATAGCGGCCGTGGAAGTTCAAGCCACCGGCAAAGATATTGGGACAAGGCAGGCCCTTGAAAGAGAGCTGGGCGCCGTCCGTACCTCCGCGAATGGCTTTTACACGAGGCTCTACACCTACCGCCTTCATGGCGGCAAAAGCGGTGTCGATGATATGCATCACCGGTTCAATCTGCTCGCGCATATTATAGTATTGGTCGCGAAGTTCCAGAGTAGCGGTACCCGGACCGTATTCTTCATTGATTTTTGCCACAAGACGTTCCATCTCCTTCTTGCGCTCTTCGAAGCGGGTGCGGTCGTGGTCACGGATAATGTAAGAGACTGTTGTCTGCTCCACCTCGCCGGTAATACCTATCAGATGATAGAAACCTTCGTAACCTTCGGTATGCTCCGGAGCCTCGTCAGCCGGAAGCATGGACATGAAACGGTTGGCAACGCGGATAGAGTTAATCATCTTATTCTTGGCATAGCCCGGATGCACATTCCGTCCCTTGAAGCTTATCTTGGCAGAGGCCGCATTGAAGTTCTCGAATTCAAGTTCACCCACTTCTCCGCCATCCATGGTATAGGCCCATTCGCAGCCGAACTGCGCTACATTGAACTTATGGGCACCCAGACCGATTTCCTCATCCGGATTAAAGCCGATACGGATTTTACCGTGCTTGATTTCGGGGTGCTCCTTCAGATATACCACCGCCGATACAATTTCGGCAATACCGGCTTTATCATCGGCACCAAGCAAGGTCTTGCCGTCGGTCACAATCAAATCTTCCCCTTGATGGTCGAGCAGTTCGGGGAACTGGGCAGGAGAAAGAACCACATTCTCTTCGGCGCAAAGAACAATGTCCTTACCGTCATAATTCTGCACGATACGCGGAGAAACATTCTTGCCACTCATATCGGGGCTTGTATCCATGTGGGCAATAAAGCCGATGACGGGCAACGGCTTGTCTGTATTGGCAGGAAGAGTGGCGAACAGATAACCATTTTCGTCCAACGTGATTTCTTCCAGACCCAAAGTTTCCAATTCTTCTTTCAGATACCGGGCAAACACCATTTGCCCCGGAGTACTCGGAGTAATCTCAGTCTCTTCACTGGACTGAGTATCGAAGCTTACGTACTTTAAAAAACGTTCTACTAAAGTCATGATGAATAATGATTAGTGATTAATGGTTAGTGATTAATGGTCAGTGATTAGTAATTGGCGAAAAGCATTATCCGAATGGCATTAATCATTAATCACTAATCATTAACCACTATTTTGTGCTGTAAAGATAAAAAAAGGGGCGTGAACTGCCAAGCAATTCACGCCTCTTTTTTATTTCTTAAGGACAAAATGTCAATCAAAAATGGCTGCTACCATCAAAACAATGCGTACATATCTTACACTTAGGCAATCCGATAGCCTCAACCAGAGTTTCCAACGTATTGAACTTCAAGGATGAAAGTCCGAAACGCTCGCGGATAACGTCCACCATCTTTTCGTATTCGGGTGAGCCGGTAGTGGCATACTTATCGAGATTCTTATTCTCGTCACCCTCCAGTTCCTTGATGACACGACGGGTAATCAGTTCCATGTCGCTTTTGGAAGCCGTGAATCCTACAAACGGGCAGCTATATATCAATGGAGGACAAGCAATCCGGATATGCACCTCCTTGGCACCATACTCATACAGCACCTTCACATTGTCGTGCAACTGGGTCCCCCGGACAATAGAGTCATCACAGAACAGCAGACGCTTACCCTCGAGCATGGCACGATTGGGAATCAGCTTCATCTTTGCCACCAGCGAACGCAATTCCTGCTTGCTGGGAGTAAAACTACGAGGCCAAGTCGGAGTATATTTGGAAATGGCACGATGATAAGGAACTCCTTTACCTTCGGCATACCCAAGCGCCATACCTACACCCGAATCAGGAATACCGCAGGCACAATCCACCTCTGACTTATCTGTCTGTGCCATCTTGAAACCGGAGGCAAAACGCACTTCCTCCACATTCTTACCTTCGTAGCAGGAAGTGGGGAAACCGTAATATACCCATAGGAAGGAACAAATCTGCATTCCCTCATCAGGCTTGCGCATCTGTTCCACACCATCGGCACGCAGGCGAACAATCTCTCCGGGTCCCAAATAACGGTCTATCTCATAACCAAGATTCGGAAAGCTGCTCGACTCACTTGTGGCGGCATACGCTCCGTCTTTCTTGCCAATCACAATCGGAGTACGTCCCCAGCGGTCGCGAGCGGCAATGATGCCGTCTTCCGTCAATAACAGCATGGAGCAGGAACCTTTGATATGCTTATACACATTTTCAATTCCTTCGACAAATGTCTTTCCTTGTATAATAAGGAGGGCGATAAGTTCCGTCTGATTGGTTTTGCCCGAACTGAGTTCGGCGAAGTGCATGTTTTGGGCCAACAGTTTTGTTTCCAGTTCTTGCAGATTTACTATTTTGGCTACCGTTACAATGGCAAAGCGACCGAGGTGGGAGTTAAGGATAAGGGGTTGAGGGTCTGTGTCACTGATGATTCCTATTCCGGAATTTCCTTTGAACTTATCCAGTTCATCCTCAAACTTCGTGCGGAAATAAGTGCTTTCCAGATTGTGAATGGAACGGGTAAACTGCTCCGTTTCTGCATCGTATGTAGCCAACCCACCACGTTTTGTCCCTAAATGTGAATTATAATCTGTGCCGTAAAACAAATCTGCCACACAGCTTGTTGCCTTGGCGACTGTTCCGAAAAAACCTCCCATAAGTTCTGTTTTGTTATTGGTTTCTAAAATTAACGGATGCAAAGGTATGAAGAATTTGCGAAATTCGGGCAGATTTGAAATGAATAAAAAAGGCAATATATTTCTTGCCCACAATAGAAGTTATATTATTGGAAACATATACTTTTGTGATCGAAACCAAACAACTGTATAATGGGAGAAACCGCAAATATTATAATAGCCGATACTCTTCAAGGTCTGGGGACGGACGCATACAGTGGCTATCTTGCACACGCCCTCTGTCTGTCAGGAATCTGCCGATTGAAGTACAATGGAGAGGAGCGCGAGCTACGTGCCGGCGACCTGATGATTGTCCGCAAAGGAAAACTGGTAGAGAAAATTCAACCTTCAGAAGATTTTCGCGTAAAGGTCATCTATATCGCATCGGGCTTTGTGGTGCTGAGTACACCACAGAACAACTACGGCATGAAAGGGCAACTTTCCCTATTTCTCAATCCTATCATGTCCCTGACTACCGAACAGCAAGAGCTATGTCTCCGGGATTTTGAACAAGTGGAATACAGACTCCGGAATACAGACCATCATTTCCATCGCGATATGCTTATCGCCTCCACACAGATGTTGATACTCGACTTCTTCGATTTCCACTCCCATCTATATGGCGAGGACAATATCTCTGTACAAAATGCTTCCATCATGAGCCGTTTCCTCAACATGCTGGAGAACGGAACTTTCCGCGAGCATCGTGAAGTGACCTATTATGCCGACTGCCTATGTGTCACCTCCAAATATCTTTCGGAAGTTTCCAAGAAAGTAAGCGGTTATACAGCAAACTACTGGATAAACCGTTATACCACACTCGACATCTCGCGTTTGCTGCGCGACAAATCACTAACGTTCGTCCGTATTTCCGATATGTTCGGTTTTTCCTCTCCTGCTTATTTTAGCCGTTACGTACAACAACATCTGGGTGTAAATCCGACAAAATACAGAGGTTAATGATTATAGTTTTTGATTGTTTGCCCGTTTCAGATCTATTAGCGAAATATGCTCATTACGATAGCGGGCATTGGGGTTCTTCTCCGTTCCGTCAGGAAAAGAGCCATCTTCCTGCTTTATGAACTGAATAGCCTTCTGCGGACAATTCTGTATGCAGGCAAAACAGAACTCGCAGTCACCGGACGTCTTCACTCCTCTCGACGTCAGCTCATAATTGCCGCGCGGACAAACGTAGGTGCAGATGCCACAGTCAATACAAGCATCAGTCACGGTAAAGAACTTCTCGCTTTTCATCAGGAAGCCCACCTCGGGGTCGAGTCCACTCCGCTGCATAAAACCTTGGTGCTGTTGCCGTTCCTCCTCCGTCACCGGTTCGTGCCAATGCTGCCGACTGTTGATATCTGCCGTTATCTTCTGCAAGTTCTCGGGGATGTGCTTGTCTATCTTGAGTTGCTCGTTCATGTCGAAGTTGGGTAGCCAGTTATCCACCATGATGATAGTGTTGATATAGTCGAACGCATTGTCGGCTTTACGGGATATACGGTCCCAAATCTCTACCGCATCGCACTTCCTTGCACCATAGGTGTAGCTAACACTTGAAAAGGGACCCGGAACAACATTTAAAAAGTGCCCCAC
>NZ_QTLN01000039.1:0-17854 GCF_003602735.1 Bacteroides sp. AF39-16AC | reverse complement strand
TCCACATCGAAAGGCACGTTGCTCTGGTTCTTTATCTCCGTGTGGAAATAGAGCAATCCGTTGTGCGTGTAGATGCCTTTGAGAAGATACTGGATGCCGAAACGCTTGCAGCCGATATGCTTCACTTCGCGCTTGTTCTGTTTGTGGATGGACTTCATGATAAGTCGCACCAGCATCGGGCTTTCGCTGCCCAGCTCTTTCAGATAGATTTCCTGTGCGTTATTCGGGCGGTTCACCGTGCTGCCGTCATGGATGAAGTCGCACATCTCCACATTGAGCAACAGCGGTTCGGCGGCGTACTTCACGTTGAAGGTGTAGAAACTGCCGTCCTCCGTGATGACGGACATATTCGTTTCGTTGGGAAAATTCCTTACGGTAGCCTTCACACGGATGATGTTCTCCGCTCCGTCGGCTTTCCCGGCAATCAGGTCGGGCGAGCCTAAATCGACATAGCGCACCTCCGCCGGAAAAATGACGTGGACGGTCTTGTCGTAGGTCACTTCCAGACCGTGCGGCGGTATCATGCGGTCGAAGGTCAGCTTGCGCGACAGACCGTGATACAGGTCTCCGTCCGCCTCCTTCTGCGGATAGACCTCCTTCGTCAAGGTCGGCTGTTCACTTCCGTTGGTCGTTTCAACGGTTACATTCTCCTGCGCGTTGGCAGTTGCGATGCCCATAGCGAGGGCAAACATGATGATTACTTTTCTCATTACTTTTGGATTTTAGTGGTAATTTTTTTATTGATTTCAATCTTTTTCTTGGTAAAGCATGACCCTGTACCCGGCTTTCAGATGCACCTTGACGGTGCGCATCTTCCCCGCGATGTACTGGCTCGTTCCTTGTATCAGCCCCTTGCCCAAGTCGGAGGCGAGCTGCGCCCCGGCATTGGTGGAGATATTGATGCTGCTACCCAACGAACCTCCCATGTTGGCGGCGACCTCTCGGACGGCGTTCATCTCCATCGAGTTCGGGATGAAGATGCCGGGCTGTCCGTCCGTGTCATAGACCGCAAGCTCCACGGGGATAATCGTGCCGTCGTATTCCAGCGAGGTGATCCCGATGTCGAGTCGTTCACCCTGTATCTTGCCCGTGCCGACCACCACCGCACCCCGTGGGATTGTCCTGCCCGCCACCGCCATAGGCTCCAGCAGGCGAAGCCTTACCGTCTGCCCGTCCGTCACGCTCTGCGCCTCATGCACACACGCCGGGATGGTGTTCCTGTCCGATACCTCCGCCGTGCCGACAGCCGTGTTGAAACCCCGGTTGCGTTCCTGTGAGAAAGTGGCGACAAACTCCGCGTTGCTCATGGGCTGTGCAAGGGAGGAAACGACTTGGCGGGTCACTTGCCTTACGGGTGTCGCCGTGTTCTTCTTTCCCTTCTGCACGGTGGCAGGCTCTGCCGCCTGTTCCGGCTTCCCACCGTTCTGACCGCCCATGTACTTTGCCGCCAGCTCATAGGACTTCTCCATAAGTGCCACCTGTTCGTCTATAGATGAAGTCCTGCCTTTTTCACTTTCCAGTTCCGATTCCAACGAGGCGATGCGCTCCAATAGCACATCCATCTCCGCATTGTCATTCTTCGGCTGTTCGTAAAAGTTGCCGAGGGTGGCGTTCAGGTCACGGTAGGCGGCTGCGGAGGATTGGATGGTTTGCGGCGTGGCAGGCTTTGCCCTTTCTTCCTTGCCGCCCGGATTGGCGAGGTCGAAGTCCGTACCGTCCTCCGTTCCCGCTATCTCGCGGTCGAACATGTCGCCCAGCTGCCCGATGGCACGGTTGCGGCTCTCCTGACGCTCTTCCATCTCCCCATGCTCGTAGGCTTTCAGCTTGTCGCCGATAATCTGCCGGTTCGCCTTGTCCGCGTCTGGCATCTCGGTGTTGTAGCCGTCCGTTCCCGGCGGTTGTTCCTTGCCGGAGGAAGGGGCGAATATCAACCACATCGCCCCGATGAAGACCAGCACCATAGCAGGCAGGACTATCATCTTCTGCCGTTTCAGCCGCTGCGCCTCTGTCAGCGGTTCGCGCTCCTTTTTCGGCTTTCCCGCGTCGGGAGCGGCTTTGTTCTCTTTCGTTGATTCATTCTTCGTCTGTTCCATATAAATAAGGTGTTAAGTGATTGTCAGTTTCCACCGGGGTCGGTAGTTCCACCCGTCCGGCATGTCCCGTATCCATACGTGAGCCGTCGTTTCTGCCGATGTCATAGACGGCTCTGCCGAAGGTGTAGAGGGCAAGCATCGCGAAGGCGGCGAGCATCCCCAGCACGATGCGGCGGCGTGTTTCCGGCGGCAAACCGTCCAGATACCCTTTGAGCCTTGCCACCAGCCGTTTCCGTTTGTCGTGGAGTTTCCAATACATGCCCCACATTGATTTTCTGATACTTTTCATGTCCTGTTACCGTTTGATTGTCTGTAAATCCTTGTTCTCGATGATGGTGAACCCCTCGATGGTGAAACCGTTTGGGTTGTCGTCCGACCGCGATGCGTTCAGCAGGCGGCAGGTGGTCACGAGGCTGCGCTCGGTGACGTTGCTTTGCCGGATGATTTTCTGCGTGGCGTAGGTCACGGCACGGTAGGGATAGGCGTTGAAGTCGCACACCACGCTGTCCACCTTCAGCACTTGGTTGATGTTCCCGGCGATGATGCGGTTGTAGTACCCCTTCTCCGCGAAGTCCGAATAATAGTGGTACACGCTCTTGTCCGCCAGCAGCAGGGCACGTTTTACGTTGTGTTCAATCGCGCTTTTTTCAGGTGACAGCGTGAAGAAAAGCTCGTGGAAGCGGCGCACATGCTCCCGTGCTTCCGCCGGGCGGTTCTGCGATAAATCCTGAGAGAGAGCCAGCATCAGCGACTTGCCGTTGTCCAGCACATAGATTTTCTCCCGTTGCTTCTCTGCGAAACGGTAGGAGTTCCACACGCTCCACACCGTCACCACAGCGCACAGCGAGAGGAAGACGATACCGAACAGGCGTAGCTGCCTGAACGATGATTCGATGTTTCTGAGTGACTTAAATTCCATTCTTAATTCTGTTTCAATGATTCTACATGATTGTTATTTCAGCAATTTGCCGGCACGTCCCATCATATTGCCTGTCGCAGCTCCGGCAACACTGCCCGCCATTCCTCCGGCACGTCCCGCCATCTGGTTCACGTTGCGACCGTAACCGCCCATGCCTCCGGCTTGGATAATCCAGCCGGCAACGGTGGGAATGGTGAAGTAGCCGATGATGCCGATGCAGAGGAACACGATGTACACCCCGTCGCTCGAATCCAGCGAGAAGTTCGGGTCTGCCTGCATCCGCTCGATGTCGCTTTGCAGCATCAGCACCTGTATCTTCGCCAGTATGGTGCTGAACATGTCCGACACCGGCAGCCACAGATATACCTGTATGTAGCGGCATATCCACTGCGTGAGCGTGCTTTGGAAACCGTCCCACACCGATATGGCGAAGGCTATCGGACCGAGTATCGCCAGCACCACGAGGAAGAAGGTTCGGACGGTGTCTATCACGAGGGCGGCGGCTTGGAACAGCAATTCCAGTATCTCGCGGAAGAAGTCGCGGATGTTTTTCTTCATGTTGTACATTCCCCGGTCGATATACATCCCCGCCATCGTCACCATGTCGGAGGGCGACCAGCCGAGTTCCTCCAGCTGCTTGTCAAACTCCTCGTTGGACACGAGGTAGGCGGTTTCGGGGTTGCGCATCATCGCCTCGTATTCCAATTTGTCCTTCTGCTGGCGGTAGGTGTTCATGTCCAGCGTTTCCGCCTCCAGCATCTTTGCCGTGCCCTGTACGACGGGTGAGAGGATGCTGTTTATCGTGCCCAGCACCACAGTCGGGAAGAACATGATGCACAGACCGATGGCAAAAGGACGGAGCATCGGGAATACGTCTATCGGTTCGGCTCTCGCCAGCGACTGCCATACCCGGTAGGCGACGTAGAACAGCGCACCCAGTCCGGCGATGCCTTTCGCCACACCCGCCATGTCTCCGCACAACGGCATCATCTGCTCGTAAAGCGAACGTAGAATCTGGTGAAGGTTGTCGAAATTCATAGGCTACCAGTATCTTTCGTTCATGTTTCCGTACAGCCCCATGATGCGGTCGAGGTCGTTCTTCTTTTTCGCACGCAGGTAGCTCACGGAGATGTTCTTGTTCGTGTAGTAACTTACGAGGTTGCGGTAACGCTTCATCTTCGAGTGGCAGCGTTCCACCACGTCCATGCGCTCCTTGTCGGTCATGGAGAGCGTGGTGATGTTCACCACATTCTTCAGTTCCGTCAATACTTCGTTGCTCTCTTCCAGCAGTTTCGTGTAACCGAAAGCGATTGCCGACAGCTCTTCTGGTCTGAAATTTCCATCACGGAGCATCCTTTGGAAACTGTTTACATAAATGTCGGTGATGTCGCCTACCATCAGGATGGTCTGCTGCACCTTGCGGGCGTCCTTGACGAGATTGTTCACCGATTTGAGAGCATCGTAATACTTTTTGCCCTGCTGATAGATTTTCACCGTTTCCTGAAAGTTGCTCACCATGTTCGTGGCAGTCTTGGAGGTATGGATGATGTTTTTGGAGGCATTGATGATACCCTGCGCCAGATTGCCCGGATCGCTTACGACCCACTGTGCGCTTGCCCTGCCTGCGAAAAGCAGGCACAGGCAGATAATCATTGTTATTCTTGTTCTCATGTTACTTTGGATTTTAGTGGTTGTTATTCTTCTGTCGGGTGTCCCGGCTGCGGTTTCACCCGCACATAGTCGCCGCCCGGCGAGAAGGTCAGCACGTCCGTGGCCTCGTTATAGGACACGTCGATGCGGAAGCCGGTGTTCATGAACAGGTTGCCGGTTTTCTCCTGCAAGAGATAGGTTTCCGGTTTCAGCTTGCGGCGCAGACCGCTCCGGCGGAACACCGTCACCTTGTAGGCTTCGCCCTCCTTGTAGATAAGCACGTCGGGCTTCCCCTCCACGCTCTCCCAGTTCCCGCACAGCATATCACGGCGGTTGTCGGCCACGTCGCAGGATTGCAGCATCATGACCGCCAATCCGATCAGACACTTGCTGACTTGCAGCATTTTCACTTTTGGTAAATTCATATGCGTTTTCCTTTTTTTGTTGATACATTCTGTTTTAGTTATTCCTTGTTCCTCCGCCTTTCGGCAAGCTGCCGGATGGCGGCTTCGATGTCACCGCCCAGCTTCTCCGCCAGACGGTAAACCTCCACTTTTTCCGTTTCTTCGGTAGTGTACGCCAGATACTCTTCTGCACTGACCTCGGTGGCATAGACCGCCGATTGTGTGCCACCCAAGCCTATCCACACCTCCTTGTAGAGCCGTGAAGGGTTGTTCGCCATGTTGATGGAGAGTATCTGCGACTTCTCCTTTTCCGTCAGTCCGAGCAACGCCTGTATCTGGTCGAACTTGTTCATATACTTGCGCTGGTCGAGAAGTATCTTGCAGTCGGAGTTGTTGATGATGCTCTCCTTGACCACCGGAGAACTGATGATGTCGTCCACCTCCTGCGTCACCACGATTGCCTCGCCGTAATATTTTCTGACCGTCTTGTACATATAACGTAGGTATTCAGCCATGTTTGCCGAAGAGAGGGCCTTCCAAGCCTCCTCCACGATAAGCTGTTTCCGCACCCCTTTCAGCCGCCGCATCTTGTTGATGAAGGCTTCCATGATGATGATAGTCACGACGGGGAACAGTTCGCGGTTCTCTTTTATACTGTCAATCTCGAAGACGATGAACCGCTTGCCGAGCAGATCGATGTTCTCCGTGGAGTTGAGCAGGAAGTCGTAACGTCCGCCCCGGTAATACTGCCGCATGGTGGTGAGCATGTTGTCGATGTTGAAGTCGGACTTCTCCACCTTGATGTCGCGCTGCGCCAGTTCCGTGCGGTAGTCGTCGCGCATATACTCGTAGAAAGTGTTGAACGACGGCACGATGCTACGGTCGGATTGGATACGCTCGATGTAGGCACTCACGGCACTGCCCAGTTCGCCGCTCTCCGTCTTCGTCACCTTGTCGTCCTCCGATTTCCAGAGCGTAAGAAGCAGGGTCTTGATGCTGTCCTTCTTCTCCACATCGAAGATGTAATCATCGGTGTAGAACGGGTTGAATGATATGGGCTTCTCTTCCGTGTAGGTGAAATACACGCCGTCCACTCCGCCTGTCTTGCGCCGGATCATGCCGCACAAGCCCTGATAGGAGTTTCCCGTGTCCACCAATACCACATGTGCGCCTTGCTCATAATATTGGCGCACGAGGTGGTTCATGAAGAAAGACTTGCCGCTGCCCGAAGGACCCAGCACGAACTTGTTGCGGTTGGTCGTGATACCCCGCTTCATCGGAAGGTCGCTGATGTCGAGGTGCAGCGGTTTCCCTGTGAGCCTGTCCACCATCTTGATGCCGAAGGGCGAGAGCGAGCTGCGGTAGTTGGTTTCCTCTGTGAACAGGCACACCGCCTGTTCGATGAAGGTGTGGAAACTCTCTTCCGCCGGGAAGTCCGCCGCATTGCCGGGTATCGCCGCCCAGTAGAGTGTAGGGCAGTCGATGGTGTTGTGGCGCGGCACGCACTCCATGCTTGCCAGCTGGCTGCCCACGTCGTTCCTTATGTGCTTCAGTTCCTCCGCGTCGTCGCTCCACGCCATGACGTTGAAGTGCGCCCGTACCGAGGTCAGCCCGTAGGACCGGGCTTCGTTCAGGTATTGGTCTATCCACTCGCGGTTGATGCTGTTGCTCCTTGAATAGCGTGAGAGCGACTGCATGTTACGGGCGGACTTCTCGAACTTCTGCAAGGCTTCCTCGCTGTTATTTATCAGCACATACTGGTTGTAGATATGGTTGCAGGAGAGCAGCAGCCCCACCGGGGAGGCGAAGGAGAGGCGGCAGTCGCTCCGGTCGGTGGAGAGCTTCTCGTAACGGGTGTCGGTAGCCACCTTGCCCGGCAGGTCTTCCGCGTCGGAGAGGGTGTGCAGACACAGGCGGTTGTCGCCGATGCGCATCTCCCTTGCCGAAAGTTCGATGTCCTGCAAGGTGATGTCACCTTCCGGCATGAGCGAGAAGTAGCGTTCTACCAGCCCCGCCTTACCCTCCGTCCCCACAATCTCGTCGGTGGAGAGGCGGCGCAACCTGACAAGCCCGCTGTCGTTCATGATACGCTCGAACTGTTCGCAGGCTTCCATGAACTTGGTCGTGGTTTCCCTGTCCAGCTCTTTCGGGATGATGTGCCCTCGGCACAGCGTGCTGAAGTTGCTCTGCATCCGGCTACGCTCCTTCGTCGTCTTGGTCAGGTAGAGGTAGCAGGTGTGTTTCAGGTACGGACGCTCGTTGAAGTGACGCTCGAAGCTCCGTGAGAGGAAACTCATGTCGTCCTTCTGAAGCTCCGGCTTGTAGCGTTCCTTGATAAACCAGTCCTGCTTGTGAACGACGGAGTAGTCCGGCAGCACCTTGATTGCCTTGCACCAGCAGCCGTGTATCGCCTCGTACTCCGCGCCCGTCACGGTGTAAAGCTCCGGCAGCTCCACCTCGAAAGCCACCGTGATGTCGGCGTCCTTTGAGATGATGCAGCCATGCTCCACCGCAAGCAGGGGAAACTTGTTTTCCAGTGTTGTCATTTTTGATGTATTCCTCATGTCGTTTCTTCCTTTCGTTGTCGTTTGAACAGACGGGTTATCCGCCGCCGGTTGATAAGGTATCGGGGATGGCTCCGTGACGCTCCCAATTTCATCAGCCCGTGTTCGCCGTACCGGGCGTTCAGCGCGAAGGTCTGCCACACAAGGAGGGAGGACGATGCCGCGCCGAAGCCGATACATATCCACTGGTCGATACCGACCATGTAGAGGATGACGAACAGGACGAAGAGAGCCAGCAGACCTCCGCAGAAAATGAAGAGGTACTGTGCCTTCAAGCCCTTGAACTCTACCGGACGGCCGATACCCTTGTTTACCGGGTATTCAGCCATACATTATTACATTAAAGGAAGAATGAGCGCAGGATGGTGGCGGCTACAATCAGGAAGATACACGCGCCGAACCAGCTTGCTGCTGTTTTTGAGGTGTCGGGGTCACCCGATGAGAATTTTCCGTACACTTTCACGCCCCCGATAAGCCCGACGACCGCGCCGATGGCGTATATCAGTTTAGTTCCGGGGTCGAAATACGAACTCACCATAGAGGTGGCTTCGTTGATGCCCGCGATGCCGTTTCCTTGCGCGAAAGCGGAGGCGGTTGCGGCGATGAAAAGTGCCGCGGATAGGATTGCTTTTCTGTTTTTCAAGATGTTCTTGTTCATGAATTGTCCTTGTTTTTTGCCGTCGAAAGGGTGGATAGTCCTTTGTCGGGCGGTTGTTACTCTGTTACTTTACTTTGGTTTTAGTGGATGCCCGTTTGTTTCCACAGACGTGGGCGTGTCCGTTGCGGACGGGATACGCCTTGCGTTTCCTTGCCGCGTGGGTTGATGTCACTATTTCATGTCCATTCCTTTTTCAGTTGTCATACATAGTTTCGGATGTCGAAATCCTCGATGTTGTCCGGCACGATGAACTCCTTTTCGGGTTTCTTCAGCCGGATCTCGATAAGCCCCTTGATGCGGATGCCTATCTCCGAAGAGCCTTCCATCATTTTCTCGTACAGCTCCGTGCCTTCCATGTCGGTGAACACCTTCGCCGCCTTTTCACGTTCCGCCTGTGTCGCGTCCGGGTTCATGGCGGTCTTGCAGGCGTCGTCAATCTCGTCAAAGCTGCTGCCCGAAGCCCGTGGCGTGTCCGAAGCGTCTTCATCCGGTTCGTCCTCCCCGTATCCCAGTTCCTCCGGCGGCATGCTCGTGAAGGTCTCATCGAGCTTTTCCTCCGGGACTTGCGCCGGGCGGGACGCGGTTTCCGTGTTTCCGTCGTCAAAAGTAGCCTCTTCCTCCGACAGCTCAATGCCTTTTTCCAAAGTGGCGGCTTCTTGCGCCGGTATGGCAGCGATTGTCCGGGTGGATGCCATTTTGAAACGGCTCTTGCCGATGATGTCCCCCTTTGCCGTGGAAACTTCCTCATGTGCCGCTACGCTCTTTGGCCCATTCCTGTCCAACGACCGCCATAATCCGGCGATGCCCTTGAAGAAGCGGACAAGCCGCATGTCCATGATGCGCTCGTAAAGGAGCAGGAACAGGAACCATAGGTTGCAGCCGACCGATACCGCCAGCAGAATGTCTGTCATGCTGATTGTTTCATTCATATACTTCCGGTTTTAGTTAGAATACTGAATTGTAATTCCGGGCGTAAAGGCTCTTTATAGCGTCCTCGCACTGGTTGAAGTGGTGCGTCAGCACATGGTCGATGTAGGCGGACAGTGTAAGCCTATCATGCCCGATTACACGGGTGATGCGCATGATACGCTCGTGGTACTCCGGACGCACATACGCCATCTTGCCCTCCCGCGCCTTTACTTCCGGGTCGCGGATGAATAGACGTTCATAGTCCTTCTCGCAGCATTTGCCGCTCACCGGGACGGGCGACAGTATTTCCACGCTCGCCTGCACTTGGGCAAGCATGCCTCCGCAGTCCTGCTGCGGTCTTTTTTCATTCGGTGTCATTTCTTTTTCCATTTTCAAATCAGATCTTCACGTTGTTTCTTGTACAGTTCGTTGATTCTCTCCTTGTGCTGTTCCAGATGCTGGCGCAGCACGGTATCCACATAGCCGCCCACAGAGATTTCCCCTCCGGCGATGTCGTTCACGATTTTGAGGATCTTGCCGTGTACGTCGCGGCTGATATAGACACACTGGCGGGTCTTTATCTCGTTGCGGCGCAGGAACAGCTCGTTATAGTCCTCGTCCTGCCTTTTCCGGCGGCCGCCTTCCCTCTGCGCTCTCTCCCGTGTCACGGGTTGAGCCGGTGGCGGCTCCGGTGCGGCGGTGTCCTCTCCGGTCGGTACGGCTGCGGGGTCTTCCTGCGCCGGGCGTAGTGTCCCGTCCTGTGTGCGCCGCCCGATAGATGCCAACAGCAGTTCCTCGTCGATGCCTTCCGTGTTTACTTTCCTGCTGCCCATGCTCACTGCGGTCTGATGATGTCGCTTATCTCTTCGGAAAACTCCCGGATGCCACTCCCTTTCAGCAGTGCCGTGTCCATCGGGAAGATGGTGGAGCGGAAAACGCTCTTGCGCTCTTCCGAAAGGTCGCGGCGGAACTTCTTGCTGTCGGGCAGGCGGGTGGAAAGCACCGGGAAGCCCATTTCGGCTATCACTTCCTCGTAGATGCCGTACAGGTCGTTCCTCTCCCTGCCGTCCACCATCGTCCAGAACAGATGCAGCCCCTTTGTTTTCGCTTGCCCGGTTGTCATCAGCCTGTCGCGGAACATCGTGACGAATTTCAGGGTACTTTCCACGACAAAGCGGTCGGCACTCAGGGGCGTGAAGATGTAGTCCATCTGCGAGAGCGTCTTTATCACGCCGTTGCTCCGGAGTGTCCCCGGCATGTCGAAGAAAACCACGTCGGGCTTCACGACCTCGGCGGCGATCATCCTTTCCGCATCGTCGAGGGCGTTCACCGCGTTGCTCTTGATGACCGGATAGGCGTTCTTCTTTATCTTGCGGAAATGGTCGCACGCGAGAGCCTTGAAGTAGATGCTCCTGCCGATGAGTGCCGTCTCATGTTCGCGCAGGCCGTGGATGCTGTGCTGCGGGTCGTCGCAGTCCACGACGGCGACATTGTAGCCTTTCACGTTGTGCAGGTAGCTGGCGGCAAGTGCCGTGACAGTGGATTTGCCGATGCCACCTTTCTGTGTTGCGAATGCAACGAAGATTTCCTTACTCATGGTTCTATTCAGTTTAATTGTTGATGATTTTGTTTTCTGTTTACATGCGAATTGAATTACCGCATTATCCGTTTCCGTGAACAGGCACACGGGCGGGTCACCGCGTATCCGGTTCTGCGGTGAAGCGGTGCGGCGGACAAGTGATGAATGACGACACTGCGTCATGAAGTCATTGAATCCATGCGTCACCGAATTGTCGGACAACCGGGTTTCCGACGGTTCGGGTATCCGTTTCGGCAAGTGTCCGCCGAAGCGGTTGTCCGGGTATTTGAATATTCCTTTCCTCATATCTTCAAACCGTTAGTTTCTTGAATCATGCTGCAAATAAACAAGTATATTTTTGAACTTGTATCACTTCCCAAGCAAGTGGCGGCATGTTGCGCCGGTTGGCAGCCATTGGCCGGGTCAAGTATCTGTTCGTTACCGCTTTAAGAGCGTAACTTTGCACCCGGACGGCAGGGTTCGCCGATGGCGCGCGGCCCGGAGTCCTGAAAGGTATTTTCCCAATCCGTCCCCTGACGGATTTTTATGTTCACCTGAACATAGCAAGGTATGTTTTCAGCCGCTCAAAATATTTTGAGCATCCCGGAAAACGCCTTGCCCTTGCAGGGGGCGGGCTTTCCCTCCGAAGTCGGGAAGCCTTTCAGAACTGCGGTGCTGTAATCCGAAGCGGCGGCTTATGCCGTCAATCCGCTAAATCCAAAGTAATATGAAAGAGAAAAGGAAAAGCAAATCAGGGAGAAATCCCAAACTTGATCCGGCGGTGTACCGGTACACCGTCCGTTTCAACGAGGAGGAACACAACCGTTTCCTCGCCATGTTCGGAAAATCGGGTGTCTATGCGCGGTCGGTTTTCCTCAAAGCGCACTTCTTCGGACAGCCGTTCAAGGTGCTGAAGGTGGACAAGACGTTGGTGGACTATTACACCAAGCTGTCGGATTTTCATGCGCAGTTCCGCGCCGTAGGTACGAATTACAACCAAGTCGTGAAGGAACTGAGGCTGCATTTTTCAGAGAAAAAGGCGATGGCGTTGCTCTATAAATTGGAGCAACACACCGTCGAACTCGTGAAACTGAGCCGTCAGATTGTGGAACTGTCAAGGGAGCTGAAAGAGCAGCGAGAGCAGAGCCAAACTTGTTTGGACTCTGCCGAGTCGCGTTTGAAGAAGAGTGAAACTCAAATGGAGGCGAAATGGTCGCAAAAATCAGTGTAGGCAGCTCGTTGTACGGCGCGATTGCCTACAACGGGGAGAAGATTAACGAGGCACAGGGGCGGCTTCTCACCACCAACCGCATCTATAATGACGGTTCGGGGAAGGTGGACATCGGCAAGGCGATGGAGGGCTTCCACACCTTCCTGCCACCGCAGATGAAAGTGGAGAAACCGGTGGTGCATATCTCGCTCAACCCGCACCCGGAGGATGTGCTGACCGATGCGGAATTGCAGGACATCGCCCGCGAGTATCTGGAAAAGCTCGGTTTTGGCAACCAGCCTTATCTTGTATTCAAGCACGAGGACATCGACCGTCACCATCTGCACATTGTGACGGTGCGGGTGGATGAGAACGGGAAATGTATCAGCGACAAGAACAACTACTACCGCAGCAAGCAGATTACTCGTGAGCTTGAAAGGAAATACGGGCTGCACGATGCGGAGCGCAGGAACCGCCGTCTTGACACGCCGCTATGTAAAGTGGACGTATCGGCAGGCGATGTGAAGAAGCAGGTAGGCAATACCCTGAAGGCTCTGAACGGGCAGTACCGTTTCCAGACGATGGGCG
This sequence comes from Bacteroides sp. AF39-16AC, assembly GCF_003602735.1. Taxonomy (NCBI): domain Bacteria; kingdom Pseudomonadati; phylum Bacteroidota; class Bacteroidia; order Bacteroidales; family Bacteroidaceae; genus Bacteroides; species Bacteroides sp. AF39-16AC. The sequence goes on along the minus strand of NZ_QTLN01000039.1, from coordinate 5,280 downwards.
AATACCGTGCGCTCCTTTCCTTATATAATATGACGGTGGAGGAAGCGAGGGGTAACGTGCGCGGACGGGAATATCACGGGCTGGTCTATTCCGTCACGGACGACAAGGGCAACAAGGTCGGCAACCCGTTCAAGTCCTCGCTTTTCGGGAAGTCCGCAGGCTATGAAGCCGTGCAGAATAAGTTTGCCCGTTCCAAGCTTGAGATTAAGGACAGGAAACTCGCCGACATGACGAAACGCACCGTCCTTTCCGTGCTGCAAGGCACTTATGACAAGGACAGGTTTGTGTCCCTGCTCAAAGAGAAAGGCATCGACACCGTGTTGCGCCATACGGAGGAAGGGCGCATCTACGGGGCTACTTTCATCGACCACCGCACGGGGTGCGTGCTGAACGGCTCACGCATGGGCAAGGAGCTTTCGGCGAATGCCTTGCAGGAACATTTTACCCTGCCATACGCAGGACAGCCGCCGATACCGCTATCCATCCCTGTGGATGCTGCGGACAAGGCGCACGGGCAGACCGCATACGACCGTGAAGACGTATCGGGCGGAATGGGCTTGCTCACTCCCGAAGGTCCGGCGGTAGATGCCGAGGAAGAGGCTTTCATCCGGGCGATGAAGCGCAAAAAGAAGAAAAAACGCAAGGGCTTGGGTATGTAATCAGAGTATCAACAATTAAAAAATCAATGTATGTCACAACAAGAAGACGATTTGAGGGCATTGGCGAAAATCATGGATTTTCTGCGTGCCGTGAGTATCATTTTAGTGGTCATGAACGTGTACTGGTTCTGCTACGAAGCCATCCGGCTGTGGGGCGTGAACATCGGTGTGGTGGACAAAATCCTGATGAACTTCGACCGCACGGCGGGGCTGTTCCATTCCATACTGTACACGAAGCTGTTTGCCGTCCTGCTGCTTGCCCTGTCCTGTCTGGGTACGAAGGGTGTCAAGGGAGAGAAAATCACTTGGAGAAAAATATGGACGGCACTCGCCATCGGGTCCGTGCTGTTTTTCCTGAACTGGTGGATACTGGCTCTGCCGTTGCCGGTCGAAGCGGTGACGGGGCTGTATATCATTACCATCGGTACAGGCTATGTCTGCCTTTTGATGGGCGGTCTGTGGATGAGCCGTCTGTTGAAACACAATCTGATGGAGGATGTTTTCAACAATGAGAACGAGAGTTTCATGCAGGAAACAAGGCTCATCGAAAGCGAGTATTCGGTCAATCTGCCCACACGCTTCTATTACAAAAAGCGTTGGAACAACGGCTGGATCAATGTGGTGAATCCCTTCCGTGCGTCCATCGTGTTGGGTACGCCGGGCAGCGGCAAATCCTACGCAGTGGTGAACAGCTTTATCAAGCAACAGATTGAAAAGGGCTTCTCAATGTATGTGTACGACTTCAAATTCAGTGACTTGTCCACCATAGCCTACAACCATTTGCTGAACCACCCGGAGGGCTACAAGGTGAAGCCGAAATTCTATGTGATCAATTTCGACGACCCGCGACGCTCACACCGTTGCAATCCCATACACCCGGATTTCATGGAGGATATTACGGACGCTTACGAGAGTGCCTACACGATAATGCTCAACCTCAATAAAACGTGGGTGCAAAAGCAGGGCGACTTCTTCGTGGAGTCACCTATCATTCTGTTTGCCAGTATTATCTGGTATCTCAAAATCTATCAGAACGGGAAATACTGCACGTTTCCCCATGCCATCGAGTTTTTGAACCGCCGTTACGAGGATATTTTTCCGATACTGACTTCCTATCCCGAACTGGAGAATTACCTTTCCCCGTTCATGGATGCTTGGCTCGGAGGGGCTGCGGAGCAGCTCATGGGGCAGATAGCGTCGGCAAAAATTCCGCTTTCGAGGATGATTTCCCCGCAGCTCTACTGGGTGATGTCGGACAGCGAATTTACGCTGGACATCAACAATCCCGAAGAGCCGAAAATCCTATGCGTGGGCAACAATCCCGACCGTCAGAACATTTACGGGGCGGCTCTCGGTCTGTATAACTCCCGTATCGTGAAACTCATCAACAAGAAGGGGATGCTGAAGTCGTCGGTCATCATCGACGAGCTGCCCACGATATACTTCAAAGGGTTGGACAATCTTATAGCTACCGCCCGAAGCAACAAGGTTGCCGTGTGTCTGGGCTTTCAGGATTTCAGCCAGTTAGTGCGCGACTACGGCGATAAGGAAGCAAAAGTCGTGATGAATACGGTCGGTAACATTTTCTCCGGGCAGGTGGTAGGAGAAACGGCAAAGACACTATCGGAGCGGTTCGGGAAGGTGTTGCAGAAACGGCAGTCTATCTCCATCAACCGGCAGGATGTTTCCACCTCCATCAACACGCAGATGGACGCGCTTATCCCGCCGAGCAAGATTTCCGGGCTTACGCAGGGTATGTTTGTCGGTTCGGTGTCCGACAACTTCAACGAGCGCATCGAGCAGAAGATTTTCCACTGCGAGATTGTGGTGGATGCCGAGAAGGTGAAGCGGGAGGAAAGTGCCTACAAGAAAATACCTGTCATTACCGATTTCACGGACGAGGACGGAAACGACCGCATGAAGGATACGGTGCAGGCGAACTACCGGCGCATCAAGGAAGAGGTGAAGCAGATTGTGCAGGATGAACTGGAACGCATCGCAGGCGATGACAACCTGAAGCACCTGTTGCAGTAGAAATAAAAAAACAGAGGTGGCGGAAAATATCTCCGTCACCTCTTAAAATGAAGAACGCCTCCCAAGTATGCTGTCTTACGATGCGCCCAGGAGGTTTATTGTATTGCTTCTCTTTTTGTTTTTCCGCACCTGTAAACAGGCACTTTTTTCATTTCCAAATCGGCTCTTCTTTCCAGCGGTTGAAGAAGCCTATCTTGTAGATGGGCACATCCGCATACTCCTCAAACAATGCCAGCAGTTTCTCTTTGAACGTATGCCCCTCGTCTATGGCATTGCAGAGATATAACATTGCCGTAATCACATAGAACGGTTTTTTCTGCTGTACCTCGGTCAATGGACGGGAAAGCCATGTCATTCGCGGATTATGAATTTCACAAGGCCGTTTGACCATGTTCCGACTCCATATTCTGGAATGGTGCGCGATTATGTTGCGCATATATGAAATGGCTTCAAGCCATCCCGAAAGTTCATTGTGTAGATTCAGCCCCATATCATTGGCTATTGCTGATTTTTCGGGCAGTTGGTGGTTAAGGTTCTTGTATATCTTGGAAAGTGTGCCGAATGTGGCCACTTCAAATATAATCCACGCATCCGGGTGTTCGTCAAGCGTCTTTTCACCGCTTGCATCAGTCACAAGGTGCTTGCGCCTGTAGTCTTTCACAAAAATCTCATTGCTCCGTAAGAATTCTTCTATCAGTTCTTTGAGGTGCTGTGTGTGAAAAGCGACATCAGCAAACAATCTCGGGTCACGATACCACAGCCCTCCGTAGGATTGTGAAAGATGATAAATCATCTTTGTGCGTAGCGTGATTTCTATTGTTTCGATGGCATCAAATAAAATAAGGCGCAGTTCCTTGTCGAAATAATAGCGTGTGATTACATCTTCCAGTTTGGAATCCGGCTGAAACAGATGATTGGCTCTATCGGACTGCATGTCCCACCAATATCCCTTCAAACGATAGTAGCTGATATGAGCCAAATGTCGGGCAGCGAAACCTTCATCGCCGACAAGCATTCCTCTTTGTTTGAGCAGTTCTATTTGTTCATCAATGGAACGTGATTCCTTATTTGCCATACCGTTATAAAAAAGAATGACCCGCCGGCAGATCTTACGGTATGCCAAACGGGTACTGTTATCGTTGAACACGGTCAGAACCGCATGTCTTCTTAATTGTAGATGCAAAGATAAGACTTTTTTATGTAACGACAAAAAATAAGCCGATTTTTCATTCAAACGATGAAAAGGTATAGAAATACTTACCGTCTTTTTATTTCCAGTTCCTCATCGCGCATCATCCTCTCATTCAGTTTCTCCTGCATCCTGTCAAGGAAGTAGGTGCGGCTTTCGTTCTTCCGGCGTTTGATATCGGTGTAGAAGCGGTAGCAGTCCTTCGACTCAACCCCGAATATCTTGTAAAGAAGCGGGGCAAGCTGTTTGAGCGGCATATTGCCGTTGTTGATACAACCCATCTCGTCGATGCCGTAGATAAGCTCCACGAGGTCTATGGCGTTGCCCGTCCATTGCAGGAGGCTGGCGGTGTTTTCAGTTGCGTTGTTGGCGGATATTAGTGGCGGCACTTGGGGCGTGGCAAGGAATTTTTGCATCTTCCTGATGAAAGACAGGGCCTTGCTGATGTAGGCGGCAATCTCTTTTCTTTCTTCTGATAGATTGCGCACGGGATGGTGCTGCAACTCGATTTCGATGTAAGCAAGCGCGATAATGGTAAGGTTCGCATCCATGCCGCCGTTACACAGTTCAATCACTTGGGTGGCGAAAGCCGTATATGCCGTTTCCATATTGCAGTCACCGGCTTCGTTTATCAGGCGGAAGAAGTCGGTTTCCGCCAGCAAGAAATAATTCATGGTTCTGTCAATTTTGAAAATTACACTTTGTTTTCTGCGTGCGCACATAAATATAATTGGCAAAACATGTGTCAGAAAGCAAAAAATCCGGCACCGGCTTTTTCAAGGTGCTGGAATTCAGTGGTATAAAATTCAATATTTTTCCAAAGGAATGAATTTATACGGGATTAAATTGTTCATAATCAGAACATTTCTTCTATTTCCGAAAACAAAATTGTATGACTGCCGTACATTTTGGCTGTCTTGCTTATTTGTCAAGGGTGTAGATACTTCGGCATACACCGTTAGGATAGCTTTTCACAGAGGAAAGCGTCCAGTGTTGCTTTGGCAGAGCCGATTTGAAAAAATGCCGCCCACTTCCTAAAATGAAAGGAACGTTGTATAGTATGATTTCATCCACAGCGTGCATACGCAGTAGTCCGTTTATATAATCTGCCGTATCCGGTGTGGCTTCCGCGAGGTAACGGATGTTTGTGCCGTCTTTTCTCCATTCGTGCAGCATTGAAATGGAATAGTCCGGTGTCACACGGTAAAAGGCTTTCTTCCTGATTTCATCAAGACCGCAACGGTCAAGGCACAAATCCTGATGTGTTTTATCATATAACTCTGAAGAAAGACATCCGTCCATCGTCAGTACAGCGAGAATCTGAACTTTACCCATAATCGTTTCTTTTCGTTAGGCAAGGGTAAAAAAGTAGCGTGCAATTCACACTACCTTCAAGCG
>NZ_QTLN01000038.1:0-18381 GCF_003602735.1 Bacteroides sp. AF39-16AC | reverse complement strand
GTGGTACACGTTTCAAATGCTACCCGGGTCCCTTTTCAAGTGTTAGCTACAGCTCGTCACGCCAGTGTGTAGTTTCTCGATGTAGATGGATGCGCCCGGGAGAGTTTGTTTAGTGGCGTCGATGATGCGTCCACGTACAGTTCCTTGTTTCGTGACATTTGCTTTTTCGTCGGCAATGGCCGTATTGACGGTGGCGGTGAATAGGAGTAAGAATAAGAATGCTCTCAAAATCTGTTTCATACTTGTTATTATCTGTTAATAATCTGCCGCAAAAGTAGAGGGTTGCCGTTACGTGGAGATTGCGGAGCGTTGAAGAACAGATAACGATTCAGTTACAATGAGGTTACATAAATTCTTGGAGGTAGTACCCTTTCGGCGGTATCTCCCTTTGCCGTCATCTGGCAGATTGACGCTAAAGATGCACGAGATGTGCATCTCGGACTGTATGAGATGTACATCTCGAGCAACATGAGATGTACATCTCGTGCAGGGGAAGGTATAGGGGTTGGTGTCTTATCCCGTAGCCTGGCAGCGGATAAGTACCTTCTTCTCGTCTGCCAGAGTAGTGGCAAAGAGATAAGTGCCTCCCCCTTCGGCCAGTTTCAGTCGTTTGCGCAGTTCGGCCACGGTGGCGGGGAAGTTGCGCACGGTGAGGTTCGCCTTTTTCTCGGCAGCCAGCATCTCTTTCACTTCTTTCTTGCCGAAGCCGCAGGAGGAGGTAATCCGGAACTTGCGGCCGGGGAAGTCCGGCAGGAAGTGGTCCGAGGTGTAGAGGTGGCTGTTGGGATGCAGTTTTTCCACCTTATATAATGAGGAGAGGCTGCGGAATGCACCGGCTTTCAGCACGGAGGCATTCGGTTCGTAGAGGTATGATTTCAATTGAGGGGTGTAGGGGCATGCACGCTCCTTCTCCTGCCGGCGGGTGAAGACGAGGGCTTGGGGAGCCGGTACACCGGTGAAGTTGACGCAATGGATGGGGATGTCGTCTGCCGGCACTCCTTCGCCTTGTCCCAGCAAGAGCAGCAGTTCCTTGCATTCGTTGCCCACGGAGACGATGTGTGCCTCTCGTACATGCTTCAAATCGTTCAGGGCAAGGGTGAGGTCGAGCATGGGGGAGAGTTTTACCAGTACGTGTCTTGCCTTGCGCAGCAGCAGTTCTTCGAGGGCGGCTATATCGGGTTCGCAGTCGCCGATGGCTACGGTCTTTCCGCCGTGTCCGTCGCGGCGGGCAGGGTCTATGAATATACAGTCCACGGGTTCCATCTCTTGCAGATGGCAGACGCTGTCTGCGTGGCAGACGGAGATGTGGTTCAGGCCGAGGACAGGGAAGTTGTGCGCGGCTATCTGGCAGAGGGTTTCCTGGCGCTCGACGTAAGTGGCATGCCCGAAGCGGGAGGAGAGATAGGCGCAGTCGATGCCGAAACCTCCGGTGAGGTCGGTAAAGGTGCCGGCTGATGCGGGGGTACTGTCCTGCGCGGGATGTTCTTGTTCTGTATGTAGCAGGTTAGTTATAATCTCCGCTTTATACTGTGCCGTTGCTTGGGAGGAGCATTGTTCCAGAGAAAGGTGGGCGGGGTAGAGTATATGCTCGTTCTCGGCCCATGCGGGTATCTTCTCTTTGGCAATCTGCCAGCCGGAAATCTGTGTGATGGCGGCGGGCATGTCTACCGAAGGGTAGCGGCGTGCCTGCAAGGCAAGGCTGCGCACGTCGTCGCGGCGATGCTCGCGGATGAAGCGGAGGGTGTCTTGGGATAAAGGCATGGCTTGGCTTATTTATTCTGATGCAAAGTTATCTCAAAAAGGACAAAGTGGGGCATAAATTCGCAGCTTTCTGTCTGATTATTTTTCAGACACAGATGACGCTGATAATACAGATTAAGAATATTAAAAATCCGCGTCATCTGCGTCATCCGCGTCAAAGCGATAGCAAATTTAAGTTTCCGGACAAGCTGGGGGTGAGAGTTAAGGGATGACCCGGTATCGCTCCTTTGCCGTCTGCCTGCTGATGCGGTTGAAGTGCCACCATTCGCTGGGTAGCGGGTGGAATCCGGCTTCTTTCATTACCTGCCGGAGCAGCAGCCGGTTTTCACGTTCTTGTTCCGTCAGCTTGCCTTGTGCCACGAGCACGGCTTCTTCTGTGATGTGGGCTTCCCTGCCCAGATGGTCTACCGGGGTGCCCATGGGCAGAGGGGTTCCTTTATCGTCGAGTATGCTGATGTCCACTGCCAACCCGTAGTTGTGCAGGCCGCCGCCGCGTGAGGGGTTGGAGACATAGATGTATTTGGAGGTTCCTTTCACTACGTTCCACATCTTCTGCTGTACGGACAAGGGGCGCGCTGCGTCGTAGACGATAAGGCTGTAGCCGGGGTACTGTTCTTTCAGCAGGCGTTGTGCCCGCTTCAGACTTTCCATGGCATCGGGGTGCAGATAGGCTTCTTTCAGGTCTTCGTACAATAGGGTTCCGGTGAAATTGTCGGCACGGGTGTACATCAGGTCAATGGCGATGCTGCTGTCCGCTTCGGCGATGCTGACGAAACCGAGGGAGTCCAGGTAGCGGGCTGTCCGGCTTTTGGCCGGAGCCGGAGGGACGGGTGCCGCTATGGTGTCGGCGTACGGGATGGTGGTCTCCGTATCCGGGTCTTGTGTCTGCTTTGGCGCTTGTTTTCTGCTACAACCGCATAGTGAGCAGCCAAGCAGCAGATATAACAAGTAAAAGAAATATCGTTCCATCTTACAAGGCATTCTTGGCGGTAAGGATTGATTTCATCAAGGCTATGTCCGAACTGACTTCTCCCTGCATCAAGTATTTGTTTTTCCGTTGGCAGGTGGCTTCGTAAATCTCCTTTGCTTTTGCTGTGTCCTTGTCCCGGTAGAGTGCCAGGGCGCAGAGCAGCCGCTGTTTGGAAGACGTCACATCCTTATATTGCCGGATGTAGGTATCCAGCTCATCGGTATATAATTCTTCTGCCCGTGCGGTCCTCTTTGTCACCAATGCGGTGAAGAGCAGCTCGCAAGCGTTTTCCTTTATCAAAAGTCCGATGACTTCGTGCCGGTGGCTCATTATTTTCTCAAATGCATTGTAGGCGGCTTCCCATTCTTCGCAGTCGAGCAGGCGCGAGGCGCTCATCAAGGCTATGGTGACCTGCAGGGCATCTTTGTAGTTGATGTCTTTCGTTTGGCTGAACCATTCGGCAGGCATGTCCTTAGGACGCATGCCCTCTTGCACCAATGCGTTGATGCGTAGCTGGGTGACCAGTGCCTGCTTGCTCTTGCTGTCCTTGAGAAGCAGGCACATGTTGTCGGCATCATTGCCGATGCCGCCCATCTTCATGGGGATGCCGTTCATCCCTGCAAGGAGAATGCCAATCAAAGAGAGCATCAGAAGGAAGAATTTCAGCAGGTAAGGCAGCCCGTCTACGGTCAGCAGGGGGAGGAAGGCAAGGATGGCGGTCAGCAGGTTGGCAAGCACTCCACCCAGGTTGTACAAGGTGGTTGGGATATCTTCAAGAGGCCTTTCGGGTGGGGTAAGCAGGCATTGGCCTCCCGTTCCGGCAAGGCTGAAACGCTTGATGCATAATTTCCCGTCTTTCCGTATGAAGGTAAGGTTGAAGATGCGGAAGGAGACGAAGCGGTAGCCGGTTGCCAGTCCGCAGACAAGATGCCCGCCTTCGTGCAGAAGCACTTGCAGGAAGATGGAGAACAGCAGAATCAGTATGGCTAACAAGGAAACTCCTACTGTCTCCAGCATGCCGGTTTCGGCAAACTTGCTGTGTAAACCGTCGAACGAGTCTCCCAAAACCAGGACTCTTACACCTATTATTCCTACAAAGCCGATGCATGCCCCGACCATGAATCCTCCGGCCAATTTAAATACTTTCTTCATCCTGATATCTTGATAAATGTGTTTGCCGGCAAAGGTAAAGGATTTTATCTGAAATGCAACAGCTTGCCCCATGTATCATAAAAAGAAAGAGATTGTGATTGCCACAACCTCTTTCCGTCACCTAAACCCACTACGCAGGCTACAGATAGGGAATTATAGTAATATAGATACCCGTAATGATGGCCGAAGTGATTACTCCTGAAATATTAGCCCCCAAGGCATCTCCCAAGATGAAGGAATTGGGGTTGTCCTTGCTTACTATCTTCTGGGCAACCTTCGCCGTAGTAGGCACGCAGCTCACGGCTGCAATTCCGATGACCGGATTGTAATTGCCCCGCTTGATGAAGTACATGATGTATCCTCCAATGATTCCGCCGATACCGGAGAGCAACAGTGCGCCCATGCCCAATACCAACAATTTAAGAATTTTAGGGTCGAGCAGCAGATGTGCGTCGCAAAGTACGCCCAACAACAGGCCGAGCATGAAAGTAGAACCATACAACAGCGGACCGCTTACAAAATCGTAGATATGCTTCATCCCCGATTCGCGTACTGCCACTCCGAGGAACAAGGAGAAGAACAGCGGTGAGGCAACCGGGAACAGAAAACACAGTACAGCACACAATATAGCCGAGAAAGCCAGTTTTACTTTGGCATCATAGTTTTTGGGCGGCTTCTTGCTCGTCATCTTGATGGCGCGCAGGCGTTTCGGCACCAGCAGCTTCACCAGATAGGGGTAACCGCCATATGTCAGTCCCAGATAGAGATAGGCCACTACTGTGATGGGTACAAACAGATGTTTGGCCAGGGCCAAGGAAGTGAAAAGCACCATCGGTCCGTCCGCACCTCCTACCATGGCTACGGAAGCGCTTTCTTTCAAGGACAGTCCCAATGCAGATGCGATGGGTACAGTCAGGAAAGTTCCCAATTCGGCACATAGGGCAAGGAATATGCTGGCAAACGGTTTCTGTAGCAGGAAGCCCACATCGAGCAGGGTACCGATACCCATAAATACGAAGCATGCAATCAATCCGTTGCTGAAGGTCAGGGTGTAGACCGGTTGCAGGAAGTCTATCTGCATGGTGTTCATCAAGTCGTCCGTATCCGAAAGCATCGGGTCCAGAAAGAGATTCCCCAATGTACCGTCGGGCATGAAAAGGGTGCCGCAATTAATGGCGACCATACCCAGTCCCATGGGAATCATGACCATAGGCTCCAGTACGCCTTTCCATCCCAGGTATATGAGCAGCAGGCCCAGGGCTATTAAAAATACACGGGCAGAGGAGAGCAGCCAGCCGCTTTCCATCATTGTTCCGAATCCTTGGAACAAGGTTGCAAAATCTATATTCTCCATGATTAGTCTTTGTTTTTGGTGTCGTTGTTCTTTTTAGTCTTGTTCTTGTTGTCACGGTGGCTGATGGCATCTTCCAGATACATCATATGGGTATCTTCTGGGTAGAAGTAGTCTACCAGGTTTCTTTTGGAGACACCGTGGCTTACTCCGTGGTAATAGCCCCGAGGCTTTTCGTTTTCACGGTCCACACCCCGGCTGTAGTCTTCGCGCGTGTCGTTGCCGAAGATGTTTCCGTGCATGGAGGGGGTGTGTAGCATCAGTTCCATCTTCTGGCGGAACTTCTTTATACGGCGCAGGCGGAGTAACTCCTGCTGGTGGGAACTGTAGAAATCGAGTGAATCGGCTGCGCTGGCTATCAGTTTGATGATGAATGCCACAAAGAAACCGATTGCAAAAGTGAGCCCCATCATCTCAAGGGTGGGGAGGAATAAATCGGACATAGTTATGATATTAATGTGATGAAATGTATAATAAAAAAGCGAAAGATGTACATGCAGTACACCTCCGGTAATGGTTTGCAATAAGTCCGATAAAGTCTAAATCAGGATATGCAGCAGTGCATAGATGTAGTATCCGCAGGAATAGCGGAGGGCACTGGGATTGAATGAAAGGTTGGCGCTCTCTCCGGCAGACAGATGGCTGGAAAGCAGATGCTCCAGTTGCCCGGCTGGTTTCAGAATTCTCATCTTCAGGAATTTCGGAGAGGCGTGGTTATGTGTGTATAGGCTGTTCGGACACAACGCTTCGTTGGTCCAGCAGTCGGTATTTTCGTCATTGAATAGTGAACGGTGGGTGGCTGTGTACGATGCGCACTGTGTGTAGGCGGTAAAGGAGCATTCGGAGGCCGGACTTCCGACAACTATTCCCGCCGGACTCATGGTAGTATTCCGTGAGTCCGGCTGTTCCTCCTGGGAGATGGCAGTCAAACCCAGACAGAGGAAGGTAAACATAAGTATGTAATACAGATGTTTCATCATAGTAAGGTAAAGGAACAAATAACTTTGGACAAAGTTATATATTCCGCTGTATTTTAAGATTAATTGTCTTTTTCCTCTGCAGGAAGTATTCTGAAGGACTGGTTGCGGCATTTATATGCCCAACCGTTCCTTCAGTAACCGGTATCTGGAGAGGCTTACCCGTAGCTTGACGCCACTTTTTAACGTCACTTGGTAGGTCTCTTTTCCATACTGTTCTACTCGTGATATCTGGGTTACGTTGACAATGCTCGAGCGGTGGATGCGGACAAAGTTATCTGCTGGCAAATGTGTCTCGAAGTTTTTCATGGTCTGTTCCTTGATGTACTCTCCGTCGGATGTCACCAGGGTTGCGTAGTCCCCACAAGCCTGGATGTATAATAGGTCTTCCACTTTGATGATGTGAATCCGGGAGCCGTCTTTTACCGTGATCCGGTCAATACTTTCTTCTTGTGGCAGGGGAGCGGCCTTTTCTGCCTCGGGGGCGGTGAAATTTTCTGTTTGTAATGAAGTGTCTGCCACAATCTGCAGATGATACCACAAAAGGATAGCTGTCCAGGCAGGAATACCGAACAAGAGGCGGAAAGGAATGCTTGTTTGGCAGGTGTGCCTTGCCAGCGTTTGTCTTCACATCCGCCGCAAAAGCAGCTGCATTCTATGCGTACTTGCCAGTCGGCGGGTATGTGCAGTTCCACTCCTCCCCAACTGCAGTCCAGGTCTATGTAGGTTTCTCCGGGTGCTATGTTCCTCTTGCTCTCCCATTCTCTTGTTCATCATCCGTTGTACCATCTTGGCACGGCGATGCACTGTCCTTTGGTGTGTCCAGTTTCTCCTATGGTGATATCTGAGAAAGAAGATGCCGATGAGGATAAGGGCCAAGGGCCACAGCATGGCTTGGAAATTGCCGGGGAATAGCAATAAGCCTGAAAGGATAAAGAGCGAGGCGGTCAGCACTTTGCCGGAGTCTGCATAGGATGGGAATCGGTGAATCCGGAGTTATCTGTTCCTCCACCAATACCAGATGAAGCGTAGCCCGGTGCCGAGAAGCGCGAGAGAAAGTCCGGTATAGAACACTGCGATGAAGGAGTCGGGCAGAAGGTGGCAGGTACGTATTACAATTCCCATTGCAATCATGCCTATCATGACAATCCATCCTTTTACGTCGAAAAAGGAAAAGGGGCAGTGCTTCCCTTTCTTCTGTGAGATACGGAGAGTATGTTTCTTGTATAGCCTATGGAAAATAATGCCGAAGAACAGAAGGAATACCAGGCTGGCTTCGCAGACTTTGAATAGCCAATAATGTCCGTCATCTATCCAGCAGGTCAGGCCTATACGCAGAATATTGACTCCTGCCAATGACCATATGGTTCCGGCAGTTATGAGCAGTGTATTTGGAGATACTCCGTATTTCATGATGAAGGTTGTTTTATTACACAAATACCGGGCTTGTATAGCGGAGTCCAAAAATTAAAAGAGGCTCTATTCTATTAAGAATGAGCCTCTTGTTTGTGGACCAGCCTGGGCTTGAACCAGGGACCTCCAGATTATGAGTCTGTTGCCGAGCACGACAAATCCTGCGGATTTATCGTGTGTAACCAACTGAGCTACAAGACCTTTTAAGCGTTCGTAAACCTATTAATGAACTCTGTTAAGAACGTATCGGTAAACCAGCGGTAAACAATTGTTCTTGTTGCAAAGTTAGTCAATAATATGCTACTATGCAATGATTCTTCCTAATAGTTAGGTATGTTTCAAACTCTTTTTTACCTACGTGGAAGTATTACAGGTTTTCTATAATCTTGCGCTTGGCAGAATCAGATTATTCATTATGCTGTATAAATCCGATTCTTCTGCGTGGCTTTTCTTCCAATTTCTTCTTGGCTTGTAGTTCTGCCAATGTCTGATTGATAAGTTCCAACTGCATCCGTGTATCATCATTAATATCGTTGTAATCAGCGAACACTTCTTCTATGTAGTCTTTCAACTCTTTTACTTCATTCTGCAACTCTGTTAGTTGGTCTGTCTTAGGCAATGTAATCATTTGGCGAACAGCGACAAAAGCACGCATAATGCCCATATTGATTTGAATGGCAGTTTTGGAGTTCAGCACGCTACTTAACATAGCTACTCCTAATTCTGTGAACACATAAGGGTTGCGCCTAACTCCCATCTTGATGGAATTGGAAGTCACAAATTGTGACCTCCAATTTTGTGTTTCCTCACTTGTCAGTTGAAACATAAAATCTTCGGGAAAACGGTCTATATTGCGTTTTACGGCTTGATTCAATACTTTTGTTTGCACTCCGTACATTTCCGCCAAATTACGGTCGAGCATTACTTTCTGACCTCTGATTTCATATATCTTGCTTTGAATTACTTGTAATTGTTCCATTGATTTAATCTTTCGTGGTGCAAAGGTAACCAACTCTGTATAATGTAAATAGAATGTACGGATAAAATTTCAGTATATGGCATAAAAAATATTTCTGCATGGTTAAGGCTCTTATTCTATTTTTGTTTGTTTTCGATTTTGATTTTCGTATGATTCTGAATACAGTTGTATATGTGAAACTTAAAATTTTATAGCTATGAAAGATTCAATGAAAAAAGATGCAAGGGTATGCCTTATACTCGATTATATGGAAACGCACACTATTACCACTTATAGATTAGCAAGTGATAAATTTCTCCGCACATATTTTCCTGAAAGTGCGTATGGACTTACCCCATCCATGAAGTTCAAAAAGAGAAAGCGTTAATAATTTGTTCAGAACTGAAAAAGCCAACTTATCCATTTGTTTATAATGGGTAGGTTGGCTTTTTGTTTATAACAGAATAGATAATGTTACATCTTAATATAAGTATATTTATCGTAATATTTTCCGTTTGGTTCTACTACTTCATAAATCAAAGTTTTAGATGTTAAAGTTAGGATTGTACAGTTTTCACCATCATATTTAAAACTCTTCCCATTTAGTGTAATTGTTTCCGATTCGCTATACTGCCAAGCACCATTATCATAGTAATAGGTAGAAATAGAATATTGGTTTTCTCCCACTTTCTTTATTTCCATTTTTGTACTTGCATCGCGGTCATTGGGATTATAAGGGTCTGGGTCTGTACTCCAGGGGTCTTTATTGCCTTTGTATAATTCCCATCCTTCACCATAGTCATAATACCAAGTTCCTTCCAATGAAGCGGATATTTCTTCTTCATCATCATCACTACTGCAAGAAGCAAAATTTACACTGATAAGAATTGCTATAATAGCTATTCCAATTAATCTGAATGTTTTCATTGTTTTTTATTTTTAATATGAATCTAATTAATGTATTTATTCCCATTTGAAGGTATAAATTACAATATCAGTACGAGTACGTGTTTCTGTTACATTTCTTTCATCGTCAGTAATAACACCGTCACCATTCTTGTCTGTAAATGAACGCTTGGTAGTTTCTACGCTTGTATATGTTACAGTACAACTTTCCAAATACCCGTCTTTATTTAAAGTATAGTCAAATTTAGTTGTTTCTTCATCAGTATATTCATATTTGCAAGTCTCTTTATAATATTCATCGTAATATTCGCTTTTATCAGTGTACTTATTGAATATCTGTTCGGGCAGTTGGTTAGTACGCATACCTACGAGTTCGGGATGTGCAAAGAAAATATAATCATCATCTAAAGGAGTCCAACTTTCATCTTCTATGTATGGGAACCATCCCTTACAAGTCTTTCCATTGTAGGTATATTCATAAACATAAGAATTTTCACTATTATTCTCTTTGTAGATATATTTTGTCATTTTCCCATTGTCCCAAGTATAAGTATAGCTGCAATCGTCACTACTATGTCTTTCATCCATTTCATCTACCTTAATTAATTGGTTGGATGAATTATAAGTGAATATTTTGCTATATTCTCCATCTCCTTGTTGTTTTCTTACCAAATTGTCAGTAAGCGTGTATGTATTTGCATCATCATCAGTTGCTATAATAGTATTATTCCCCCAAGTAAAACGAGTAGTATAATATTCTTTACCGTTCCAACTGTCAGTAACAGATATTAATCGCCCTTTGCTATCGTATGAGAATGTATATATTTCAATACTACCCTCTGCGTTAGTTTCTTTAATCTCCATTAGTCGTTTTTGATTGGTAATAATACCATCATCGTTTTTGATAGGTTCTTCATCATCATCACTGCAAGACGTGAAGTTAATGCTCATAACTACGGCTAATAAAGCCATTCCAATTAATTTAAACGTTTTCATCTCTATTTTCTATTTGTGCTTTTCAGTACCCTTAAAAAGCAGTTATATTAAATAGAAAAGGTGTGGGTACATATTTGCTTTATCCTAAAGTCTGGCTCTCGCATTGCCTGTAGTATGGATAAAACAATAGCAACCCACACCAGTTTTGACAATATCTAAAAGCCTTATAAGTTCATATAAGGTAGGTATATATCAAATGGTGTGGTGCTATTGCTATCATCTTCATACTACTTTCAAATTTGCGAGATTTGACTTTAGAAGATAATTTCAATAACACCTTTCGTTAAATATGTCCTTTCAGTGCCTTAACGCATTAAGACCTCTGAAATTGCTGCAAAGTTAGCGAAAGGTTTTGAATAGCTAAAGATAAAACGCTGATAAATGCAGTTCCAAGTGTTCCAAAACATATCTGTAGTAAGTAATTAGATAGTATCAGCTTCTTTTCTTTGTAATTGCATAAGCAGGTACTTTTCTTGAACGGGGACTATAAGAAGATTTCTTCCCGAAAAAAGTACCCGTAGTTTCTATGGATTGAAAAATGAATCTCTATTATATATGATAAGGTATAAAGGTTTACAGTCTAACTAAGTAATCAGTAAAATCAATATCTAATCTGTATAGTTTCATAGCGGTATGAAAATTTGAAGTGGGTATATAAGACGATAATTTTTAAAACTCATACCTACTATCAGTTATAAACATTATAGCTGTTTTTCTGATATTGCAGATTAGTATAGCTGTTCGATGCTTATAAATAATTCCGAAAAATCAACATACTATAGGTTACAAGCCGCATTATGCCTTTTTAAAAAGATAATTTTCTTACGCTTGCACCAATGCGGAATTAGCTACGTTACCACAATCTGTTTTACTTGGAATCATGTCCCATCAGATTTATATATAACCATTATTTGTAGTTTCTCTTACATTGCAGTTTTTGAAAGTTACTGTATATTAGAGAACGGGACAAAATTCTCTATTTCTGAAAAAGGTATGATAACAACAGAAATTTCAAACTTTGTCCCATTCCAATAAAAAAGTGTAACTAAGATTGCGCATAAATAAAGATGGATAAAATCAGTATCAGCAAAAAAGGATTGATAATACCAATCATTATCAGTAGTAGAACTACCAATGTACCCCATAAAATCAATTTTCCATCATCTTCCATATTGTAGTATTTTTAAGTTATTAGAAAGGTCTGTTCCCATATTTATATTCTAATATGGAATTACACACCCTATCATAGAAGGAAAATCCACCACCGGAACAGAAGTAACTTTCATAAATGACTGCAAATTCTCCTTTAATTCTTTCTTCTTCTGATAACTGATTATCAAATTTATCCAACCAGTATTTTAAGGCTTGTATCACTTTGATGTATCGGAGATTATTATCCACATAACCCAATCTGTTTTCCAAATCTTTAATGTGTTGTATTACATTATCTATCTGTTTATCCATAGTTTTATAAAAATAAGAAAGGACACCTAATAAATAGATGTCCTCTCATTGATTAGTTTAGCCCAAGAACCAAGAATATTTATTATCCAGTCCTTGTAATACATTGTTCAGTCCAACACTTACCTCTGTAGCATTTACCCCACGTTGTAAATAGCTGTCTATGTAACTGTTTTTGTTTGACTGTGTGAGTAAATTATGAAAATCAAAAAGAGATATGGCATTATCTTTCATTCCAAAAACTTCATTGGTGTAATAATCACGACACACACTATTTATTTGGCTGTCAGTGATTAGAAGTCTTGGTATTGCTTTCTTCTTGCTGGTGAAAGTGCCTGGTACATTCTCATTCTGCCTACCACTTGTGCAAACTGTGTTTCAGATAGATAAGTATCTGATAATGTCTGCATCAAATGTATTTCTTTGGCAGCATTGAAGCCGTTAAGCAATTCCAGTACATTTCTGTAAAGTTCATTGATATTGGTTACTTCCATGTTGAACCTCACCCCCTCACCGGTAAGAATCTGATTAGAGCAAATTCTCATTCTCCAGCCAATAAAGACGGAAAACTTTTCTAAGCCTTTGGAAGAACGGTACAGATTCAAGTCACTGTAATTTCTTACCCCACCTATGCACAATTCAAGTTTTTGCCCTCTTATCGTTTCAAAAATGGTGGGAACAGTAAAAGCAAACGCGAGTCTTTGATAGAATTGTGTCTTTTCACATTCCAACAGTTCACTTGCTTTCTTACCAAGCGCGGACGGTATTCTGCCACGTACTATGTGTGAAACTCGTATTTCGGGAAAGCTCACCTTTTCACCTGCATAGAATGAACTTGCAGCCTCATGCACACAAGAAATAAAGTCTTGGTGTGAAATGGTTGATTCCAAGTTAGCCCAAGTAGGCACAACACATTTGTTTGCAAGTTCTTCCAGTGTGATAGAATTTGTATTGGCTTCCAAGAAGGTAATACTTGGCTTTGCAGTTTCTTCCACAATTATAGTAGCTTCTTCTGCAAACTCACCTAAATTCATTCTCTCTTTGTTCTCTGTTGGCATGATAACTAAATTTCTCATATTGATAAAAGTTTAAATGATTAATAATTCTTTTTTATATCAATATACAGAGGGGGACTAAGGGGGTAGTACACTGTAAAGGCAGACACTCTTATATATTTAAGGTTACTGATTGAATGGGGAGGGGGGCTTTCTGTATAAAGTACCTTATAATATTTGCTCTCTTGACTTTTAGCAAAACTGAATATAGGTGATTCCTTGATTAGGTAGTCTTTTTAATGTCATTAGCTGTATATGACATATTATAAAGTAGGTGCTATATAACTCTTCCTAACGTGGAAGTATTCGGAAAATCGGAATCGGGGAAAATGTGCGACTGTGGTTCTGCGCCAAAAATAAAAGCCGCAAGGGTTACTTACGGCTTGGCGATATATTAAACAATGTAACCTCTTGCAAGGTCTTCATCGGTAATTATTTCGGGATATACATTTTTAATTATAGCTAATTGGCTTTCAGAAGTTTTCAGAAATATATCCTCTCTAAGCAGGTGTATTCCTTTCTTATTTTTCTTTACATAGCCTTTCTCTTCGGCTTCATTAATGTATTTCGATACTGTTCCTTTGGCTAAGCCAAGTTCTTCCGCTAATCTGTTTTGGCTGTAAAGAGTAGTGTTGGTTCCGTTCAAGCATTTGCATTTCAGCAGGATAAGAAAGCCTTTCAGTTCCTTGCTTATCGGTTCGTCATATAGCTTATTAGTTATGAGAACATAATGTTCTGTATCTAATTGGTAGCTGCATCTGTTGAATTTTCCATATTGTCCGTAAATATCGGACTTGTCTATGCTTATCAATCCGAGGGATTCAAACTTGTGCAGCCATTCCCTTATCTGGTCTGTCTTTTTAATTCCATAGAAATTAGTCAGGTTATCTTGTTTGATATATGATTCCATCGTATAGCAATCGGAGCATAGAGCCAAGCAATAGAACAGATATGTTTCCAGCAGACTAAGTTTTCCTGCGATATTAGATGTTATCTTTCTGTATGAGGTCATTAGCAACCGATTTATTATAGTTAGTAAAATAAATATCTCCTTTCCTTACCAATCTTCTGTAATGGTGGTTTCCGAAGTAGCTTTTCGCTTCTTTCTGATTTGTAAATGTCAGTCCTGTAGGTAAATGAATAATCATAGTTATTAAATATAAGATTTTGAGAATTAACCAATCTGTCCCGATTTGAAAAATCGGGTAGGTAGGTGTTTATATATAGGTATTTATAAGCGACCCACCTAAGATGAACACTCCGCACCCCCTAAAATGAACACCTCTTTTGGGAGAATCAGAATCGGATTTTGAGGATGGTATTTTTTTGAGGTTGGATTTCTGTATTTTCAGATATGCTATCTTACTTATAGCATTAAAAAGTTCCAAGTAAAATCGGTGCAATCATCAGTCAGTGAGAAAACAATCTGTTTTTGGCGATTATAGGAGAGATACGGTTTGCATCTGTCCTATAATCTTGTATAAATGAGAGATGGCTTTCTGTATATGCAGGTGCAGGTACTTTTTTTTAGCAGGGTATATATAGGAATTTCTTCATAAAAAAGGTACTCGCCTATATGCCTTTCCGCATAGTCAGTTGATAACCTTTTGTATTTTTCCGTTTCTTTTCCACCGCATGAAAAAAATCAAGAATAGTATGTGATGTTACCGCTTTCTTTGGCTCAATACCGAACAGATTGAATATTCTGTTGATTTCTTCCTTTATGAATTTTCGGGAATACCATTTGCCCGCTTCAAAAGAGTTGTATATCATCAGTGAGACTTCCGTTCCCGTAATTTTGGTATGGTAGTCCGTAATAATCATTGCTTCCTTGATTTTCTTGCGGTTATATTTCAGCCGTTCTATTTCTCCCTTGCCTATTTTGTCGTATGCTTCCACAATAAAACTGTCCGCTTTCTCCAAGTCCCTTTTGAACTGGTATTCCATTTCCGTTTGGCACTCACCAAGCAATTCAAGCTGTTGCACCATTATCTTGCGTTTCTCCTTGATAGAATTAGACTTGTTGGTACGTTGCAATCTTTCATAATCACCGAGCTTATAATCCAGGAAACTATAATGACTGATTGTAAAAGCGTCGCAATCCTTGTATGCTTCATACAGATTATCGGGACAATTATAATATCCTTTCACCAATTCAGTATTGATGTAGTTGTCTATCTTGAAGTATCTGGTTCTTCCTTTCTCGTCCAGCATCTCCGCATAGGGCAGACTGACAAGAACAGCACTGTATGCGTCTTTTGCGGAAACGGTGGTCGCATAGTCGTAATGGTTCTGTAACATATCGTACACGTCTTTCCAACATGAGATGCGTCCTTTCAGTTCCTCCTTGCTTCTCACCATGAAATTGCGGTTGGTATTGCTGATATGGTGGATAGAGGACACACCGTTTCTGAATCTTCCCACGCATTGAATCGTGTCCGTATTCGGGTCGAATGCGGTATAGTCCGCAAAATAACAGTCTGTCAGTAATAATATGGTCGGCTTCTCTTCAAGCTCAATATCCACCGCATTATAAAAACGTGAGGTGAGCCAGTTGTAACGCTTCATTATGTCCTTGTCCCATATATCGGAAACATTGTCAAACTTCAAGCCTTTCAACTTTTCCACACTCTTTTCGGAACAGAATACTGCGGATTCGTCCAACAAGCCAAGTTGCTGCATCAGTGAATGGATGGTGTCTGTAGAATTACAGAATATGAAGCAATTGCCTTTCAGACCTGCGAACACTTCTTTTACTGCCTGCAACAGATTGTTAGTCGCATGTAGATTCATGTCTTTTACATAGTCGAATGTGGGTTTGATGGTAATGGCCTGAAATTTCTGCTGTTCAAAACGTGGGTCTGTAAACTCTATGGGAGTGGCAGACACCAATGCCTTGTTTTCACATTCAAAAAACAAGTCCATAGGCAGTGCTATGTCGGGACGGAAACCTGAATCTTTGACTATCTTATGGCACTCATCGAATAATAGAAAGCCGTTATAGCGTATATCCATATCCATTTCTTCAAACGCTTCCTGCACCTTGTGGAAACTTTCGGGAGTGGTGAGAATCTTGAAATGTTTGTTCTGTTTAATGCTTCGTTCTATATATGCCATTATATTGTCAGCATATACACCTTCATAAACTCCGAACAAGTTGTCGTCTTTGTGTTTAGGGTCTTTGCATTTTCCACTGATAACAGGCTTATTCGGTTCGATAATGATTGAATTGCGGTTTGCTTTCAATTCTCCATAAGTAGCACCAAGTCCCGTAAGTTTCTTATATAATATGGTGTTGGTGGGTATTTCGGGCAGTATCTCTGTCAAGTATTGGATTTTGCCGTTTGCTTTCTTGCTGGCTGTTATTTCTTTGTTCTTCATCTTTTTTATATTGAATGGTTTGAAAACAAGGGGGAGTTTCCCCCTTGTAATTAGTTGGTTAGATAATCTGTTTCTGCTCACGTAAATAGTTCAAAGTTTCCTCTGTCCGTTTGATCCTGAACATTATCTTTCCTTTGAAGCAAGGAAGAATCGCACTGATATAGTCGGGATGTTCTCTGAACAACGGGACATATTGGATTGTCTTGCCTGCTTCAACCATCTTTGTCAGTATTTTAAACTGAAAGTCCTCGTTCTCATTCAAAACATCCGCTTCTTTCGGGTTTGTATCGAAGTCTATCTCTTTGCCTTTGAACAAGTAGTCCAATAAACCTTGATAGGATGCGCTTTTCAGTTGGTATTTGAATCCTGCCACGTGAGCGGATTCTATCCATGCGCAAGGTATATTGTCTTTGCCACCGTAGAACTTCACTGTCAGTTGTTCCTTACGCTTCATCATTTCCTGCAAGGTGTTGTATGCGCCTTGGTTATCATACTCTTTTACTGCACTTTCAGCATTAATGGAATAATTAAAATTAGCCATAAAAATTAATACTTTAAATATAAAACATGTTGATTAATGCAATCATAGACTTTGGCGCCTTACTGTCTTTGATTGTTGTTTTCAAAATTCAGAGATTTGTTTACTTGGTTATCGGTAATGACCTTAATTCTCCCTTACTATTCTTCGGAGTGAACTTCCTTAATATGCTGAATGGAATGAATCATTTCCGTTTAACTTTTCAATGTCCTCTCGTCCTTTTGACGTTGCAAAATTAGGCAGGAATTTAGGGGTGGCAAAGGAAGCTACCGAATGCCCATGTGTGTAGAAAACGTGCCCATTCCAGTACGCAAAAAAAATGCGTACCGAGAAGAATAAGCCTTTCAGTACGCATTTCTGCGATGGTTTTTATGTATGTCGTTTATGAAACTACCATGTAGTTATTAACTATAACAGACGGAAATTTCTCGTTCTTGTATCTCCTTAGGAGATTGGATAACATTCTGTTCTTGTTGCCCTCGGAATCGTATTCTTCATTATATCTTTTGCCATCATAGCCCACTGTATAGATAAGCCTTGAAACAAGCATCATCTTGTCTTTAGATACCTTTACCTTTTTATTGGGTATGGTGGTAGCCTTTCTTCTTTCAATGAAGAACAGAAACATATCCGTAAACTTCCACTTCTTATAGGATATGTCAAGACTGGACTTGTCTGTAAAGCTGATTTTTGACGATAAGTCATTTCTGATAAAGCCCTCCAAGCCTATGTCCTTTAATTGTTTAATCATGGTTTCTCTATCTTGCTCACTATGTATAATATCACTGTATGTATTGACAAAATGCTGCAAGGCTGCTTGAATGATTCTGATTGTGTCCTCCCTTTCAACAACATAGCTTTTCTTGTTGTTCTTCTTTAGGGTGATACTGGTAGCTTCCAATAGATTGGTATAGAAATAGCTAAAGTCTTCTAATACGGACTTATTTAATGCAGGTGCGTTTGTGCCAATATCCTCTATAAAGTCATATACGAACAGAAGTAGATACCAAAACTTGCTAACATCCAACTTATACGCTTCAATGGTATTCTGTAAGTCTTCATTAGTCAGGAACTTCTCTTTGAAAGAATCATCCAGCTTTCTGTATTCCCGTTTCTTGTATTCTTCCAAAGTTCCTTTGAATGTTTTCATTTCTTTGTTTCTCTCGTATCTTTCTTCAACGGACAAGTTTCTTTCCGCATATCTGTTGGCGAATATGGCAGGCGCGGAAGATTCTACGGGTATCATTCCCGTATCTGTTTCCGCATAATCGGGCAGGAAGTGGTTGGCTACTTCCCATACATATTCTAATAGTGGTTCATTTAGACATTTGTAGCTTTCATGCCAAGCCACTTTTAAATCGGGCAGTTCTTCTATTTGATACATAAGTCATTCATATTAGTTATACTGCAACATTAGTGTCCACTAAAAAATCATAGTCGTTCTTTGAAATTGTTGAAATTC
>NZ_QTLN01000037.1:9171-18614 GCF_003602735.1 Bacteroides sp. AF39-16AC | reverse complement strand
CCTTGACCGTTGCGGTCTTGATGAAATCAGGAAGAAAGCCTTTTACCGTGTGACACCGGACTATTCCATTTCAATGCTGCACGAATGGAGAAAAGACTGCACAAACATCCGTTACCTCGCGGAAGCCACACCGGACACGGCAGACTATATAAACGGACTGCTGCGGATGCACGCTGTGGATGAAATCATACTATACACCGTTCCTTTCATATCCGGAAGCGGACGACATTTTTTTAAGTCGGCTCTGCCAGAGCAACACTGGACGCTTTCCTCTTTGAAAAGCTATCCCAACGGTGTATGTCGCATTATCTATATCCTTGATAAAAAAGCAAGATAGCCAAAATGTGCGGCAAGCATACATTTCTATTTTCAGGAATAGAATAAATGTTCCGATTACAAACAATTTAAGTCGGAGATAATTTGTCCTTGTGAAAAAATACTGAATTTTATACCTCTGAAATCCAGCACTTTGTAAAATTGAGTGTTGGATTTTTTATTTTCTGCCGCGTTTTTTGCCAATTATATTCATGTGCGCACGCAGAAAACAAAGTGTAATTTTCAAAATTGACAGAACCATGAATTATTTCTTGCTGGCGGAAACCGACTTTTTCCGCCTGATAAACGAAGCCGGCGACTGCAATATGGAAACGGCATACACGGCTTTCGCCACCCAAGTGATCGAACTGTGCAACGGCGGCATGGACATGAACCTTACCGTCATCGCGCTTGCCTACATCGAAATCGAGTTGCAGCACCATCCCGTACGTAATCTGTCAGAAGAAAAAAGAGAGATTGCCGCCTACGTCAGCAAGGCTCTGTCTTTCGTAAGAAAGATGCAGAAATTCCTTGCCACGCCCCAAGTGCCACCACTAATATCCGCCAACAACGCAACAGAAACCACCGCCAGCCTTCTTCAATGGACGGGCAATGCCATCGACCTCGTGGAACTTATCTACGGCATAGACGTGATGGGCTGCATCAACAACGGCAATATGCCGCTCAAACAGCTCGCCCCACTTCTCTATAAGATATTCGGGGTTGATTCTAAAGACTGCTACCGCTTCTACACTGATATCAAACGCCGGAAGAACGAAAGCCGCACCTATTTCATTGACAGGATGCAGGAAAAACTGAACGAGAGAATGTTGCGTGATGAGGAGTTGGAGCGGATGAGAAAATAAAAAAATATCCATTACATATGAGAAGACAGGAATACTCGTATCCTGTCTTTTTATTTTCATTTAATTATATATTAATTAGCACAATATATGTGAGTTTTTCATTCCTATAAGGACAAATTTCAGAAACGTATGTCTGGTAAATTATTGAGTCATCATAGTATGAACATATATCATTACTAAAAACAATGAAACAACTTCCATAAGATTGTGGTTGTAAAAATCGCCATTTAATAGCCCGTTTTTTTTGTAAAATTCGCCAATTAAAAAAATATGATTATCTTTGCATTATATTTTATAAGGTATGGAAACAGTAAATAGAATACTTCAAGAGAAGATTACAGCACGAATCGCGCCCAATAAAGCAGTACTGATTTTTGGTGCTCGCCGTGTTGGTAAAACGGTAATGATGCGTAAAATTGTGGACAACTATTCAGGTAGGACGATGATGCTCAACGGCGAAGACTACGACACATTAGCACTATTGGAGAATCGCTCAATAGCCAATTATCGGCATTTATTGGATGGTATTGATTTGCTGGCTATTGATGAGGCACAGAACATACCACAAATCGGTAGTATTCTGAAGTTGATAGTTGATGAAATACCGGGAATAAGTGTCTTGGCAAGTGGTTCTTCGTCATTCGATTTGCTGAATAAGACTGGTGAACCGTTGGTCGGCCGCAGTACGCAATTTCTCCTTACACCATTCTCGCAACGGGAAATCGCACAGACGGAAACGGCACTTGAAACCCGCCAGAACCTCGAAGCGCGCTTGATTTACGGTTCCTATCCCGAAGTAGTAATGATGGAGAACTATGAACGTAAAACAGACTACCTACGTGATATTGTCGGTGCATACCTGCTTAAAGATATCTTAGCAATTGACGGCTTAAAAAATTCGAGCAAGATGCGCGATCTACTGCGATTGATAGCTTTTCAGTTGGGCAGCGAAGTTTCTTACGAAGAGTTAGGTAAACAACTCGGCATGAGCAAGACGACCGTTGAAAAATACCTCGACCTATTGGAAAAGGTCTTCGTTATCTATCGTCTGGGGGCTTATTCGCGTAACCTACGCAAGGAGGTTACAAAAGCTGGCAAGTGGTACTTCTACGACAACGGCATTCGCAATGCCATTATCGGGGCTTTCTCACCGCTGGCCATTCGGCAGGATGTCGGTGCGCTGTGGGAGAACTACATCATCGGAGAGCGGCGCAAAGCGAACTTCAATGAGGGACTGCACAGGGAGTTCTATTTCTGGCGCACCTACGACAAACAGGAAATCGACCTGATTGAGGAGAGTGCCGACAGTCTTACCGCCTTGGAGTTCAAGTGGGGAAATAAAATGCCGGCCGCACCGAAAGCCTTCCAAGAAGCCTATCCCTATGCCGAGTTTCATGTGGTAAATCGGGAGAATTATTTGGAGTTCGTATAATCAATAAATTACGTATATGGAAACAAAACTACAATCCAAACAGCAATATCCGCGGTTTATCCAAAATAAACCGTGTGGTATTGACAAATTCGATGGAGGTTCGCAAGAAAGGTTGGCAAAAACTATTGCTCGCCATTTTTGTCAGAATGATTCATTGGATGAGGAATGTACTTTACCTCGAATTATCGGCATCGAAGGTATTTGGGGATCTGGAAAATCCAACGTGGTTAAAATGTTGGAACGTGAATTATCAGACGACTATTACTTTTTTGAGTATGACGCATGGGGACATCAAGAGGACTTGCAACGCCGCTCTATATTGGAATTGCTTACAAGCAAACTTATTGATGATGGTATCCTATCTGGAAATGCAACAATAAAAGTCAAAGGTGGAGGTACGAAAACCGTATCATGGTCTGAAAAGCTGAAATATTTATTAGCCCGTAAAACGGAGACCGTAACCGAAAAATATCCCCTTATCAGTAATGGTATGGTTGCGGCATTTTTGGTTGCAGTTTTAACTCCGATATTTACATTTATTGCGTATGCAGTAAAACCTACACCCACAACATGGTGGTTTTCTTTATTGTCTATTATCATAGCTGCACTGCCAGTTCTTATTGCATTGTGCGTTTGGAAATGGGCATATAGCAAAGATCATAAATATGGATGGAGTTATATGTTAGCTATTTATCAAGATAAAGTCGAAAAGGACGTTTGCTATGAGACTTTGAGCGAAGACGAACCAACGGTTTACGAGTTCAAAACATGGATGCAAGACATTTCTGATTTTATCAAGGAAAAAGGACAACGTAAATTAGTCCTTGTTTTTGACAACATGGATCGTCTCCCCGCTGAAAAAGTAAAAGAATTATGGTCTTCTATCCATACGTTCTTCGCCGATAGCGGTTTTGAAAATGTTTGGGCTGTTATTCCTTTCGATGAAACACATTTAGCTTGTGCATTCGGAGATGAGACCGACGAACAAACGAAACAACTGACCAAGTATTTTATCAATAAAACTTTCCCTATTGTTTATCGTGTTGCTCCTCCTGTTATTACCGACTATCGAAGTATATTCAACAAACTGTTTGTTGAAGCATTTGGAGAAACAGAAAATGAAGCGAAAGAAACTATAAATCGGATATTCAGATTGGTAAATCCTAATGCCAATGTTAGGGAAATTATATCATATATCAATGAGATGGTCGCTCTTAAACAAGAGTGGTGTAACGAAATTTTGATGATAAACATAGCATTGTTCTGTTTGAAGAAGACGGATATTCTGGCAAATCCAGTAGAACAAATATTGTCCGGCGACTATCTGAATGGCATTCAAACAATAATTAACAATGATCTGCAAACACAACGCGAAATTGCAGCTTTGGTATATGGTGTCGATGTTGAAGATGCTCGACAAATTCCATTGAAAAAATATATTGAAGGCTGCATCAACGGAGAAGAAGACCACGACATAAATCAATATGCAGAGACTAATAAACAATTTGACACTGTATTAGAAGAAGTTATACAATGTATGGACAATGCGCTTATCGATAAGATTATACATTGTTTGCATAAATTAACTCGAAAGAGCGATGTTATTCTGCGTGTATGGCAAAGAATAGCACAATTGAAATTAAAAGAATCCATAGAGAAGCAGGTGTTCCCTGTCGAATACCAAGAACTGCTGTTGCATTTAGACACGGAAAGCCAAAACCATGTGATTGCTCAATTATATAAGAAGATAGTTCGGTTCAATGACTTCAATGGCGGCGACTATTTCAAAACGTTAGATGCAATAGACAGGTTTATTGCGCAAAATAAGTTGGCGTGCGATTTTACGTCATTGATTGAAGCAAAAACAGTCAAGCCAAATACATTTATCGATTATATTCAAGCTGCAAATGCAACAGATGCTGCCTATCGGGATAACGCGACAACTAAAGCATATAAATATTATCAAGTAGCAACAAATTCGGAGGCGCTCGATAATTATTTGGCAAACTTACTACCCGATAATTTCGACCATGCAGATATTGTAAAAACGTTAAAAGATAATTCTACCTATACGTTTCCAACGCTTTTGCAAGCGATCACGAATTGCATTGATGAACAGAATGTAAATAAAGATAATATAGGGGCTATATTTACAACCTATCGTTTATTGGCATCTGACGAAGAAAGACCTTTACCTGTAACGTTAGATTCAACCTACATAAATCAGTTGCATTCTGAATTAGAAACTGATGGCCGAAACATTAAAGAGTCTGGATATTACGATTTAGTCGCCATGCAATTGGCACATGGTCATTCCGTTTCCTTAATAGAGGGTGGAGATATAAAATATGTTGCAGAACTCATGGACTATTATGTGGATCATGGAGACTTATTAGTAAATAGTGTGGGATGGAATATACCGCTATTAAATGAAACACTACAATACATGGTAAATCATAAACTTGGCTATAAATTATTGCTCTCAGACATATTGCCCCAATTTGAAGATATTAAGAACAGAATAGGTGTAACGGATGAGGTATTTATCGAGCATTTAGCAGAGTGGAATACCGATTTGGATAAGTATATCACTAAGAACAATATTAAAGATGTAATTCCTGACGCATCTTTTTACGATTTGACCACTAAAATAAGCAATGTCCTGACCGATCATATCAATAAAATAGCGTTCGAAGCGTTGTCTGAAATAAGTGTTGATACATTATACGCCCAAAGAACAGCACATACATCATATTATTGGTTTGTCGCAATAAAACATTTACTGGCTAAAATCAAATCCTTGCCAGATAACTTGACTGAATTTGGCAAAAAGATTCTGATGGATATTGCTTCTGGAACTCAAAGTTTGAATCCTTTCCCTAATTGTTTCAAGAATATAGTTGAAAGATTGGATAAACGAAAAATTAAATCGACAGTTACCGATATAAGAAATGATTTCTGCATCGGTAAAAAGACTATCAATGCAATAAAGTTTCAATTTTTCGAAACATGGCTTAGATCGCATGGTAATTTGAAAAGTCAAGCTGGAGACGTTATTGATAAAATAGTGAAACCTGTAATTTCCGATGGGGCATGCCGTTCATTGATTCTGCAAAACAAAGATTTTTATATGGATTTAATAAATACAGCAGGGGATGATGCTTATGAATTGAAAAAGAGTCTCCGAAACCTCATACAAAAAGATTCAGATCCGCAATTGGTTAAATTTGTCAATTCGATAGATTCAGTACCTGAGGTTGAAACCGCGTAAGTATTTGTCTAACAAGTCCGAATTTTACGATTTTACCCGTCAGAACTGAAGTGCCCCCCAAAAAAATTGTATCCAACTTTTGGGGGTCACTTCAAACTTCGATAGGGATAATTTTCAATTTTGGGGACTTGTTAGACAGTCTCATTATCTGGTAGCAGTTTACACAGCACCGGATCGTTTTTGATACGCTCCAGTTCCTCCTGCACAATCTGCTTCACCTCTTCCTTGATGCGCCGGTAGTTCGCCTGCACCGTTTCCTTCATGCGGTCGTTGCCGTCCTCGTCCGTGAAGTTTGTAATGACGGGAATTTTCTTGTAGGCACTTTCTTCCCGTTTCACCTTTTCGGCATCCACCACAATCTCGCAATGAAAAATCTTCTGCTCGATACGCTCGTTGAAGTTGTCGGATACAGAACCGACAAACATTCCCTGCGTAAGCCCGGAAATCTTACTCGGTGGAATGAGCGCGTCCATCTGCGTGTTGATGGAGGTGGAAACATCCTGCCGGTTGATGGAGATGGACTGCCGTTTCTGCAACACCTTACCGAACCGCTCGGAGAGCGTCTTGGCTGTTTCCCCCACCACCTGACCGGAGAAAATATTGCCGACAGTGTTCATCACCACTTTCGCCTCTTTGTCCCCGTAGTCACGCACTAACTGGCTGAAATCCTGAAAGCCCAGACACACGGCAACCTTGTTGCTTCGGGCGGTAGCTATAAGATTGTCCAACCCTTTGAAGTATATTGTGGGCAACTCGTCGATGATGACCGATGACTTCAGCATCCCCTTCTTGTTGATGAGCTTCACGATACGGGAATTATACAGACCGAGTGCCGCACCGTAGATATTCTGACGGTCGGGATTGTTACCCACGCAGAGGATTTTCGGCTCTTCGGGATTGTTGATGTCCAGCGTAAACTCGCTGTCTGACATCACCCAGTAGAGCTGCGGTGAAATCATCCTCGAAAGCGGGATTTTTGCCGACGCTATCTGACCCATGAGCTGCTCCGCAGCCCCTCCAAGCCACGCATCCATGAACGGCGAAAGGTAGTTCTCCAGCTCCGGATAAGAGGTCAGTATCGGAAATATATCCTCGTAACGGCGGTTCAGAAACTCGATAGCATGGGGAAACGTGCAAAACTTCCCGTTCTGATAGATTTTGAGATACCAGATAATACTGGCAAACAGAATGATAGGTGACTCCACGAAGAAGTCGCCCTGCTTTTGCACCCACGTTTTATTGAGGTTGAGCATTATTGTGTAGGCACTCTCATAGGCATCCGTAATATCTTCCATAAAATCCGGGTGAATGGGATTGCACCGATGAGAGCGTCGCGGGTCGTCGAAGTTGATCACATAGAACTTCGGCTTTACCTTGTAGCCGTCCGGGTGGTTCAGCAAATGGTTGTAGGCAATAGTAGATAGGTCGGGATACTTGAAATCGTAGATGTATTGACTAAAGCCCTTTTCAATCTGTTGCTTGATAAAATTGTTTACCACGGCATAGGACTTGCCGCTGCCCGGCGTACCCAACACGATGGACGCACGGAAGGGATTAACTACATTGATCCAACCGTTGTTCCAGCGTTTCCTGTAATAGAAACGTGTCGGCAGATTGACCGAATACTCGCTTTCGATAAGCCTCGTTTCCTGCATGAAACTCTCGTTCTCGTTGTTGAAAACATCCTCCATCAAATTGTGTTTCAACAGGCGGCTCATCCACAGACCACCCATCAACAGGCAGACATAGCCCGTTCCAATGGTAAGGACATACAGTCCCGTCACCGCTTCAAGCGGCAGCGGCAGGGGCAGCAACCACCAGTTCAGGAAAAACAGCACGAACCCGACGGCAAATGCTGTCCAGATTCTCCCCCAAGTGATTTTCTCACCCTTGACACCCTTCGTACCCAGACAGGACAAGGCAAGCAAAAGGACGGAAAACAGCTTCGTGTAGAGAATGGAATGGAACAGCCCCGCCGTGCGGTCGAAGTTCAGAAGGATTTTGTCCACCACGCCGATGTTCACGCCCCACAGCCGGATGGCTTCGTAGCAGAACCAGTACACGTTCATGACCACTAAAATGATACTCACGGCACGCAGAAAATCCATGATTTTCGCCAATGCCCTCAAATCGTCTTCTTGTTGTGACATACATTGATTTTTTAATTGTTGATACTCTGATTACATACCCAAGCCCTTGCGTTTTTTCTTCTTTTTGCGCTTCATCGCCCGGATGAAAGCCTCTTCCTCGGCATCTACCGCCGGACCTTCGGGAGTGAGCAAGCCCATACCGCCCGATATATCTTCACTGTCGTAGGCGGTCTGCCCGTGTGCCTTGTCCGCAGCATCCACAGGGATGGATAGCGGTATCGGCGGTTGTCCGGCGTATGGCAGGGTGAAGTGTTCCTGCAAGGCATTCGCCGAAAGCTCCTTACCCATGCGCGAACCGTTCAGCACGCATCCCGTGCGGTGGTCGATGAAGGTAGCCCCATAGATGCGCCCTTCCTCTGTGTAGCGCAGTACGGTGTCGATGCCCTTCTCTTTGAGTTGGGATACAAATTTGTCCTTGTCATAAGTGCCTTGCAGCACGGAAAGGACGGTGCGTTTCGTCATGTCTGCCAGTTTCCTATCCTTGATTTCCGATTTGGAACGGACAAACTTCTTCTGTACGGCTTCATAGCCTGCGGACTTCCCGAAAAGCGAGGATTTGAACGGGTTGCCCACCTTGTTACCCTTGTCGTCCGTGACGGAATAGACCAGCCCGTGATACTCCCGTCCGCGCACGTTGCCCCTCGCTTCCTCCACCGTCATATTATATAAGGAAAGGAGCGCACGGTATTCGCCCATCGTCTGGAAACGGTACTGCCCATTCAGAGCCTTCACGGTGTTGCCTACCTGCTTCTTCACATCACCTGCCGATGCGGCCACCTTGCGCAACGGATTATCCAATCTCTGATTTTTACGTTCTGCCGGATGCAATCCGTACTTCTGTTCCAGTTCCCTGCGGATACGGTCGCTGCGGCGGTAGAGAAAATCCCGGTTGAGCCTTTTCCCGTTCTCGTCCACGTTGACCGTCACGATGTGCAGGTGGTGGCGGTCGATGTCCTCGTGCTTGAATACAAGATAAGGCTGGTTTCCGAAACCGAGTTTTTCCAGATACTCGCGGGCGATATTCTGCAACTCAATATCGGTCAGCACATCCTCCGGGTGCGGGTTGAGAGAGATATGCACCACCGGCTTCTCGATCTTCATCTGCGGTGGCAGGAAGGTGAGAAAACCCTCCATCGCCTTGCCTATGTCCACCGTTCCCGAACCGTCATTGTAGATGCGGTTGGTGGTGAGAAGCCGCCCCTGCGCCTCGTTAATCTTCTCCCCGTTGTAGGCAATCGCGCCGTACAACGAACTTCCTACACTGATTTTTGCGACCATTTTGCCTCCATTTCCCTTGAAAGTTCCACAATCCGGCGGCTCAGTTTCACGAGTTCGACGGTGTGTTGCTCTAATTTGTAGAGCAACGCCATCGCCTTTTTCTCTGAAAAATGCAGCCTCAGTTCCTTCAC
>NZ_QTLN01000037.1:0-9161 GCF_003602735.1 Bacteroides sp. AF39-16AC | reverse complement strand
CGCCATCGCCTTTTTCTCTGAAAAATGCAGCCTCAGTTCCTTCACGACTTGGTTGTAATTCGTACCCACGGCACGGAATTGTGCATGAAAATCCGACAGTTTGGTGTAATAGTCCACCAACGTCTTGTCCACCTTCAGCACCTTGAACGGTTGCCCGAAGAAGTGCGCTTTGAGGAAAACAGACCGTGCATAGACACCCGATTTTCCGAACATGGCGAGGAAACGGTTGTGTTCCTCCTCGTTGAAACGGACGGTGTACCGGTACACCGCCGGATCAAGTTTGGGATTTCTCCCTGATTTGCTTTTCCTTTTCTCTTTCATATTACTTTGGATTTAGCGGATTGACGGCATAAGCCGCCGCTTCGGATTACAGCACCGCAGTTCTGAAAGGCTTCCCGACTTCGGAGGGAAAGCCCGCCCCCTGCAAGGGCAAGTGCTTTTCGTGGCTGCTCAAAATATTTTGAG
This sequence comes from Bacteroides sp. AF39-16AC, assembly GCF_003602735.1. Lineage (NCBI taxonomy): Bacteria > Pseudomonadati > Bacteroidota > Bacteroidia > Bacteroidales > Bacteroidaceae > Bacteroides > Bacteroides sp. AF39-16AC. The sequence goes on along the minus strand of NZ_QTLN01000037.1, from coordinate 8,696 downwards.
CGGCTGAAAAGACATCTTGCTATGTTCAGGTGAACATAAAAATCCGTCGGGGACGGATTGGGGATGATTCCTTTCAAACTCCGGGCTGCGCTACCTGCGGCGTACCCTGCCGTTCGGGTGCAAAGTTACGCCCTTAAGGCGATGTCCGACAGAGGCTTGACCCGGACAATCAGTGCCAACCGGCGCAACGTGCTGCCACTTGCCGGAGAAGTGATACAAGTTCCAAAATATCCTTGTTTATTTGCAGTGTGATTCGGATGTGGGACTGAAAATACACTCCTTCCGCCGGATGTTCGGACAGCAATCCGGGCATCAATCCAAACGGTTGAAAACAGGTGTATGTATTCAGATAGTTTTCCAAGCACACGTCCGTGCGGACGGATAAAAGCATGGACGGTTGGACAAACCGATGAATACCCGCAGGCACAGCCGGATTAAGGAGTGAATAAATAAATGAATGGGAGTGCGTGCGTACGTACTAATGACAATACGCTACCGCCACCGGACAGATGTATAACCAAATAAATTATCAAAAAAATGAAAGAAGCAACTTATGTGGCAATCTCCACGCAGAAAGGTGGAGCGGGTAAGACAACCCTGACAGTGCTTGTAGCAAGCTATCTGCACTATGTGAAAGGCTACAACGTAGCCGTGGTGGACTGCGATTTCCCGCAGTACAGTATCCATGACATGCGCAAGCGTGACATGAAAGCCGTCATGGAGGACGGGCATTACAAGGTGCTGGCGTATGAGCAGCTCAAACGACTGAAGAAGAACCCGTACACCATCAGATGCAGCCGTGCGGAAGATGCGGTAAAGACCGCCGAAAATCTGGTGGCAGCGCAGCCCGACCTCGATTTCGTGTTCTTCGACCTGCCGGGAACAATCAACAATGCCGATGTGGTGCAGACCATTTCCCAAATGGACTATATCTTCACGCCCATCATCGCCGACCGTGTGGTGATGGAGAGTTCCATCAAGTTCGCCACTGTCATCAACGAACAGATGATAAGCACGGGCAAGTCCGGCATCAAAGGGATTTACCTCGTGTGGAACATGGTGGACGGACGCGAAAAGACTGAACTTTACAAGGCATACGACAAGGTCTGTGCCGAGTTCGCCCTGCCCATTCTGGAAACACATCTACCGGACAGTAAGCGCTTCCGCAAGGAGACGGCGGCAGAACGCAAGGCGGTATTCCGCTCCACGGCGTTTCCGGCGGACAAAATACTGGTACGCGGCAGCAACCTCGACAAACTCGTCGATGAGATTCTCGGCATCATCAAAAACTGAACGGCATGGCAAAGAAAACAAGAATCGAGGACATCGACAGCGAAGCCGTAATCAACTCATTTCGACTGGACGATACAAGCATTCCGCCGGAAGCGAGAAGCACGGACGGGAACGCTCCTGTCCCACCTCCGAAAGAAGCGATACAAGAAGCCGTTTCTCCACCCGCCTCGCACTCCAAAGAGGAGCCGGAACGCAGGCGCAGGAACAGCAAGCCGGAAAAATTGGATTATGACACAGTATTCATATGCGGTTCCAATATCACGGCAAGGCTCGGCAAGCAGGTCTATATCCGCAAGGAGTACCACGACCGCATACAGAAGATGCTTCATGTAATCGGAGGCAACGAAGTGACTATCGCGGCATTTCTTGACAACGTGCTGACACACCATTTCACGCTGTTCCAAGACGAGATAGCCGAATCGTTCAAACGGCACATGGAATCCTATAATTTATAAACACTCAAAAACAACAAAGAAGTATGAAAAGAACAAATAAGAACCGTCAGGCTGAGTATCTGCAAACAGGAAAGAGTGAAAGAACCGCTGTCCGTGCAGCAAAGTGTGTAACCGACTACGGGCATGAAAATACCGACGTTGACTTCCGCAAGGATAAAGGCAGAGACAAACCGCTCTCGACTTTCCTGCAAGCATCGGAAATCAAAACGCGGCAATGTATATACATCAGCCGAGAAATTCATGAGAAAGTCGCTATCGTTACCAGTCGGATGGGAAACGGTTTGAGCATCGGCAAGTTTGTGGATAACATCCTCCGCGACCATTTCCGACAATACGGGCAGCAGTACATGGAACAGATTGAAAACGCCCAAAAAGTAAGATTATGACAAAGGCGTTTTTAATCGTATCGGTTGCTTGCAACGTGTGGTTTCTGTTTCTGCTGTTCTATGACCGCATCATGGACATGAAGCTCATCCGTTTCTTCAGACATATTGCCGGGCTGTGGCGGTCATTGGACAGTACGGTGGCAGAGCAAGGAAAGGATAAGGAAATACCTCACGCAGACACCTCGGACATCATTGGCAAGAGCCGTTTCAAGATGGCATCGACCCGGACAACCGCTGCCATACCGACGCAAGAAGCCGCCACTTCGGAAAAAGGCATTGAGCTGTCGGAGGAAGAGGCTACTTTTGACGACGGAAACACGGAAACCGTCTCACGCCCGACACAAGTACCGGAGGACAAACTCGATGAAACCTTCACGAGCATCCCGCCCTCGGAACTGGAGTACGGAGAAGATGAACCGGAGGATGAAGAACCAGACAAAAAGCAGGCTTCGGGAAGTAGCTTCGAGGATATTGACATGGCAGTACACACCATACGGAAGGAATCACCATCCGATGAGGAAATGCGACACGCCGGAAAGGTCATGACGGAACTGGACGGGACAGAGCTTTTCACAAGAATAACGGAACGCCTGACCGATGAAGCAATGAGCGAGAGGATTGCAAAGGCGATGGCAGTTTTCGTGGACACGGTGAACATGACCGTGACACAACAAAAGGAAAAGGTGTTCGTGATTCCCGACAACATCGAGGAGTTCGACTTCCGAAACTATGTATAACAACTAAAAAAGAATGGAAATGAAAACGTAAAATGACGACACCCACGCGCACGGCGGTACAAGGTACAGCCAACCCGCAACGGACAGCCCCAAGTCCGTAGAAACAAACGGGCAACCACTAAAACCAAAGTAAAGTAATCAAGTATCAACCGCCCGAAAAAGGACTATCCACCCTTTGGACGGCACAAAAAAGAACAGTTTATGAACAAGAACATCAGACAAAAGTTAATCATCGCTGCGGCACTTATGATTGCCGCAACCGCCTCCGCTTTCGCACAGGGAAACGGTCTGGCTGGCATCAACGAAGCCACCTCTATGGTGAGTTCGTATTTCGACCCCGGCACGAAATTAATCTACGCCATCGGCGCGGTAGTCGGGCTTATCGGTGGCGTGAAAGTGTACGGAAAATTCTCGTCCGGAGACCCGGACACCTCGAAGACCGCCGCCTCGTGGTTCGGGGCTTGTATCTTCTTGATTGTCGCCGCCACTATCCTGCGCTCATTCTTCCTTTAATAAACAATGTATGGCTGAATACCCGATAAACAAGGGTATCGGCCGTCCGGTCGAGTTCAAGGGTTTGAAGGCTCAGTACCTCTTCATCTTCTGCGGAGGTCTGCTGGCTCTCTTCGTCCTGTTCGTCATCCTCTATATGGTCGGCATCGACCAGTGGATATGTATCGGCTTCGGCGCGGCATCGTCTTCCGTCCTCGTATGGCAGACCTTCGCGCTGAACGCCCGGTACGGCGAACACGGGCTGATGAAATTGGGAGCGGCAAGGAGCCATCCCCGATACCTTATCAACCGACGGCGGATCACCCGATTACTCAAACGGCAACGAAAGGAAGAAACGACATGAGAAATACATCCAAAATGACAACACTGGAAAACAAGTTCCCCCTGCTGGCGGTGGAGCATGGCTGCATCATCTCCAAAGACGCCGACATCACGGTGGCTTTTGAGGTGGAACTGCCGGAGCTTTACACCGTGACGGGCGCAGAGTACGAGGCGATACACGGCTGCTGGTGCAAGGCTATCAAGGTGCTGCCGTACTTCTGCGTCGTGCATAAGCAGGATTGGTTCATCAAGGAGAAATATATGCCGGAGTTACAGAAGGACGACATGAGTTTCTTGAGCCGTTCCTTTGAACGCCACTTCAACGAGCGTCCGTACCTGAAACACTCCTGCTATCTCTACTTGACCAAGACGACGAAAGAACGTAACCGTATGCAGAGCAACTTCAGTACGCTGTGCCGGGGACATATCATCCCGAAGGAGCTGGACAAGGAAACCGCCGGGAAGTTCATGGAGGCCGCCGAACAGTTCGAGCGCATCATGAACGACAGCGGCTTTGTGAGGCTGCGCCGCCTCTCCACCGACGAGATTGTCGGGACGGAGAAGTCCGCCGGGCTGATAGAGCGTTACTTCTCGCTCATGCCCGAAGGCGACACGACCTTGCAGGACATCGACCTCTCGGCAAAAGAAATGCGTATCGGTGACAACCGCCTGTGCCTGCACACCCTCTCCGACGCGGAGGATATGCCAGGAAAGGTGGCTACCGACATCCGCTACGAGAAACTCTCCACCGACCGCTCGGACTGTCGCCTCTCCTTCGCCTCCCCCGTGGGGCTGCTGCTTTCCTGCAACCACATCTATAACCAGTATGTGATTATCGACAACAGCGAGGAAAATTTGCAGAAGTTCGAGAAGTCCGCAAGGAATATGCAGTCGCTATCCCGATACAGCCGGAGCAACAGCATCAACCGCGAGTGGATAGACCAGTACCTGAACGAAGCCCATTCCTACGGGCTGACCTCGGTACGGGCGCACTTCAACGTCATGGCGTGGAGCGATGACGCGGAGGAACTGAAGCATATCAAGAACGATGTGGGCAGCCAGCTGGCAAGCATGGAGTGCGTGCCGCACCACAATACCATCGACTGCCCGACGCTCTACTGGGCGGCGATGCCCGGCAACGCGGCGGACTTCCCGGCGGAAGAGAGTTTCCATACATTCATCGAGCAGGCGGTGTGCCTCTTCACGGAGGAAACCAACTACCGCAGTTCGCTCTCGCCCTTCGGCATCAAGATGGTGGACAGGCTTACGGGAAAACCGTTGCACCTCGACATCAGCGACCTGCCGATGAAGCGGGGTATCACGACCAACCGCAACAAGTTCGTGTTGGGTCCTTCGGGCAGCGGCAAATCCTTTTTTATGAACCACCTCGTGAGGCAATACTACGAGCAGGGTACGCACGTGGTGCTGGTGGACACGGGAAACTCCTATCAGGGCTTGTGCGAGATGATCCGGTGCAAGACAAACGGGGCGGACGGCGTGTACTTCACCTACACGGAGGAGAAACCGATTTCGTTCAACCCGTTCTACACCGATGATTACGTGTTCGACGTGGAGAAAAAGGACAGCATCAAGACATTGCTGCTGACGCTCTGGAAGTCGGAGGACGACAAAGTGACGAAGACGGAGAGCGGCGAACTGGGCAGTGCGGTGAACGCCTATATCGAGCGTATCAGGGCTGACCGGAGCATCGTCCCCTCGTTCAACACCTTCTACGAGTATATGCGCGACGACTACCGCCGCGAACTGGCGGAACGTGAGATAAAGGTGGAGAAGTCCGACTTCAACATCGACAATATGCTCACCACCATGCGGCAGTATTACCGGGACGGACGCTACGACTTCCTGCTCAACTCCACGGAGAACATCGACCTGCTCGGCAAGCGGTTCATCGTCTTCGAGATTGACAGTATAAAGGAAAATCGCGAGCTTTTCCCTGTGGTGACCATCATCATCATGGAAGCCTTCATCAACAAGATGCGCCGATTGAAAGGCGTAAGGAAACAGTTGATAGTGGAAGAGGCTTGGAAGGCTCTATCTTCGGCGAACATGGCTGAGTACCTGCGCTATATGTACAAGACCGTGCGCAAGTATTACGGGGAGGCAATCGTGGTGACGCAGGAGGTGGACGACATCATTTCCTCGCCCGTCGTCAAGGAGAGCATCATCAACAACTCCGACTGCAAGATACTCCTTGACCAGCGGAAGTACATGAACAAGTTTGATGCCATACAGTCCCTGTTGGGTCTGACGGAGAAAGAGAAGTCGCAGATACTCTCCATCAACATGGCGAACAACCCGTCAAGGCTCTACAAGGAAGTGTGGATAGGACTGGGCGGCACGCAGTCGGCAGTCTATGCCACCGAAGTTAGTGCTGAAGAGTATCTGGCGTACACCACCGAAGAAACGGAAAAAGTAGAGGTTTACCGTCTGGCGGAACAGTTGGGCGGCGACATTGAAGCCGTCATCCGGCAGCTTGCCGAAAGGCGGAGAAAAAAGGAATAAATAGAAACAGATTCATCAACTAAAAAAGAAAATGCGTATGAGTATATCAAGAACGAAAATGCTGCAAGTCAGCAAGTGTTTAATCGGGCTGGCGGTCATGGTGCTGCAATCCTGCGACATAACGGACAACCGACGCGACCTGCTTTGCGGAAACTGGGAGAGTGTGGAGGGCAAGCCCGACGTGCTTATCTACAAGGAGGGCGAAGCCTATAAGGTGACGGTATTCAAGCGGAGCGGCATCCGCCGCAAGCTGAAGCCGGAAACCTATCTCTTGCAGGAGGAGAACGGCAATCTGTTCATGAACACCGGATTCCGCATCGACGTGTCCTACAACGAGGCGACGGACATCCTGACCTTCTCGCCGAACGGGGACTACGTGCGTGTGAACCCGAAACCGGACCATCCGATAGGCGAGCAATAAATAATGAAATCCACTAAAATCCAAAGTAACATGAGAACAAGAATAACACTTATTATCTGCCTGTGCCTGTTTGCAGTCGGCAGGGCAAGCGCACAGTGGGCGGTGATAGACCCGTCCAACATCGCGCAGAGCATCGTGAACACCTCGAAGAACGTGGTACACACTTCCACGACCGCCCAGAATATGATAAAAAATTTTCAAGAGACCGTGAAGATTTACGAACAGGGCAAGAAGTATTACGACGCACTCAAATCCGTGAACAATCTGGTAAAGGACGCCCGGAAGGTGCAGCAGACCATTCTGATGGTGGGTGACATCACCGACACCTATGTGACCAGTTTCCAGAAGATGATGCGTGACGACAACTTCACGGTGGAGGAACTGGGAGCCATCGCCTTTGGCTACACCAAGTTATTGGAGGAATCCAACGATGTGCTGACGGAACTGAAGAATGTGGTGAATATCACCACGCTCTCCATGACGGACAAGGAGCGCATGGACGTGGTGGAACGCTGCTACTCCAAAATGAAGCGTTACCGCAACCTCGTGAGCTACTACACCAACAAGAACATTAGCGTGAGTTACCTGCGTGCGAAGAAGAAAAACGACCTTGACCGCATCATGGGGCTGTACGGGAACATGAACGAAAGATATTGGTAGCCTATGAATTTCGACAACCTTCACCAAATTCTGCGCTCGCTCTACGAACAGATGATGCCGCTATGCGGGGACATGGCGGGCGTGGCGAAAGGCATCGCCGGGCTGGGCGCACTCTTTTATGTGGCCTACCGGGTATGGCAGTCGCTGGCGAGAGCCGAACCGATAGACGTGTTCCCTATGCTCCGCCCGTTCGCTATCGGTCTGTGCATCATGTTCTTTCCGACGGTGGTACTGGGTACGATAAACAGCATCATGTCGCCCGTCGTGCAGGGTACGGCAAAGATGCTGGAGGCGGAAACGCTGGACATGAACCGATACCGTGAGCAGAAGGACAAACTGGAGTACGAAGCGATGATGCGCAATCCCGAAACCGCCTACCTCGTGTCAAATGAGGAGTTTGACAAACAACTGGAAGAACTGGGCTGGTCGCCCGGCGACATGGTGACGATGGCGGGGATGTACATCGAGCGCGGGATGTACAACATGAAGAAGGGCATCCGCGACTTCTTCCGCGAGATACTGGAACTGATGTTCCAAGCCGCCGCCCTCGTGATAGACACCATCCGCACGTTCTTCCTCGTGGTGCTGGCGATACTCGGTCCGATAGCCTTCGCCATATCGGTGTGGGACGGCTTCCAAAGCACGCTTACACAGTGGATATGCCGCTACATACAGGTCTATCTGTGGCTGCCCGTGTCGGATATGTTCAGCACCATACTGGCGAAGATACAAGTGCTGATGCTGCAAAGCGACATCGAACGGATGCAGGCTGACCCGAACTTCTCGCTGGATTCGAGCGACGGGGTGTACATCGTCTTCATGATAATCGGCATCATTGGTTACTTCACCATCCCCACGGTAGCAGGCTGGATTATCCAAGCCGGAGGCATGGGAAGCTACGGTCGCAACGTGAACCAGACGGCAGGACGAGCCGGAAGTATGGCGGGCAGCGTGGCGGGCGCAGCCGCAGGAAACGTGGTCGGACGTGTCGGGAAGCTGCTGAAATAATCAACTGACAATTAAAAACGAATAAACAACAATGGAATTTAAGTCACTTAAAAACATCGAATCATCGTTCAGGCAGATACGCCTGTTCGGTATCGTCTTCCTCTCGTTGTGTGCCGTAATAACGGTATGGAGCGTGTGGAGTTCCTACCGCTTCGCGGAGCGGCAACGGGAAAAGATTTACGTGCTGGACAACGGCAAGTCGCTGATGCTGGCTCTCTCGCAAGACTTGTCGCAGAACCGTCCGGCAGAAGCGAGGGAACACGTGCGCCGTTTCCACGAGCTGTTCTTCACGCTCTCACCCGAAAAGAGCGCGATAGAGCATAACGTTGTAGCTAACACTTGAAAAGGGACCCGGGTAGCATTTGAAACGTGTACCACC
>NZ_QTLN01000036.1:0-25330 GCF_003602735.1 Bacteroides sp. AF39-16AC | reverse complement strand
TTTGTGTATTAGGGAGAGACTTATTACAAGTGGGGAACTTTTTCAGTGCCCTCTGAAAAGACTCACCCTCCTTTTATGGGTTGCAGGATTGTTTATATTGGGATTATCTTCACTTCACGCCCAGACGGGAGGCCCGTTTCTTCCTTCGGCTGCAGACAACCGGTGCCGGCAATGGGTGGACTCCGTGTTGTCAGGTCTGAATGTACACGAAAAAGTGGGGCAGCTCATCGTTGCCACCATTCCGGCCAGAGCAGACAAGGCCACGAAAAAGCAGATGCGCGAGCTGGTAAAGAAATACAAGGTCGGTGGCTTGCTGTTTTCCGAAGGTACTCCGGAAGAGCAGGCTATCTTGACCAATATGGCCCGGAAGGATGCCAAGATTCCCGTTATGGTTACTTTCGATGGAGAGTGGGGACTGTCAATGAGGCTGAAAGGCGCTCCGGACTATCCCCGTAATGCCGCCTTGGGATGTATCGAGGACAATGGCCTAATTGAAGAATATGGACGTGAGGTGGCCCGCCAGTTTCGCGAATTGGGGGTACACGTCAATTTTGCACCCGATGCGGATGTCAATACGAATCCGCTGAACCCGGTGATACACGTACGCTCCTTTGGTGAGAACCCGCAGCGGGTGGCGGAAAAGGTGGTGGCATACAGCCGTGGGCTCGAAAGCGGGGGCATACTTTCCGTTTGCAAGCATTTCCCCGGGCATGGCGACACGGATGTGGATTCTCATAAGGCGCTTCCTGCCTTGCACTACGACCGTGCACGCCTGGACAGTGTGGAACTTTATCCCTTCAAGGAAATGGTACGTGCCGGATTGGGGGGTGTCATGGTAGGCCATCTGCAAGTGCAGGCGCTGGACCCGGACGGGGTGACTCCTTCTTCCTTGTCGCGGAATGTGGTGACCGGGCTGTTGAAGGATGAACTCGGCTTTAAAGGGCTGGTGTTTACCGATGCCTTGGACATGAAGGGTGTGTCTGCCATTCCGCAGGTAACTACCAAAGCGCTGCTGGCGGGAAATGATATGGTGCTGGTACAGTTCAATACGAAGAATGCGGTGCAGGAGCTGGTAGATGCAGTGGAGTCGGGACAACTGAGTAAGGACGAACTTGATGCCAAGTGCCGCAAGGTATTGATGTACAAGTATATGCTTGGCTTGAGAAACCGCCAGCCGCAACTTCGGGTCAGCGGAATGAGCTATCGCATCAATACGGAGGAAGCGCAGGCGTTGGCTGCCAAGTTGCGCCGTTCGGCAGTGACTGTATTGAACAATTATTTCGATGTCCTCCCGCTGGCACCGGTGGAAGGTGATATTGCCGTGCTCAGCATCGGAGAGAAGGAGGCAGATGCTCCCTTTGTGGAAGCTATGAAAAAGAATGCAGGCATCAGCCATTTCCACTTGCCTTGGAATGCCGATGAGGCTCTCTGGCAGGAAGTGCAGGGGCGGTTGGCTGCTTTCCGTCGCGTGGTTATCAGCATCACCGGTTCGGCTTATGTCAGCGACCGTGATGTGGCCTTTCTGGAAGGCTTGAACCTGCGTGCTCCGCTGGTCTATACTTTTTTTACCTCTTACCGTACATTGCAACCTCTGATGCCCGCACTTGCCAAATCTAGCGCTGTGGTGCTGGCACATTCGGCAGAGACGGATTTGCAGCAATACGTGGTTGATGTTCTTTTTGCCAAAAAGCCGGCCAGTGGCAGAATGTCGATGAGTATCGGTAAACTGTTTCCAGCGGGAACGGGCTGTATGATTGAACCGGGCATGAAACCGGGGAAGACTGTTCCGGAAGATTACGGCATGAAATCGTATGTGCTGCAAAGTATCGATGCCGTTGCCCGGAAGGGACTGGAAGCGGGAGCTTATCCCGGTTGCCGCGTGCTGGTGTGGAAAGACGGACTGCCGGTATATGACAAAGGCTTCGGAACCCACTCTGATAAGGATACCACTACTGTCCGTTCTTCGGACCTTTTTGATTTGGCTTCGCTGACCAAGACTACGGCTACGTTGCTTGCCGTCATGAAACTGTATGATGAGGGCAAGATAAAACTGGATGACAAGGTTTCCGCTTATCTGCCCTTCTTGCGCAATGGCAACAAGCGGAACATTACCATCCGCGAACTTTTGTTCCACGAATCGGGGCTTCCTCCCTATATCCGCTTCTACCTGGACATCATAGACCCGAATTCGGTACACGGTCCGTACTCCCAGAGTTGGGTGGACGAGTGGCATCGTACGCAGGTAAGCGAGCATAGCTATTATTGTTCCGATTTTAAGTTCCGGAAAGGGATGGTGTCCGACAAGAATACACCGGCCTATACTCTGCACATGGCAGATGGCATGTGGCTGAACAAGAGTTTCAAGAATTCTATCCTTCAGCGAATAGCCAAGTGCGAGTTGGACGGCAAACGTTATGTTTACAGCGACCTTGGCTTCGTGCTGTTGCAGCAGGTAGTGGAGAAGGTGACGGAGCTGCCGATGGATTTGTACCTTGCCCGTGAGTTCTATGCCCCGATGGGATTGCAACGTACTATGTTTCTGCCTTTGACGAAGTTCACCAAAGCGGAAATCATGCCCACGGCATCCAATGACTTCCTGCGTCGCCAGGATATATGCGGATATGTGCATGACGAGACTGCTGCCTGCATGGGTGGGGTGTCCGGTAATGCAGGACTTTTCTCTACGGCCGAAGAGGTGGCAAAGGTTTATCAAATGTTGCTGAACGGCGGTGAATTCAATGGCAAGCGTTTCTTGAGTAAGGCAACCTGCCGTTTGTTTACGACGGAGAAATCTGCCATCAGCCGTCGCGGTCTGGGATTCGACAAGCCGGATGTATCCATTGTGAAGCGCAGCCCTTGTGCTCCTTCCGCTCCGGAAGCGGTATATGGACATACCGGATTTACCGGTACTTGTGCTTGGGTGGACCCGGAAAACAAGACGGTGTATGTATTCCTCAGCAACCGCTTGTGCCCCAATGTATGGAACACGAAACTGGGTGACATGAATATAAGAAGAGATATCCAGGAATTGATTTATAAAAGTATTATTCCGCAAATCCCCTAAAAACAATCTATCTATAAGGAATGAAGAGAATATACCTGCTTGCCTATATCACTATATTGTGTTGTCTTTGTCCGCTTCTGAAAGCGCAGCTTGGCCCGATGCCGTTTACTCCGGTGCCGCCGAACGACCCTTCGCTTGTACGTCTCTTGAACAGTGACGTGCGGTGCAGGCAGTGGGTGGATTCCGTCATGCAGCGTCTGACTTTGAAAGAACGCATCGGACAACTGTTCATCTATACGATTGCCCCCCAGCAGGACAAGGCCAACAAGGAACTGCTGCGTAAGGTGGTGGAGGACTATAAGGTAGGCGGTCTGTTATTTTCCGGCGGATTGATGCAGAACCAGGTGATGTTGACCAATGAGGCGCAGCGGATGGCGGAAGTTCCGCTGATGATTACCTTTGACGGTGAATGGGGGCTGGCTATGCGCCTTCGCGGTACTCCGAACTTTCCGCGAAACATGGTGCTGGGCTGCATACAGAACGATACACTGATTTATGAATATGGGCGCGAAGTGGCCCGCCAATGCCGTGAACTGGGGGTGCAAGTGAATTTTGCTCCTGTAGCGGATGTGAATATCAATCCCAAGAATCCGGTTATCAATACCCGTTCCTTCGGTGAAAGTCCGTTCAATGTGGCGAACAAGGTTGTTGCCTACTCCAAAGGGTTGGAGGATGGTGGTGTACTTTCTGTCAGCAAGCACTTTCCGGGGCATGGGGATACGGATGTTGATTCTCATAAGGCGTTGCCCGTGCTGCCTTTTACCCGTGCCCGTCTGGACAGTATAGAGCTTTATCCTTTCAGAAAAGCCATTCGTGCCGGATTGGGAGGAATGATGGTGGGGCACTTGGAGGTGCCTACCATAGAGCCGCAAAAGGGGCTCCCGTCTTCGCTTTCGCGTAAGGTAGTTTCCGGTCTGTTGGTGAATGACCTCGGCTTTCAGGGGCTTGTCTTTACAGATGCCCTTGCCATGAAAGGGGTATCGGGCAATGAAAGCATCTGTTTGCAGGCGCTGAAAGCCGGCAATGATTTGCTGCTTGTCCCCCGGCGTATTAAGGAAGAAGTGGAGGCTGTGCTTGCCGCTGTGAAAAAAGGGGAGCTGACAGAGAAAGAGATAGAGGCGAAATGCCGTAAAGTACTGAAATATAAATATGCCCTTGGGTTGGAAAAGAAACCCCATGTACAGCTTTCAGGTTTGGGGACCCGCATCAATACTCCGAAAACGCGTGATTTGATGCGCCGGCTGAACTTGGCGGCCATCACTGTGCTGGATAACCGGGACGAGGTACTTCCGCTGGACCCTTCCATCGGTGAAGTTGCCGTGCTCAATGTGGGAGAAGCGCAGGAAATCCAGCCGTTCCTCAAGGAACTGTCGCAGTATACCCGTCCTGTGGAGTTCCGTTTGGGCAAGAATCTGCCGGAGGCTGACGGGAACCGTTTGAGAAATGCGCTGGCCAAGTACAAACGTATTCTGGTCTGTGTCACCGAACACCGTTTGACGCCCTATCAGAATTTCTTTGCAAAGTTCGCTCCTGACGTACCGGTGGTTTATCTGTTCTTTATTCCTGGCAAGCAGGTATTGCAGATAAAACAAGGGGACGCTGCTGCTGAAGCGGTGATTTTGGCACACTCCTCCAACGAGGAGGTACAGCGGCAGGTTGCCCGGATTGTTTATGGCAGCGCTTGTTCAGAGGGACGCTTGTCTGCCAGTATCGGTAGTCGGTTTGCTGCCGGTGCGGGAGTGACGCTGACTCCTCAAAGCGCCCCCCGCTTTGTACCCGAAGAGCATGGTATGAATTCCCGTCTGCTGGCTGAAATAGACAAGATAGCTGAAGAAGGCATTCGTGAAGGGGCTTACCCCGGTTGCCAGGTGGTGGTGCTGAAGGATGGCAGGGAGATGTATAATAAAGCTTTCGGTACCCACGTCTGGAACGAGGCCGGAAGCAAGGCGCTTCCCGTGAAGAAAACGGATGTGTACGACATCGCCTCGCTGACAAAGACCACGGCCACACTGCTTGCTGTGATGAAGTTGTACGATGGCGGACGCCTCAATCTTACAGACCGGGTGTCGGATTATCTGCCTTTCCTACAGGATACGGACAAGAAGAATATTACGGTACGCGAACTGCTGATGCATGAATCCGGTCTACCTTCTACCTTGCTATTCTATCAGGAAGCGATTGATGAAGAGAGCTACACCGGCACTTTGTTCAAGGCACGTCCCGATGCCCGGCATTCCGCACGCATCGGACGGCAGACTTGGGCGAACCCTAAGTTCCGCTTCCGTCAGGGACTGACGTCGAAGGTGCAGACACCGGAATATACGATGCAAGTGTCCGACAGCCTTTGGCTGAACCGTTCCTTCAAGCAAGAGTACTTGCAGAAGATTGTGGATACTCCGCTTAGAGATAAACGTTACCGTTATAGTTGTGTGGGCTTTATCTTGTTGCAGCAGTTGGTCGAGGCGCGCACCGGCATGTCTATGGACGAATATCTGGCCAAGGAATTCTATACTCCGATGGGATTGGAGCGTACGGGGTATCTTCCTCTGCGCTTCTTGAAGAAGGAAGATATTGTACCTTCATCAACAGATCCTTTCTTGCGTAAGACTACCTTGCAAGGATTTGTACATGATGAATCTGCAGCTTTTCAGGGCGGCGTTTCCGGTAATGCCGGGCTGTTCTCCACTGCCGGAGAAGTGGCAAAAGTCTATCAGATGTTGCTGAATGGGGGTGAACTGGACGGTAAGCGCTATTTGAGCAAGGAGACCTGCAGGGTATTTACTACCACCGTCTCAAGGATAAGCCGCCGGGGGCTGGGATTTGATAAGCCCGACCGGCGTAATCCCCAGAAGAGTCCCTGCGCAGAGTCTGCCCCTGCTTCTGTCTACGGTCATACCGGTTTCACGGGTACTTGCGCCTGGACAGACCCGAAGAACGGCTTGGTTTATGTCTTTTTGAGCAACCGCACCTATCCGGATGTGTGGAATAACAAGTTGATGAGGCTGGATATAAGGACGAGGATTCAGGAAGCTGTATATAAGGCGATGCTGGGAGGAAAAAAATAACTGGTAGAATTAAAAAGAGCCTCCCTTGCTCACGCAGGAAAGGCTCTTTTCTTCTTCAATTTTGAAACAATTAAATTCTATCTGTTAAGCTTTAAGTGTGTGTCTTATCAGAACGCAATACCTACGCGCAGACCGAAATTGCTCAAACCGTCTACGCTGTACGTAAAGAGGTCACCTTTGTTCGTACCGTAGCTGTAATAGGCTGCGAAATGCAAGCCCGGTCCATAAGCCCAAGGATACACATTGAAACCAATTTCAGGAGATACATAGAAACCCCATGTATCTTTGTTGGCTTCGAATACGTTGAAAGTTGACTTCAACTGTGCATATTCAGCACCCAGTTTTACACCGGCATACGGCTGGAATGCACCTCCACGGTTCCATACATAGCGGGAGGCCAGACCGAAAGGCAACTGGAATGCGGTGTGCTGCTGGTCGGTATTCAGACTGCCGCCTTCGCCTACGGGAAGTGTCTGGCGACCGAAATACTCATGGTTGCTATGGTAGTTCAAGAAAGCTCCCAATGCAAAATTGTCTGTCAGGAAGTAACCGCCTTCAAAATTCATACCCCAGCCGCTTGATTTGTCGGCGAAGTTGTTGCTGAGAGGAAAGTTATATTGCCAGTCGATATTGGCATAACCGTTATCGGTCATCTGTGCCTTCGTCGGTAGGGCGAAGACGAGAGCAAGAGCGGCAACCGCAAATACTCTCAAGGAAAGATATTTTATTGTTTTCATACTTTGTTCTTGTTTTTTTGGTTCAATGGCAACTTCCCAGTCCGGAAAGGATGCTGCCGTATTATTCTTGTTACCTTAATATTGGGTAACCCGTCATTTGTCACTTATAGCTCGTAGCTTGTCACTACTTGTTAGTCAGGTAAGTTGATTGAGTGAAAGCTTGGTTCACACCTTGCACGGCAAGTTTGGTATTGACAGAAGTAGAACCACTCAGCAAGCCGCTCATATAGCTGGTCCACAGAACAGGAAGTTGCTCGCTCTGGCCTTGCGGCGCCTCCAGATTCAACAATTCGCTGATAAAGGAACCGGTGCTGTAGGAATAGTTCACGGCATAGGGATAATACCATCCGCCCCAGTTGCCCCAGTAAGGAGCATCCCAGTAGCCTGGATAGTTCCACCACCATTCGGGACGTCCGTAGTCGGTGAAGTAATAGGTACTTCTGACATAGCTTACCTGCAAGCCAAGGTCGGCTTCTTCCCGGTCATCCACACGGATGTAGCCGCGGCTGTTCATGTTAGCAACATAAGCGCTGAGAATTTCCTGGGCATTCTCATCTTTCCAGTATTCGGCGTTTTCCTTATCACCGATGACCAGAATGCTGTCCGGCAAGTAATAAGTTTCGAAGGTTTTGAAATCCGCCTTCTTGTCATAGTTGGTATAAACCAGATAATTATTGTCCAGCTTATCCATGTCAGGGTCTTTTTCGCAAGATGCAAGCGTCACTGCAAAGACCGCTAATAATAGGGGAATAAATTTCTTCATACTTTTATAATTGTTTAGGTTTAATATAAATTCCTGCCCTATGGTACCTTAGGCTTTTGTGAGAAAAAACAAGATAGGATATAAAAGGTTCACGTAGAGGTATGTTAAAAGTAATAAAGGAATAGGGTGACAGCACTTTTAACGTAACTGTCACCCTATTGCACTTATCATGTCATTACTTTATCACCCTGTCATCTTTTCCATATCCGTGCTGTCCATCCTCCTCCGGGTGCCATGTGTATGTTCAGCTTGTCTCCCGAGGTCACGGTGCGTACTTCTTTCTTGTAGTCGGTTGCTTCCCGGTCGGCATTGATGCCGTCGGAAAAGATTTCGGCTTCGTAACTTCCTTCTCCGAGGAAGGAAAGGTCGATGGTACAGTCGCGTGGTGTCCAGTCGGTCATGGAGGCGATGTACCAGACATCTCCCTTGCGGCGTGCCAGAGTAAGGTATTCGCCTACTTCACCGTCCAGTGCCACGGTCTCGTCGAAAACGGTAGGCACTTTGGCAATGAAGTCCGTGCATTCCTGCTCCTTCATATATTTGCTGGGGCTGTCGGCAAGCATTTGCAGCGGGGCTTCGAAGAGGGTGTACATCGCCATCTGGTGGACGCGCGTACCCTGGCTCATTGGATGGTCGTTGACGGCACGGAAGGTTTCGCGGGTTGCGTTCATTGTGGCTCCCGGTGTGTAGTCCATCGGGCCTATAAGCATACGCAGGTAGGGAGCAGTCACGTCATAGCGTGGGAAGTTGTGGAGGGGGGCTCCGTTCACTATCGGTTCCCATTTGGCGTTCTCCAATCCCTTTACACCTTCAAAGTTCAGGACGTTGGGATAGGTGCGCTGTATACCGTATGGCTTGAGGCCATGCAGGTCCAATACCAGGCGGTGCTCGGCGGCGCAGGCTACAATGCGTTCTACAGACTGTACCAGTGGCTGGTCGTCACGGTCGAAGAAGTCTATCTTGAAGCCTTTGATGCCCATCTGTGCATAGTGGCTGAATGCGGCTTCCGTATCTTTGGCAGAATTTCGCCAGCTTGCCCAGAGAATGATGCCGACGTCCTTCTGGTTTCCGTAGGCTACCAGTTCCTTTAAATCGATATCCGGATTCAGGTCTTTCAATAAGGATTCGTTTCCGCTCCAGCCGTCATCGATGATGATATATTCCAGGTTGTTGTCGGCGGCAAAGTCGATGAATGCCTTATAAGTCGGGGTGTTCATGCCGGCTTTGAAGTCTACGCCAGTCAGGTTGCAGGTGTTCCACCAGTCCCAAGCCACTTTGCCGGGTTTAATCCAGGAAATGTCTTTGATGCGGCAGGCGGGGGCAAGACGCTGTGCCATGTCATTGTCGGCAAGCTGCGTGTCCTTTTCGGTGACGAGCACCACACGCCAGGGGAGCTCCTGCTTGGCACAACGGGCGATGTAGTCTGCACGTTTTGTCGGTATCAGGTTCAGCCGGTTGTGTCCGCCGATTATTTCCTCCAGCGGATAGGGGGCAAATGCTGCCTGCACTCCTTGACGTGTCTGGGGATTTACAGTGAGGAACATGCCGGGATAGTTTTCCAATCCGGCTTCCATGATAACGGCTTTCTTTCCTCCGTCCAGGCAAACCATCAGTGGGGTGATGGAGAGTGAGTCGGTGTGCATTTTGGACAACGGGGCTTCGTCGTAGTAAGACTCGAAGGAGAAGCAATAGCGCTCACCGTTGCGGTTGTCGTTTATGTAAGGTACAAATGCCTGGTAATCCTTGTCGAAATTGAAGTCCGCAGTTTCGTTGAGGACGATAAACGGCTTGTTCTGTTCGGAAATGAAGCGATAGGCAGCGCCGTCATCGTATGCGCGGAACTGTACGCTGTAGCCTCCGCGGCATTTCAGTGTCAACTGGTTGTAGACATCCTTCACACTTGCTTTTTTATAGAGGGGAGTGGGGAAGGAGGACTCCACAGACTTGCGTTCTGCACGGATTACTTTTACATTTTTACCGAAAGTTATTGCTTTCTTGGCTGATTTTTCATCTCTGCCTTGCAGGGCGATGGCAGAGGGTTGCAGCACCGTGGTTCCGTCGTGTGCTATCTGCCAGGTGAGGGCTTCTCCGGCATCTACCGTAACGGATAGTTTTCCGTTGGGTGATGCAAGTTGGTATTGCTGTGCACGGACCGTGCCCAAGCAAAGGAATAATAAACAAAAGGTTTGAATAAGGAGGCTTTTCATGTTGATTTATTTTTGAATGATTTTCTTTATCTTCTCCAGTTCCTCGGCAGAGAAGTCTGTATTTTCAGTCGCTTTCAGGTTATCTGCCAGTTGGGTAACGGAGCTCGCTCCGATGATGACGCTTGTCACCAGGTCGTCCTTCAACAACCAGGCAAGTGACATCTCGGCAAGGGTTTGTCCGCGCGTGCCGGCCACTTCATTAAGAGCCTTGATTTTTTGCAGCGTCTCGTCGGTCAGTGTTTCTTTCTTCAGGAAAGCTCCCTTTGCCATGCGCGAATCTTCGGGAATACCGTTCAGGTAGCGGTTGGTCAGCAGGCCCTGCGCCAGCGGGGAGAAGGCGATGAAGCCGGTTCCGTTCCCTTTGGCTTGCTGCAGGATACCTTCTTCTTCCGGTTCGCGGTTGAAGAGATTGTATCTGCCTTGATAGAGCAGGCAGTGTACATCCCGTTCTTCTAGGTATTTGTAGGCAAACTCGGCCGCCTCTTTGGGATATTTGGAGATTCCTACATAGAGTGCTTTGCCTTGCCGTACGATATCAACCAGTGTTTGCAGGGTCTCTTCAAGCGGAGTAACCGGGTCGTAGCGGTGAGAGTAGAAGATGTCCACATACTCCAGGTTCATCCGTTTCAGACTTTGGTTGAGGCTGCTCATCAGGTACTTGCGTGAGCCCCACTCCCCGTAGGGGCCGGGCCACATGTCGTGTCCGGCCTTGGTGGAGATGAACAGTTCGTCCCGATAGGGCATGAAGGATTTCTTCATAATCATTCCGAAAGTCTCTTCGGCGGAACCGTAGGAAGGACCGTAATTGTTGGCGAGGTCGAAATGCGTGATTCCACGGTCGAAGGCATAGTGCGCCATGGCCTGGGAATTGGCAAATGTGTTCACGTCGC
This sequence comes from Bacteroides sp. AF39-16AC, assembly GCF_003602735.1. Lineage (NCBI taxonomy): Bacteria > Pseudomonadati > Bacteroidota > Bacteroidia > Bacteroidales > Bacteroidaceae > Bacteroides > Bacteroides sp. AF39-16AC. Next base: position 14,604 of record NZ_QTLN01000036.1, on the reverse strand, counting down.
CGAAGTTGTGCCACAATCCGAGTGATATTTCCGGCAGCAGGATGCCGCTTTGCCCGCAACGGCGGAATTTCATGCCGTTGTCATAGCGTTCGGGCGCTGGAGAATAAATAGGGTTTATCATGATATTGTATTTTGTGGGTTATCCCATTATTACTTCTACTGTATGCGTGCCCGGCAGATGGTTCACCACATTGCCTTCTATCGGCTGGCCGTCTACTGTGACGGACTTGATGCCTTTGCACACACCATCGGGATTCTTCACGGTAATATGATATTCTGCCCCGCGGAACCTACGCTTCACGTTGAAGCCTTTCCAGCCTGCCGGGATACAAGGATTGATTTCCAGACCTTCATACGAAGGCTTGATGCCGAGTATGAATTGCGTGATGGCATACCACATCCAGGCAGCCGTTCCAGTCAGCCAGCTGTTCTTGCCTTCACCAGGGCGGGCGGCGTCCTTGCCGGCCACCATCTGGCAGCATACGTAAGGTTCTACTTTATGCAGGGCACTGTGCTCTTCGGTGTACGACGGGCATATCTTGCGGAAATACTCCCAGGAACGGTCACCCCGTCCCAGTACGGTTTCTCCGATGATGACCCACGGGTTGTTGTGGCAGAAGATACCTGCGTTCTCCTTGTAGCCGGCGGGATAGGTGGAGATTTCTCCATACTCCACAACATAGCGGGTGAAGGGTGGATTGTTGAGTACAATACCGTGTTCGCAGTCCAGGCGTTCCTTTACGGAGTCCAATGCTTTTTCTACCATGCCTTCTTCCAGTCCGATGCCTGCCATGGTGCACCAGCCTTGCGATTCGATGAAGATTTGTCCTTCTTCGTTCTCTTTGGAGCCTACCTTGTGGCCGAAGTAATCGTAGGCGCGCAGATACCAGTCTCCGTCCCAGCCGTGTTTTTTTACGGCTTCCACCATATTGTCTATGTAGGTTTGCGCTCTGTTTGCTTCGTCGTCTTTACCCAGGCGGCGGCACAGCTCCACGTAGTCGCGTCCGCATACCACGAACAAGCCGGCAATCATCAGCGATTCTGCCTGGCTGCCTTCCGTCTGGTTTTCCGTGGTCTGGAAGGATTCATTCGGATCCCAGGAGAAGCAGTTCAGGTTCAGGCAGTCGTTCCAGTCGGCACGGCCGATGAGGGGCAACATGTGGGGGCCGAGGTTCTCGATGACGTGGTTGAAGGAGACGCGCAGGTGCTCGAACAGAGACACTTCCGAACCTTCTTTGTTGTCGAAGGGGACGGGCTCATCCAGGATACTGAAGTCTCCCGATTCCTTGATGTATGCCACCGTACCGAAGATAAGCCACATGGGGTCATCGTTGAAGCCGCCGCCGATGTCGTTGTTGCCGCGTTTGGTCAGCGGTTGGTATTGGTGGTAGCATCCTCCGTCGGGGAATTGGGTAGAAGCTATGTCGATGATTCGTTCGCGGGCTCGTTCCGGTATCTGATGCACGAAGCCCACGAGGTCCTGGTTGGAGTCGCGGAAACCCATTCCACGACCGATGCCGCTCTCGAAGAAAGAGGCGGAACGGGACATGTTGAAGGTAATCATGCACTGATACTGGTTCCAGATGTTCACCATGCGGTCCAGTTTTTCTTCGTCGGTCTTCACGACGTAGATGTCCAGCAGGCGGTCCCAGTAGGCTTTCAGTTCGGCAAAGGCAGCATCTACTTTGGCGGTAGTGTCGAAGGCCGAAATCATCGCCTTAGCCTTTACCTTATTTATAATAGGTGAAGAGGGTACACTCTGCTTGAACGCTTCATGCAGAGATTCTTCACGTTCCTCGAACTTTGCCTCCTGCTTGTTTTCCACATAGCCCAGCAGGAAGATGAAGTCGCGGCTTTCGCCGGGTTGCAGTTCTACTTCCAGATAGTGCGAGGCGATGGGACTCCAACCGTGGGCAATGCTGTTGCCCGGTCTGCCTTCTACTACCCGTTCCGGGTCGGCAAACTCGTTGTAGAGTCCCACGAATGTTTCGCGGTCGGTATCGAAACCGTCTACGGGTGTATTGACACTGTAGAAGGCGTAGTGATTGCGGCGTTCCTTGTATTCCGTCTTGTGGTAGATGACAGACCCGTCCACTTCCACCTCTCCCGTGGAGAAGTTACGCTGGAAGTTCTCCATGTCCGTAGCGGCATTCCACAAGCACCATTCGGCAAAGGAGAATAGTTTGAGTTTTCTCACTTTGGCAGAAGTATTCCGCAAGGTCAGCTTCTGCACCTCTCCCCAGGTCTTCAGTGGGACGAAGAAGAGCAGGCTGGCTTCGATGCCGTCTTTGGCTCCGGTGATGCGGGTATAGCTCATGCCGTGGCGACATTCGTAGCTGTCGAGTGCGGTCTTGCAGGGCTTCCAGGTGGGAGACCATACGTTGCCGCCTTCATTGATGTAGAAGTAGCGTCCCCCGTTGTCCATCGGCACGTTGTTGTAGCGGTAGCGGGTGATGCGGCGGAACTTGGCGTCCTTGTAGAAGGAATAGCCTCCGGCGGTATTGGAGATGAGTGAGAAGAAATCTTCATTGCCCAGGTAGTTAATCCATGGCCAAGGTGTCTTGGGATCGGTAATGACGTATTCGCGGTTGTCGTCATCGAAATATCCGAATCTTTTGTCTTGCATATTATTTCTTGTATTTAGTTTGATACATTCTTCGTTAGTTGTGGCATCCGGCCATTTTCCCGGAAGCACGCTTCAAATTTAAAAACTTTTCTCCTATCACCCTTGTTTGCCCAGCGTGTTTTTTCCCCTCGGAAACATGAAGTACCGGAAAAAGATACAAAAGTATCACTGTACGAGTCTATTTCGCCCTATCTTTGTAAACACATTTTATGATTAACCGATATGAAACACTTATTCGCATTTCTGTTCCTTCTTGGAATTACCTTTTCTCTTTCCGCCCAATCTGTCCGCGAACGTATTTTGCTGGATGATGGCTGGCAGTTTGCTTTTGGCAATGCTTCCTCACCGGAGAAAGACTTCGGCTGCGGAACGGAGTACTTCAATTATCTGACCAAGGCAGCCTCTATCCATAATGAGGGCCCTTACTCTCCCAAGTTCAATCCGGAGAAGTGGGGTGTGGACTGGAAGACGGTCAATCTTCCGCATGACTGGGTGGTTGATTTGCCTTATGCCAAAGAGGCGAGCCACAGTCATGGCTATAAAGCCGTCGGCTATAAATTTCCCGAAAACTCTGTGGGATGGTACCGAAAGACCATCACCGTGCCACAAGAGGACCTCGGCAAACATCTTTATCTTCAGTTCGACGGTATCTTCCGTGATGCCCGTATCTGGATAAACGGTTTCTACCTGGGACACGAACCGAGCGGCTATGCCACGCAGGTGTATGACATTACGGAATACTTGAATTACGGAGAAGAGAATCTTATCTGCGTCCGTGCGGATGCCACGCTCGAGGAGGGCTGGTTTTACGAGGGTGCGGGCATCTACCGCCATGTATGGCTGAACAAGACGGCGCCGTTACATGTAGCTCCTTTCGGAACCTTTGTGCACAGCACGCTGGCCGCACCTTTTGACAAGGCCAAGCTGACGATAGAGACCACTGTTGAAAACTCCGGTCTGCAAACGGAGGATTACCGCCTCTGCCATATCCTCCGGGATGCCGACGGCAAGGAAGTGGCACGCTGCGAAACGGCCGGTAAGCCGGTGCTGCCGAAAGACCGCCAGCTCACCGTCGGTGAAATAGCGCTGGACAAACCTCATCTTTGGAGTGTGGATACACCTTATCTATATACACTGCTTACGGAAGTCTATCAGCATGGCAAGCTGGTGGATGCTTATACCACTACTACGGGTATTCGTGACATCCGCTTCGATGCCGACAAGGGCTTCCTCTTGAACGGACAGCCTCTGAAACTGAAAGGTGTGAACATGCACCAAGACCACCCCGGAGTAGGTGCCGGCATTCCCGATGCCCTGCAAGTGTACCGACTGAAGGAACTGAAGAAGTTCGGCTGCAATGCCTACCGTTCTTCCCATAACCCGATGACTCCCGAAATGCTCGATGCCTGCGACAGCCTCGGCATCCTTGTGATAGAAGAAAACCGTCTGACGGGTGTCAACGAGGAACATACTCGCCTGCTGAAACGCATGATAGACCGCGACCGCAACCATCCGTGCATTATCCTTTGGAGTGTAGGCAACGAGGAGTGGGGCATCGAGTGGAAAGAAAGCGGTACACGCATTGCTGCCACGATGCGCGAATATTGCCACCGTTTCGACCCTACGCGCCTCATGACCGTTGCTTCGAGCAGTGGCCCTGCCATCTTGATTCCCGCAGACGTGGCCGGTTATAACTACATCCTTCAGAATCCAGTAGAGCAGCACCGCAAGGATTATCCCGGCCGCCGTGCGCTCGGTTCGGAAGAGACTACGGGCTGTGGTACGCGCGGCATCTACTTCGATGCCCACGACAAAGGCCACATGGTGGCGCACAACCGCAAGCCGAACGGACCTGACAGCCTGCTGAACTGCATCGAGCGTGGCTGGAAATTCTATGACGAACGTCCCTATTTGGCGGGTCTTTTCTATTGGACGGGTTTCGACTACCGCGGCGAGCCCAACCCCATGAAGTTCCCGGCTACGGGTTCACAATTCGGCATTCTGGACTACTGCGGTTTCCCCAAGGACGAAGCCTGGTATCTGAAGTCCTGGTGGACGGATGAGCCGGTGCTGCACATCCTTCCTCACTGGAATCTGCAAGGTCACGAAGGTGATAGCATCGATATTTGGGTATACAGCAACTGCGATGAAGTGGAATTGACTGTGAACGGCAAGAAACTGGATCGCAAACCGATGCCCCGAAACGGCCATCTTTCCTGGAAAGCCGTTTTCCAGCCCGGTGCAGTGAAGGCTGTAGGCTATAAGAACGGCAAAAAAATATTGGCCCGTACTGTGGAGACTACCGGTGCTCCTGCCCGTATCTCCCTGACGGCAGACCGTCCCGTCATTCAGGCAGACAATCGGGATGTGACAGTGTGTAACATTGAGTTGCAGGACAAGAAGAAACGTTTTGTCCCCACTGCCTGCAACGACTTGACGATAACCGTCTCCGGTCCGGTACGCATCCTTGGGGTGGGGAATGGAGACCCCGCTTATCAGGCTACGGAACGTCCGGCCGACGCCGATGCCCGCACCTATCAGGTAAAGGCATTCAACGGACTTGCACAGGTGCTGTTGCAAAGTACCGGCGAAGCGGGAGAAGCCACACTGACGGTCGTTTCGGAAAACCTGCCGGAAACTTCCTGTGTCTTGAAGTTGCAGAAGTAAGCGGCTTATCATTTATATCATCCGGCGAAGCGGAGACCTTTCTCTTGTCTATGGGGCAAGAGAGGGATCTCCGCTTCTTTCTTCCTCAAACTATAGTGTGTAAGTGTACGAGATGCGCATCTCATACATCCTTACATTAGAGCCTGAGGGGGAGAAGAACGGAAGTTTTGCTTTTCCGGGCGGGACTTTCCCGGGTATCTGCTCATATATAACAATTATTACCTCTAAATGTAACAAATGGTACTGTTGTGGGATTAAAAAGAATGAGTATATTTGTGGCATGATATTTTTTTAACCAATGCCTATGGAAAACCAGAACTATATCATGAGGGAGATAACCCCTCTGTCGGAACGTGACTGTTTCTATATTGCCGATCGTCGCAAAACAGAATTTACCTACCCCATCCATTGTCACGCAGAGTATGAACTGAACTTCACGGAACATGCTTCCGGCGTACGCCGTGTGGTGGGCGATTCTGCCGAGATTATCGGTGATTATGACCTGGTGCTGATAACCGGTAAGGAGTTGGAGCATGTATGGGAGCAACATGAATGTACCTCCGGGGATATTCGGGAGATTACCATCCAGTTCTCTCCCGACTTGTTCTTCGGGAACGTTGTCAACAAGAACCAGTTCGACAGTATCCGCCGGATGCTGGAGCGTGCACAGTGCGGACTTAGTTTCCCCATGCAGGCCATCATGAAGGTGTACAACTGGCTGGATAAGCTGGCTTCCGAGGAGCAGGGCTTTTATGCCGTGATGAACTTTCTCCGTATCCTTTACGAACTTTCCCTCTATGACAATGCTCGGGTGTTGTCCAGTTCTTCGTTTGCCAAGATAGAGACTTTCTCTGACAGCCGCCGGGTACAGAAGGTGCAGAAATACATTTCCACCCATTATCAGGAGGATATCCGGTTGGCTTCATTGGCCGATATGGTGGGCATGACCCCGGTCTCTTTCAGCCGTTTCTTTCGCCTGCGCACCGGCAAGACGCTTTCCGACTACATTATTGATATCCGTCTGGGCTTTGCCACGCGTATGTTGGTAGATTCCACGCGTACTATTGCAGAGGTGTGCTATGACTGCGGCTTCAACAATCTGTCCAATTTCAATCGTATGTTCAAGCGGAAGAAGGGATGCTCGCCGAAGGAATTCCGTGAGAATTATCGGAAAAAGAAGCTGGTGATATGATAAAAAAGTATTGGTATTCTTCATTGGAAGTGCCTATTTTTGCACCGATGATTAATACTAATATCTGATATCATGAAAAGAGTTTTTTCCTTATTTTTATGTCTGCTGTGTGTATGTGCTGTGACGGCGCAGATACGTGGCAATGAAATCCGTGTAGTCGTTTCACCCGACCATAGCGATTGGGTGTATCGTCTGAATGAGAAGTGTACGTTTACCGTCCGGGTGCTGAAGGCACAGAACCTCTTGCCCGATGTCAAGATTGACTATGAACTGGGCCCCGAAATGTATCCTACTGAAGTAAAGAAAGACATGGTGCTGAAAGATGGTACCTTGAAGTTGCAAGGCACGATGAAGACTGCAGGCTTCTTGCGTTGCAAGGTCAAGGCGCATGTGGACGGCCGGACTTATGAAGGGCTGGCTACATCGGCCTATGCTCCTGAGCAGCTGCAACCCGTGACGAAACTTCCTGCCGATTTTCAGGATTATTGGGCCAAGACCTTGGAAGAGGCGCGCAAGACTCCGTTGAATCCCCTTATGACGCTGCTTCCCGAACGCTGTACGGAAACGGATAATGTATATCAGGTCAGCTTCCAGACAAAAGCCTGGGGAGGACGTTTTTACGGTATTCTCAGTATTCCCAAGAAAGAAGGGAAGTATCCGGCTTTGCTGCGTGTGCCCGGTGCGGGTGTCCGCCCTTATGCGGGAGATACGTATACGGCTCCTGGAAAGGTAATTATATTGGAGGTGGGTATCCACGGAATTCCCGTCACGATGCAGCAGTCTGTATATGATGCGCTGGCAGGTGGGGCGCTGAGCAATTATTGGATGTTCGGCCGCGACAATCGGGATGCTTCTTACTATAACCGTGTGGTGGTAGGCGCTTTGCGTGCTGTGGATTTTATCTGTTTGCTGCCGCAGTACAACGGGAAAGCGCTGGGCGTTACGGGCTCCAGCCAGGGCGGTGCCTTGTCTGTGATTACGGCGGCTCTTGATTCACGCGTTACTTTCCTGGCGGCTGTTCATCCTGCCCTGTGCGACCACGAAGCGTTCTTCAAGAAGCGTGCTTGCGGCTGGCCCCATTATTTCTATTATTATGGTGCTCCCGATGAAAAGCAGCTTGAAACGGTGCGCTATTATGATACGGCAAACTTTGCCCGCCTGCTGAATGTGCCCGGTTGGTTCAGTTGGGGGTATAACGATGAGGTCTGTCCTCCCACTTCCATGTATGCAGCCTACAATGTGATTTCTTCTCCGAAGGAACTGCATCCTTATCTGGAAACCGGGCATTACTGGTATCAGGAACAGTGGGATGAATGGCTGGACTGGATACGGAGACAACTTAATGTGCCAATGTGATTAATCACATTGGCACATTAATCTGATAATATAGTATCATTTTTTATGATATGAGCCGCGTATCTTTGTGTATCGCTTAAAAACTGATAATATGAAGAAACAATTCCTTTTGCTGACAGTACTTTTATTCCTTTTGGGGGCATGTGCCCCTAAGCCTGCGGAGCATTCGTTTATTAAGGTCAATGCCGATGGACAGTTCGTTCGCGACGGAAAACCCTATTATTTTGTAGGTACCAATTTCTGGTACGGTGCCATTCTTGGTTCCGAAGGTGAAGGCGGCAATCGTGAACGGTTGCATAAGGAGCTGGACTTTCTGAAAAGTATTGGCATCAACAACCTGCGCGTATTGGTGGGTGCTGACGGTGAAAATGGCATAAAGACGCGGGTAGAGCCCTCTTTACAAGTGGCACCGGGCGTCTATAATGATACTATTTTAGCCGGATTGGATTATTTTATGAATGAACTGCGTGAACGTGATATGACAGCTGTCCTCTATTTGAACAATTCCTGGGAATGGAGCGGTGGCTATTCCGTTTACCTGCAATGGTCCGGACACGGTGATGCCGTGGTACCTGCCGTAGACGGATGGCCCGCCTATATGGAGTATGTCAAGCAGTTCCCCCAATCGGACAGCGCGAAGGCCTTGTTTGCCAATCATGTCAATTATATTGTTTCACGCACCAATAGGTATAATCAGATAAAATATGTGGATGACCCCACTATTATGTCTTGGCAGATTGGTAACGAGCCTCGCGCTTTCTCTGACGAGAACAAGGAGCCGTTTGCCCGCTGGATGGCCGATGTGGCTGCACAAATCAAGTCACTCGACCCGAACCACATGGTGTCTTCCGGCAGTGAGGGCTCGTGGGGATGCGAAATGGATATGAATCTTTTCGAGAAGATTCATGCCGACCCCAACATCAATTATCTGAATATCCACATCTGGCCTTACAACTGGAGTTGGGTGAAGGCGGACAGCCTGAAGGAACTTCTTCCGCGTGCCAAGGAAAATACTAAGAAGTATATAGATGACCACATGGTCATTGCCCGGAAGTACAGCAAGCCGATCGTTTTGGAGGAATTCGGTTTTCCCCGTGACGGTTTCAGCTTCTCCAAAGAGGCACCGACCACTGCCCGCGATGAATATTACCGTTATGTATTCGACCTTATCCGCCAGGACCGTGAGAGCGGCGGACTCTTTGCCGGATGCAACTTCTGGGCATGGGGCGGTTTTGCCGGACAAAATCCCGGCCATGTATTCTGGGAAAAGGGAGATGACTATACCGGTGACCCGGCTCAAGAACAACAAGGACTGAACTCTGTCTTTGCCACAGACAGCACTATTGAAATAATTAAAGCGGAAAACCGGAAGCTGCAAAATTGAACCTATCCGTGCTTTTCCGTGTAATCCCTGCCTGAAAATTAGAATGTAAGCGTGTACAAAGCGTTTGTACCGTTATATAAGAAAGATTATTACTCTAAATACTAAGTATGATATGAAAAGCATATGGAAAGTTATGTTGGCGGTTTGTTGCCTAGGTATGACCATTGGTTGTGGAACAAACCCGTCGAAGAATGAAAATGTAAAGGAAACGCTACCGGCATTGGTGGTCAATGGTACGCAGTTGATGAATACCGAAGGAGACACGGTGGTATTGCACGGTGTCAGCTATGGCTGGCATCAGTTCTGGCCCCGTTTCTACAATGCCTCTTCGGTTGCTTATCTGGTCAATGACTGGGGCGCACAAGTGCTTCGGGCCTCTATGGGAGTGGATTTGGATAGCGCCTGCTATGTGAACAAGCCCGAATTCGGTATTGAGTGTGTTACGAAAGTGGTGGATGCTGCTATCGAGAACGGCGTTTACGTCATCATCGACTGGCATAGCCACAATCTGCGGCAGGAAGAAGCAAAGGAGTTCTTCACCCAAATGGCTACCCGTTACAAAGGGGTTCCTAATGTCATCTATGAGGTTTTCAACGAACCGGTGGAAGACAGTTGGGGGCAGGTGAAGGCATACTCTGTGGAGGTTATCAAGACGATTCGTGCCATAGAACCGAATGCCGTTATCCTCGTTGGTTGTCCGCATTGGGACCAGGACATCCATTTGGCTGCGGACAATCCTATTACCGGATATGACAATATAATGTATACACTTCACTTTTATGCCAATACCCACGGACAGTGGCTGCGCGACCGCGCCGACTATGCTTTGGGCAAGGGCTTGCCGATTTTCGTTTCCGAATGTGCCGGTATGGAGGCAAGTGGGGACGGCCCCATCAGTAAAGAAGAGTGGGGGAATTGGCTGGACTGGATGCAGCGGCATTCCATCAGCTGGGTGGCCTGGTCTTTGTCTGACAAGGATGAGACTTGCTCCATGTTCTATCCGTCGGCTTCTTCCGAGGGAAACTGGAAAGATGCAGATATGAAGGAATGGGGAAGAATGGTACGGGACGAACTGAAGAAATGACCCTTTCGGGAAAAAGCAATATGATTTAACCATTAATAATTTAAGAAAAAAAGAATTGTGCCTATGGGAAAAAAGGAAAAACGGAACTATGAAGACATGGACTGTTTGGAAGTAAACCTAAATGTCAAGGCTGTGATAGTATATCAGGGCTTTTTGACTCAGTCTCATTTTTGTTAACTAAAAAAATCTTCTTTTGGGAGGTTTTGTGTTTGTTTTAAATCTAAGAAATACAGTATGAATTTGAATTTTAGAAAGACAGCGCTGCTTGCGGGGATATGCTCGGTGTTCAGTCTGGGTTATGCTCCTCAGCTTTTCGCAGTATCATCGACGGATACCGTTGAGGCAGTGCAGCAAACAAAGAAAATTACGGGTGTCGTCAGTGATGCTATGGGCCCTATTATCGGTGCCAATGTATTGGAAAAAGGTACAACGAATGGTGTAATTACCGACATTGACGGTAACTTTGCCTTGAATGTGAAACCAGGAGCTACCATTGTAGTCTCCTTTATAGGCTATGTCAGCCAGGAAATAAAGATAACGAACCAGACAACAGTGAACATCACGCTGAAGGAAGACTCCGAGATGTTGGACGAAGTGGTGGTTGTGGGGTACGGTACGATGAAGAAAAGCGACCTTTCCGGTGCTTCCGTTTCCATGAGTGAAGACAAGATTAAGGGTTCTATTATCACCAATCTCGACCAGTCCCTTCAAGGGCGTGCTGCCGGTGTGACGGCAGTCAGCACTTCCGGTGCTCCGGGTTCTTCCTCCTCTATCCGCGTACGTGGTCAGGCCACTATCAATGCTAATGCCGAGCCGTTGTATGTAATTGACGGTGTGATTGTACAGAGTCAGGGACAAAGCGGTTCATCTTATGGTTTGGGCGATGCACTGGGTAATGGCTCGGTTTCCACCATTTCTCCGCTTTCCACCATCAACCCTGCTGATATCGTCAGTATGGAAATTCTGAAAGATGCTTCGGCAACCGCCATTTACGGTGCGCAAGGTTCCAATGGTGTGGTTTTGATTACGACCAAACGTGGTAAGGCGGGTGAGGCTAAGTTTACTTATGACGGTATGTTTGCCGTTCAACGCCAGACAAAGCGTCTGGATATGATGAATCTGCGTGAGTATGCCACTTATTATAATGATTTGGCAAACATGGGTGAAATCTCTGACCCTAGTAATTATTATGCCGATCCTTCTCTGCTGGGAGTAGGTACAAACTGGCAGGACGCCATCTTCCAGACTGCTTTGCAGCATCAGCACCAGATTTCGGCACAAGGTGGTACAGAGAAGATACAATACTACGTATCAGCTTCCTATATGGATCAGGACGGTACCATCATCGGTTCAAACTTTAACCGTTACAGCTTCCGTGCCAACTTGGATGCCCAACTGAAGAAGTGGTTGAAACTCGGTTTGACCGCCACCTATACAGCAACGGGTGATGACCTGAAACTGGCAGACAGTGATGAAGGTTTGATTAACTACTCGTTGACCACTCTTCCTGATATACCTATCTATAATCTGGATGGCAGCTATGCCACCGTTGTTCGCGAAGGCTACACGAATCCTAACCCGATTGCCCTTGCCATGATGGATGACATTCTGCTGGACCGTCAGAAACTGACGGGTAATATTTTCTTTGAGGTTACTCCGATTAAAAATCTGGTATGGCATGCCGAATTGGGTTATGACATCAGTTCCAGCAAAGGTGAGCGCTACAAGCCGATGGTTGATTTGGGTGGATGGGTACGTTCCAGTAATGAAAGCAATATCCAGAAAAACAGCAGTACATTCTGGCAATTGAAGAACTATGTGACCTATTCCGGAAACATAGGCGACAAGCATCATTATACAGCCATGGTGGGCCAGGAGTGCTGGGAGTCCAGCTATGACTTCACGAGTGTGTTCAATAGCGGTCTGCCTTCGGATGAAGTGCACAATCCTGCCTTGGGTACGGGAACCCCGACTATCAATGCAGGTTTTGGAAGCTCGTCTATGGCATCTTTCTTTACACGTCTGACTTATAACTATGCCGACCGTTATCTGGGTACTTATACCTATCGTTATGACGGCTCTTCAAACTTCGGTCCCGAGAACCGTTGGGCAGGCTTCCATTCATTGGCTACTTCCTGGCGCTTTTCCAACGAAACGTTCTTTGAACCGTTGAAGAAGGTCATCAGTAACGGTAAGTTGCGTCTGGGATGGGGACAAACTGGTAATGCCAACATCGGTGGTTATGCTTGGGGTACATCCATGAGTCGTATGCCTTCCGGTCTGGGTATGGGGTATCGCCCCTCCAATATACCGAATACTTCCATCAAATGGGAGTCCCAGGAGCAATGGAACGTCGGTGTGGATTTGGGATTCCTGCACGACCGTATCAACCTGACGGTAGAGTGGTACAAGAAAACTTCCAGTGATATGTTGATGCCGTTGCAGTTGCCTTCTTATATGGGTACTTCCGGTAATGCCTCTTCTGCATTGGCTGCTCCGAAAGGTAACTATGGTGACATAGAGAATACCGGTTTTGAAATCTCTCTGAACACACATCCTATTACGGGTAAGTTTGAATGGGATTCTGACTTCCAGATTTCTTTCAACAAGAACAAACTGAAAGGATTGGCTGGTACAGCCAATGCGCAGATTGTGGGTTACGGACAGTGGACCGATGTAGTCAGTGTATCCAGTGTAGGCGAATCACTTTATAACTTCTATGGATTTGTTTGTGATGGTGTTTACAAGGACCTGGAGGACCTTCAGACTTCTCCGAAACCTGCCAAGTACCCGGCAAACGGTGTATTCGACCGTACCAATACCGTATGGGTGGGTGATGTGAAATATAAGGATATCAGTGGTCCTGACGGTGTGCCCGATGGCGTTATTGACGACTATGACAAGACCAATATCGGTTCTCCGATGCCTAAGTTTACTTTTGGCTGGACCAATACTTTCCGTTACAAGAACTTCGACTTGTCCGTTTTCATCAACGGTTCCTATGGCAACAAGGTGTATAACTACCTTTCCATGAAGCTGACACATATGAACTCTCCCTGGACTAACCAGCTGAATGCTGTAAACGGACGTGCACAGCTTGTTCCTATCAATCCGAACAAGGTCTACGAAGATGGAACGATGTGGTATAATGATGTGTCTAACGTCATGGTGGCAAACCCGGGAGCTTCCATTCCACGCGCCACTATCAATGACCCGAATGACAACGACCGTATCAGTGACCGTTATATTGAAGATGGTTCTTATATCCGTCTGAAGAACATCTCTTTGGGATATACTTTCCCGAAAAAGACGATTGATAAACTGGGACTGAGCAACTTGCGTATCTATGCCAATATCCAGAACCTGCTGACCATTACCGGTTATGACGGCTATGACCCTGAAATTGGTGCCAGCACTTCAAGCGTCAATGTCTATGGTTTGGACAACGGACGTTATCCGTCTCCTACAGTTTATTCATTCGGCTTGAATGTTTCATTCTAACACTTTAAATTGAAGAAAACATGAAAATCAGATATATTAAATATTGGGCGTTTGCAGCTGTACTCGGTATGGGAACAGTTTCATGCGAGGATTTCCTGAACCGTCCTACCGAAGACAATTATAACGAATCGAACTTCTATCAGAATGACGAACAATGTGTGCAGGGGGTTAATTATCTTTATAACTCACCTTGGTATGACTTTCAGCGCGGTTTTATTAAAGTCGGTGAAATCTTGTCCGGAAACGTATACGAGGGAAACAGCCCTTACTTGAATTTTACGGTGAATGGTACGGATGAAAACCTTGTGAACATGTCCTATTCTCTATGGGCAGTGATTGGCCATGCCAATACTGTATATACTCGTTTGAAGACGGCAAATGCGTCAGAAGCAGTGAAAAATCAGTGTATGGGCGAGTGTCTGGCATGGAAAGCCATGGCTTACTTCTATTTGGTACGTAGTTTTGGCGCAGTACCCATTATCCATGATAATACGGACGAATTGAATTCCGGTAATTATAACTCCAAATTCAAAGTGGAGGCAGCAGATGTGTACGAATATATCATTATGACTCTGGAGAAAGCTATGGAGTTGCTTCCGGCCAGAGGTGAAACGGGACGTATTGACCGCTATTGTGCCGAAGGTCTTTTGGCTAAGGTGTATCTAACTAAGAGTGGCCTTTCCGGTACCCGCAATGCGGATGATTTGGCGAAAGCGGCAGAATATTCCAAGGATGTAATTAACCTCAAATCCGCAACTAAGCTCTTCAGCGTCCTTCTTGCGTCTAAACGTCCT
>NZ_QTLN01000035.1:0-34045 GCF_003602735.1 Bacteroides sp. AF39-16AC | reverse complement strand
TAGTAACACATTTATTAGTTTGTAAATGTGTCTACCTATATCAGGATAAGACATGAAGCGTGTTTCCCCACCGTCAAACCCTTTCTGAAGTAATGAAAAGGAGGGCGTTCCTTTGCATTTTCAATTAAATTCCATAGCTTTGTTCTTTGAAAACCTATATATAAAACCCTACGAATATGACCAAATTTGAAATAGAAGAGAAAATAGTCTCCATGCTCAAGACCGTATTCGACCCGGAAATACCGGTAAATGTATACGACCTAGGACTGATTTACAAAATAGACGTCTCCGACCAGGGAGAAGCCTCCATCGACATGACGCTGACTGCCCCCAACTGTCCGGCAGCCGACTTCATCATGGAAGATGTGCGCCAGAAGGTGGAATCCATCGACGGCGTAACCTCCGCCACCATCAATCTCGTTTTCGAACCCGAGTGGGACAAGGACATGATGAGCGAAGAAGCGAAACTGGAGCTGGGATTCCTTTAAATCAGTTGAAAGTTCAAAGTTGAAAATGGAAAGTTGAAAATGAAGAATGTATATTTCCTCTCGGATGCTCACCTGGGCTCACGAGCCATCGAACACGGACGAACCCAAGAACGGAGGCTGGTCAACTTCTTGGACAGCATCAAGCACAAGGCATCGGCCGTATACCTGCTGGGAGACATGTTCGACTTCTGGTACGAATTCCGTACTGTAGTGCCCAAAGGATACACCCGCTTTCTGGGCAAGCTGTCCGAACTGACCGACCTGGGAGTAGAAGTCCACTTTTTCACGGGAAACCATGACCTTTGGTGCGGCGACTATCTGACCAAGGAGTGCGGCGTCATGATACACCGCGAACCGCTGACCACCGAAATCTTCGGAAAAGAGTTCTACCTTGCCCACGGTGACGGGCTAGGCGACCCGGACAAGAAGTTCAAGATGCTGCGCGCCATGTTCCGCAGCCGTACCCTACAGACGCTGTTCTCTGCCCTGCACCCCCGCTGGAGCATGGAGCTGGGACTGAACTGGGCCAAACACAGCCGCTTGAAACGCATAGACGGGAAAGAACCCGCATACATGGGAGAAAACAACGAATACCTGGTGCTCTACACCAAGGAATACCTGAAAAGCCATCCCAACATCAACTACTTCATCTACGGTCACCGCCACATCGAACTGGACCTAATGCTGAGCAGTACCGCCCGCATCCTCATCCTCGGCGACTGGATAAACTACTTCTCGTACGCCGTCTTTGACGGCGAGAACCTCTTCCTTGAGAATTTTGTGGAGGGAGAGACGAAGCTATAACCCGCATTGCCAAACTGTTAACCATCATACCATTACCACCCATGAAACCTTTAAGACTGAAAAACATGATTGCCGGATGCCTGCTCGCAGCAGGAGCATTGCCGGTATGGGGACAATCCGGCGCCCCGACACTTGTCATCCGCATTGACGATCTCGGTGCCCTGCATTCCGTCAACGAAGCCTGTATCCAGACCTACCGCTCGGGTATTGCCCGCAGCGTGGAAGTGATGCCCGTAGCGGCCTGGTATCCGGAAGCCATCAAGATGCTGAAAGAAAATCCGGGACTGGACGTCGGCCTGCACCTCGTCATCACCAGCGAGTGGGAGAACGTGAAGTGGCGTCCGCTGACCCACTGCCCCAGCCTGACGGACGAGAACGGCTATTTCTACCCGATGATGTTCCCCAACCCGGCCTATCCGGGACAAGCCATCATGGAACAGAAATGGAACCTCAAAGAGATAGAGCAGGAGTTCCGCGCGCAGATAGAGACGACGCTGAAAAGCATTCCGCAACTCAGCCATCTGTCCGGGCACATGCTCTCCACCGGTTTCAGCAAAGAAGTGAACGAGCTGGTACAACGGCTCGCCAAAGAATACAACCTGCCGTCCATCGACCGCATGGACTCCTCCAAGGACTACCGGTTTACCTACATCGGATACGACGGCCCCAAAAGAACCGCCGAAGAAAAGGAGGCCAGCTTCATCAAAGCATTGGAGAAGTTGCAGCCGGGCCAGCGCTACCTTTTCTTAGACCACCCGGCACTGGACAACGATGAAATGAAAACCGTCTTCCACGTCGGATATGAGGACGTGGCGCTGGACCGCCAGGGAGTGACCGACCTGCTGACAAGCCCCCGTGTCCGGAAAGCCATTGAGGACAAAGGCATAAAGCTGATTTCCATCAACCAACTGACCAAGGGCCTGCCCCGCGCCGCCGCTGCTCCGAAGCTGGACAAGGCCATGAACAGATACCTGGATGCCGTAAAGAAAGCCGGACAAGACCTGCACAGTATCATGATTGTGCAACACGGCAATGTCATTGCCGAAGAATGGATGGGCGAAGGGAAAGAGGATGAGCCTCACATCCTGAACTCCGTCAGCAAGACATTCACCGCCACCGCCGTGGGACTTGCCGCCTCCGAAGGCAGGCTGAAGCTGACGGACAAGGTCATCTCCTTCTTCCCCGACAAGCTTCCGGCAACCGTCAGCGAAAACCTGGCAGCCATGACCGTACGCGACCTGCTGACCATGAACTGCGGGCACGACACCGACCCCACCGGAACGGTACGCAAAAAGGCAAACGCCGATTGGGTGCAGGAGTTCCTGGCCTTCCCCGTGGAGCACAAGCCCGGTACCTTCTACACCTACAACAGCCTGGGAACCTACATGCTCTCAGCCATCGTACAGAAAGTGACGGGCGAGAAAGTGGTGGATTATCTCTATCCCCGTCTGTTCCGCCCGCTTGGCATCGTCAACGCCCGGTGGCAGGAAAGCCCGCAAGGCATCAATACCGGAGGCTGGGGGTTGTACCTCAAAACGGAAGACCTTGCCAAGATAGGACAACTATTCCTGCAGAAAGGAAACTGGAACGGACAGCAGATTCTGCCCGAAGAATGGGTAAAGGAGGCATCTGCCTGCCAAGTGCCCTCACTGCCCGCCGGCATGAAACCGGAGATGCTGAAGAAAGCGAAGATGAGCGCCAAGACAAGCGACTGGCTGCAGGGCTACGGCTACCAGATGTGGCGCTGCCGCCACAACGCCTACCGTGCCGATGGTGCCAACGGACAATACATACTGGTGTTGCCGGACAAGGATGCCGTCATTGCCGTCACCGCCAACATCCCCGACATGCAGGCAGAGCTGAATCTAATATGGAAGTACCTGCTGCCCGCGCTATAAAACGTTTATTCTTATAAATGATTACGAAAAAGTGAAGGTTACCGGAACTTTTTCCCGGCATGGTTGTAGTAACATCATAACATTAAAAACATTAGCGTCATGGATGATATGATTTACAGAAACGACCCGATTGCCGAAGAGAACATAGACCCGCACGGACGTCCGGCAACGGATGAATTCGAGGAATGGAGCGAAGAGGTCTCCGAACGGACAGATACCGGATACAAGGACCAGAAAGTAAAATCTGCCAAGGAACGGGAGAAACGTATCCGGGAGATGGATGAAATTATAAAGAAGGACCTTAAGGAATAAATAGACAGCCACCACAGATAGCACAGATTCTCACAGATTAGTCTCTTATACTTGATATCAGAGCTTCCAATCTGTGAGAATCCGTGTAATCTGTGGTGACTGTCTATTATTTGTATCCGCCAGCCTTGGCTATGCGTTTCGGGATTTCCGTGTTGTCCATCTTACCCACAAACAGCTTGGAACCTGCACCTACTGCGAATACCGGCACATATCCGGCTGTATGGCCACCGCTGGTCCAGCCTACCATGGCAATCTGGCTCATTACCTTCTTGGCGGCAACGGCCAGGGGCTCAGTCTTGGCATAAAGACTTTCCTCAAACACTACATGCTTGTTCACGAATGATTCTTCGTAAGCATCACGCAGCATCTTCTCCTGCTCCCAGCTCACCGGCAGTTCTTTCCAGAAACCCATCTTTTCTGCCAGGAATTCCTTCATTTCCGGCCAGTTGATAACCTTGCGCATCTTGCGTAAGTCCGTGATGGAACGTGAAAGGATATCCTGAGACTGCTTCTGCTTGGCAAGGGCTTTCAGTTGAAGCTCGTACTTACCGGTACCCAGACCCAGACCGCCGGTTTCATGGTCGGCAGTTACCACAATCAGCGTTTCTTTGGGATGCTTCTTATAGAAGTCGTAAGCCACCTTGATGGCGTTGTCCATATCCACCACTTCCTCAAAGACTGTGGCGGGGTCGTTTCCGTGGCAGGCCCAGTCAATCTTTCCACCTTCAACCATCAGGAAGAAACCCTTGTTACTGCCTTTGGTCAAGAAAGAAATGGCGCTTTCGGTAATTTCGGCCAGCGTCAGGTCGCCTTCCTGGCGGTCGATGGCATAGGGCAGGCAAGAAGGCTCTGCCCCTTCTTTCTGGATAAGAATCATCTTGTCCGCCTGGACAGACTTCGACTTATATTCGTCAAGGCCTCTTGCAACGGTATAGCCGGCTTCTTCAAAGATAGGGAAGATGCTCGGAGCCTCTTTCTTATCGGCAGTGGTAGTCGGTTTCAAGAAACCACCGCCTGCATAGAAGTCGAAACCGGCTTTCGGCAGGTCGAGGGCTATCTCGTAATACATGCCACGGTCCGGCTGATGGGCATAGAATGCGGCGGGAGTAGCATGGTCTACACTGACGCTGGTAGTTACCCCAACTTTCTTACCGGACTTTTTGGCTCTCTCGGCCACACTCTGAAGCACACTCTTGTTATCGTCCATACCAATGGCGCCGTTGTAGGTCTTTGCACCGGTAGCCAGGGCTGTTCCGGCAGCAGAAGAGTCAGTCACCGAGTTGGTGGCAGAAAAGGTAGTTGCCATGCTGGCAACCGGGAAAGAAGTGAACAGCAAAGGCTTTACACCGATGCGCCCTTCTTGTTCGGCCAGATACATCTCCGTACCGTTCACCTGGTTCACACCCATTCCATCACCGATGAAATAAAACACGTACTTCGCCTGCTGGGCATAGGCCATGCCGCTGGTCAGCAGTACAAAGAACAACACATACATTAATCGTTTCATAAGCAGTTCTTATTTAAAGTTATTCGGAAAATTGCCTTTATTGTTTTTAACCGAGTAACAAAGATAGGTATTTTAAAGGATTCGGAAAACATTTCGCCCCTACAAATACATTACATATTTGCAGGGGCGAAACCACATCCGGACTCCGGGAAGCCGGAACCGGGAAATATTACAGCGATATTACTTCTTCAGAATATCCATCGTGTCCGAAGCAATCATCAGTTCCTCGTCAGTGGGGATTACCACCACCTTCACCTGAGAATCTTCGGTAGAGATAACCATTTCTTCACCGCGTACTTTGTTCTTCTCGGCATCCAGCTTTATGCCCATGAATTCCAGGCCTTCACATGCACCCCAGCGGGCACTTGCCTGATTCTCGCCGACACCACCGGTAAATACCACGATATCCACACCACCCAAAGCAGCGGCATAGGCACCGATATATTTCTTGATGCGGTAGAAGTACATTTCTTCAGCCAGAACAGCCTTCGGATTGCCGGCAGCTACGGCATTTTCCAGGTCGCGCATGTCACTGGATTCACCGAAGATACCCAGCACACCGCTCTTCTTGTTCAGCAGGTTGGAGATGCCGTTGGCATCCAGACCCTCTTTCTCCATGATGAAGGAAACGGCACCGGCATCAATATCACCACTGCGGGTACCCATCATCAGACCTTCCAGCGGGGTCAAGCCCATGCTGGTGTCTACACACTTACCGTCCTTGATGGCAGTAATGGAACCACCGTTGCCAATGTGGCAAGTGATGATTTTCTTTCCTTCCGGCTCTACACCTAGGAACTCGCAGACGCGCTGCGATACGTAGCGGTGTGAGGTTCCGTGGAAACCATAACGGCGTACGCCGTACTTTTCATAAAGTTCGTAAGGCACGGCATACAGATAGGCATGCTTCGGCATGGTCTGATGGAAAGCCGTATCGAACACACCAATCTGCGGAACATTAGGCAGAATGGCAGATATTGCATTTACCCCCTTCAGGTTAGCAGGATTGTGGAGCGGAGCCAGGTCGTTGCAGGCAGTGAAGGCGGCAAGCACTTCCGGCGTCAGCCGTACAGACTCGCTGAACTTTTCGCCTCCATGCACCATACGGTGACCTACGGCATTGATTTCGTCCAAAGACTTGATGGCTCCATATTCAGGGCTTGTCAAAGTGTTCAGGATAAATTCCACACCTACGGTATGCTCTGGAATGTCCCTCTCAAGAACTTTCTTCTCGCCACTGGGCAAGGTGAACTTCAGGAAAGAGTCCTTCAAACCAATTTTTTCGATACCACCCTGGGCGATAACTTCTTTCCGGTCCATATCAAACAATTTGTATTTGATGGACGAGCTACCGCAGTTCAATACTAAGATTTTCATACTATATATCAGATTTAAAAGTTATTCAGCATTCTTTTTGGCAGCAATGGCCTGATTGGCAGTGATGGCAATCATGCGATACACATCCTCGATGGAGCAACCGCGTGAAAGGTCGTTCACCGGACGGGCGATACCTTGTAGGATAGGTCCTACGGCATCAGCATGTCCCAGACGTTGCACCAGTTTGTAGGAGATGTTGCCCACTTCGAGGCTGGGGACAACCAATACGTTAGCATGTCCGGCGATAGAAGAACCCGGAGCCTTGCTTGCACCTACTTCCGGCACCAAAGCTGCATCGGCCTGCAACTCACCGTCGATGGCAATATCGGGAGCCATCTCCTTGGCAATCTTCAATGCCTCAACCACTTTATCCACCACTTCGTGCTTGGCAGAGCCCTTGGTAGAGAAGCTCAGCATGGCAACTTTCGGGTCGAGACCGGCAACTGCCTGGGCTGTACGTGCCGTACATACGGCAATCTGTGCCAATTGTTCTGCATCGGGCACCGGAGTCACAGCCACGTCACCCATCACCAGGATACCGTTCTTTCCATATTCAGGAGCATGTGTCAGCAGCAGCATGGCACCCGAAACGCAAGTGATGCCCGGGGAAGTCTTGATAATCTGCAAAGCAGGGCGAAGTACATTACCCGTAGTGTTGCGTGCACCTGCCAACTGGCCGTCAGCGTCGCCGTTCTTTATAATCAGGCAGCCCAGATAAAGCGGATCGACAACCAACTTGCGAGCCTCTTCGATGGTCATGCCTTTCTTTTTGCGGAGCTCGCAAAGCAGTTGGGCATATTCTTCTTTCTTAGGATGGTCTTCCGGGTCGATAATGGTAGCTTTGTTTATATTTCCCAGCCCCCACTCTTTGGCACAAGCCTCTATCTCGGCAGGTTTTCCAAGGATAATCAAGTCGGCTACTCCGTCAGTCAGGATTTGATTGGCAGCTTTCAGTGTACGCTCTTCCGTACCCTCGGGAAGAACAATTCGTTGGCGGTTTGCTTTGGCACGCTCAACAATTTCGTTAATTAATCTTTGCATGATATTTTAATTGTCTATTAAGAATCGGCAGTATGTGTTATTCACGCCGCAAAAGTACACAATTTTGCAATATCTACATTGCAAACATCGGTCTTTTTACCGTTCAGACCATAATTATTATAATATTTAACATTAGGTATTCCCAGCATTCATGTGTACGCACACGTGCCCCTCTGCAACAAACAATTACCCGTCCGGCAGGAACAACCCGCCCGACTCTACAAACGACATAAAAAAAATCAGGATACAACGATAACAAGCAATACATAGAATACCTACCTTTGCAGCGTTTTCAACGTATAACAATAGGTATTATAATAATATGATTCGTCAATGCGCCATCCTTTTCGGATGCTTAGCTTTGGGTGAACTGATTGTTTTCTTTACGGGTATCAAGTTACCTTCCAGCATCATCGGTATGCTGTTGCTCACCCTATTCTTGAAATTGGGTTGGATTAAACTGCACTGGGTGCAGGGTATGTCCGACTTCCTGGTTGCCAACCTGGGCTTCTTCTTCGTACCGCCCGGTGTAGCTCTCATGCTTTACTTCGATGTCATCGCCTCCGAGTTCTGGCCGATAGTGACCGCTTCCATAATCAGCACCCTGCTGGTGATTGTAGTCACCGGATGGGTTCATCAACTAACACGTAAAATCAAATGAACTTTTTAGAAAACGAATTTTTCCTATTGGCTGTCACCTTCGGGATTTTCTTTCTGGCCAAACTCCTGCAGAAAAAGACCGGCATCATGTTGCTGAACCCCATCCTGCTGACAATTGCCATCCTCATTGTCTTCCTGAAGATGACACATATCAGTTATGAGACCTACAATGAAGGAGGACATCTGATAGAATTCTGGCTGAAACCCGCTGTTGTAGCCCTGGGAGTCCCCCTATACCTCCAATTGGAAACGATTAAGAAACAGCTGCTCCCCATCATGCTGTCACAACTTGCCGGCTGCATTGTGGGAGTTATCTCTGTCGTGCTGATAGCTAAATTGATGGGGGCTTCCGACGAGATTATCTACTCCCTGGCGCCCAAGTCGGTCACTACGCCGATAGCCATGGAAGTAACTAAGTCGCTGGGCGGCATTCCCTCACTTACCGCCGCCGTAGTGGTCTGTGTAGGCTTGCTGGGAGGAATACTGGGCTTCAAGACCATGAAACTGACCCACATCGGCAGTCCTATGGCACAAGGCCTTTCCTTGGGAGCCGCCGCCCACGCGGTAGGAACTTCCACAGCCATGGACATCAGCCGCAAATACGGCGCATTCGCCAGCCTCGGCCTGACCCTGAACGGTATTTTCACTGCATTGCTGACCCCAACTATTCTGCGATTATTAGGGCTACTCTAACAAAATCTTCTTATTTTTGTTATCTATAATCATAACCAACTAAAAACAACGTATGATTTCATTTAAAGATATCGAATTACAAGACAAAGAACTGATTACTTCCTATACACAGAACAGTCCGCGACGGAATTGTGACCTCTCATTCTCCAACCTATGCAGCTGGCGTTTTCTATACAATACAAAGTTTGCCATCATGGACGGCTTCCTCCTGCTGAAATTCTGGGCAAACGATGAACTGGTGTACATGATGCCGATAGGTAACGGAGATTTGACAAAAGTACTGGACGCACTGGTCGAAGACGCACACCGGGAAGGGGAACCTTTCTGCCTGCTGGGAATATGTTCGGGCATGTGCTCGGAACTGGAAGCCTTCATGCCCGGAGAATTCCAGTTCACAGCAGACCGGGACTATGCCGATTACCTCTATCTGCGTACAGACCTCGCCACGCTTGCCGGAAAGAAATTCCAGTCCAAACGGAATCATGTCAACAAATTCAAACGCACCTATAATTACGAATATACTCCCATCACTCCCGACCGCATCCAGGAATGTCTGGACCTGGAAGCCGAATGGTGTAAGGCCAACAATTGCGACCAGCATGAAGGAACGGGCAACGAACGTCGCGCACTGGTCTACGCCCTCCACAATTTTGAAGAACTGGGATTGACCGGAGGCATCCTGCATGTAGACGGCAAAATTGCCGCCTTCACTTTCGGAATGCCCATCAACCAAGATACCTTCGGAGTACATGTGGAAAAGGCCGACACCAGCATAGACGGAGCGTACGCAATGATTAACTATGAATTTGCCAACCATATCCCCGAACAATATGTCTACCTCAACCGTGAAGAGGATTTGGGTATTGAAGGATTGCGCAAGGCCAAACTTTCGTACCAGCCTGCCATTATTCTGGAAAAATACGTGGCATGCCTGAAAGATGAACCGGTGGAAGCTATCAAATGGTGAGAGTAAGGATTAGAGATTAAGGATTAAAAGGATAAGGGATTGATGATACGGGAAAAGGTAAAGAACTTATGGAAGCTCTGTTTCAATGATAGCGAGGAATTTACTGAACTGTATTTTCGGCTCCGCTACAACAATGATATCAATATTGCCATCCAAAGCGGCGAAGAAGTGATTGCCGCCCTACAGATGTTGCCTTATCCTATGACGTTCGAAGGAGAAGATATTCATACGGCCTATATATCCGGCGCCTGCACACACCCTGATTACCGTAACCGGGGCGTAATGCACGAGCTGTTATCACAAGCCTTTGCACGGATGCTACACAATAATGTCGCCTTATCCACCCTGATACCGGCAGAACCGTGGCTGTTCGACTACTATGGCCGCAGCGGTTATGCCCCCGTATTCCGCTATGCCGAAGAGACCTTTATCGCTTCCGGTACACCGACAGCCGATATGGGCCTTACTTTGGAAATGTCTGCCGAATATACTGAAAAAAGATATGAATATCTCGACCGGAAATTGCGGGAGCGCCCTTGCTGCATCCAGCATACGGAAGAGGATTTCCAGGTTATCATTGCCGATTTACAACTGGGACAGGGCTTCGTTTGCACATTGAGCAATGGGGAGGAAATCACGGCTTTGGCCATTACCTATCCGATAGGGAAAGCCAACTGGCGCATTGGAGAAATCGTGTCGGATACTCCCACAACAAAAACTTTACTGCTTCAACATATCTGCCAAAGCCTGAATCTCCCGTCCATCCGGGTTCTCACTCCTCCCGCTACCGGTGAAAGCCAACTTTTGGGTATGGCACGCATCATCAATGCCAAAACCATGCTGCAACTCTATGCTACGGCCCATCCGGAACTGGAACTCAGCATTCATCTCACCGATGAGCAGGTCAGTGCCAATAACGGCTACTACTACCTGAACAATGGTAAATATATGAATAGTGCCAAGCGTCTGCCGGGCAGCCACTTGGCACTTACAATCGGTGAACTCACCGAAAAAATATTTGCAACATCAAGCCCATATATGAGCCTGATGTTGAACTAGCATTACAATCCGCTGAAGTCGACTCCCTCAAATACCAGCGAAGGAATCTGCCATGAACGGTTCGGTTGAGGGTCATTGCCCACAGCAACCAAGGAATTCCATAAAGTAACCATGTTACCCGTCACATTCATTTCGTTGACGGGCTGTGTCAGCTTGCCGTCTTCAATAAGGAAACCCTCTATACCATAAGAGAAGTCACCGGTACTGCTATTGCTGTTACCGCCATTGAAGCCCGTAACCAAGATGCCTTGTTTAATATCTGCAACCAATCCGTTCAGGTCCTTATCGCCCGGTGTCAGAATTAGACGTGAAGGTGCACTGATAGTAGGAGCTATATCCATCTTCTTACCATTGTAGGTATCGATGAAATAAGTTTTCAGCACGCCTTTGTCAAAAACAGTGCGGGGTTCGGTAGCCACACCCTCATTATCGAAATAGCGTGAACCGTTTGCACCGATAGCATGCGGCTCGTCACGCAACGTGAAGAGGTCGGAAGCCACTTTCGTATCCAGCTTATCCATCAGGAAGGAGTTCTTTTGTTGCAAAGCACTGCCATACAATGCACTTAGCATCGGACTGAGCAGGTTTCCCACATTCATAGGGTCAACCACCATTGTATATTTACCCGACTTTGCTTTCTTCTGTCCCAGCTTGCGCAATACGCGTTCCAATGCCTTGGCACCGATTCCCGTCTTCGTCAATTTATCATAGAACAGAGCCGAGTCGTACCAGTAATCCTGAGGGCGAGCTTCGCCTTCTCCCTTAATGGATACACTGGCTGAGACAGAGAACCAGGTACTCTTCGACTCGCCTTCAAATCCGTTGCTTATCAAACGATAGGAAGAACCCTCGCCATCACTATAAGAAGAATCAACCGAAATGATACGCTCATCCTTGCCCAATACCTCCTCTGCAGCAGCACGGGCAATCGCCACTTTATCATCCGGGTTGACTTCATAGAGTTTCTTATCAAAAAGCTGCAAGTCAGGCTTGCCTCCTTTATAGTAGCGTGCAGGGTCGGCCAGCATACGCGACTCATCCACCGCCAGATAGCGGGTAGACTCTATACCATTCGTGATAAGAGTTTCCAATTCTTTCTTATCCAGCCGATTGGTGGAAAAAGAGCCGAAACGTCCGTCCACATAAAGATTCAATCCCAAACCATTCTCCGTAGACTGCTGCAAACGGTCCATTTTGCCGTCACGCAGTTCAAAAGAAGAATTAGAATTTGTATATAGCACCAGTTTGGCTGCCTGGCAACCGTTCTTCAAGGCATATTCCATTGCCCATTGTGCCAATTTCTTATTGTCGTCTGTAATCATGTCTTTAATTGATAGTTGATAATTAACTTTCTCCTCCTACAGTCAGCTTGCTGACTAGTGCCGATGGCATACCGCAGGTAACGGGACAAGACTGACCGTCTTTACCACAAGTCCAAGTACCGTTGTCAATCTTATCGTTATTTGCCACCATCGTGATGTCAGCCAATGCTTTCGGACCATTACCGATGATATTTATATCCTTGACGGGCTGCGTCAGCTTGCCATCCTCAATCAAGTAACCCGACTTCACAAAGAAGGTAAAGTCTCCGGCACCGATTTGCACCTGGCCATTGGTAAACTGGTCACAATAGATACCTTTCTTCACGGTGGAGATAATGTCCGCTTCCTTCATATTGCCGGCTTCCATATAAGTGGCACGCATACGGGGGATAGGAGTATTACGGAAAGTATCGCGACGTCCGTTTCCGGTAGGAGCCACCCCGTAATGCTTGGCACTGATGCGGTCGTGCAGATAGCTGGTCAGGATACCTTCTTTCACAATATAGGTCTTCTGGCCTTCCACACCCTCATCGTCAAAGTTCACGGCTCCGCGGTTGAAGGCAATGGTACCATCATCCACCACATTGATATGCTCGTTGCACACCTTCTTGCCAAACAAGTCGCAGAAGATGGAAGTACGCTTACGGTTAAAGTCAGCCTCAAAAGCATGTCCTATGGCTTCGTGTAACAAGATGCCCGAACCACCCGCTCCCATCACGACAGGCATTTCACCGCCTTTGGGCTTCACTGCCTTGAACAAGATGGAGGTCTTATCCACAGCTTCACGCGCAAGGGTATCCACAATATCGTCCGTCATGAATTCAAACCCTTTGCGGTAAGAACGACCGGCATAACCGTTCTCCATTTTTCCATTCTCTTCCATAATACACACGGCCATGAAAGAGACCATTGGGCGGTAATCATAGTAGCTCACGCCCTCTGAGTTACAGAATAAGACATGAGAAGTACTGTCTACAAGAGACGCCTGGACCTTGCGCACCCGGTTGTCCAGAGAAAAAATCTTTTCGTTCAGTTTCTCCAGATAAGGAATCTTTGCCTTAAGGCTCACGTCTTCCCAAGGTTCGGTGACGGCATAACGGCTTTTGGCAATCGTCTTCTCCGTCAGCCCCACAGGCTTTCCGGCCTTACCCGAAGAAGCTATACGGGCAGCCGTACGGGCAGCACGCAGCATTTCTTCTACGGTCACGCCTTCTACATAGGCATAGCCAGTCTGGTCGCCTGCTAATACGCGCACGCCCATACCGAAGTCAATGTTGGCTCCACAATTGTTTACTTTACCGTCCATCAGAACCACACTATTATTAAACGTGTGCTCAAAATAGAGGTCGGCATAATCTCCGCCTTTTTCCAGAGCGGCAGCCATCACTTTCTTCAAGTCAGCTTCCGTCACGCCAAAGTGAGCCATTGCCGAAGCTACGGCAGACTGATTATCTGCTCCTCCCAAAGCTCCGCGTACTGACGCAGGCATAGCCAACGAGGGTACTGCCAGCGAGCCTAACATCGCCAGACTTCCCGTCCGTAAGAAATTTCGTCTATCCATCCTTTTCAGTTATTAGTTATAAGATATTGTTTTTATTTTATATCATAGTTATATGACGTAAAAATAGGGGATTTTGTCACACCTCAGCTTTCCTTTGTTAACAAACTTTCCAATTCCTCAGCATTTAGGCGCAGATAGAATTGTCCTTTATAAGCCACTGAAATACCTCCGGTCTCCTCCGATACAATGATAGCATGCGCATCAGACACCTGGGAAATTCCCATGGCAGCACGATGCCTCAGCCCCAGTTCCTTAGGAATGTCCAGATTATGGGAAACAGGCAGGATACATCCCGCCGCTTTGATACGTTTCTTACTGATAACCATCGCTCCATCGTGCAACGGACTGTTCTTAAAGAAAATATTCTCAATCAGACGCTGGTTTATATCGGCATTGATAATTTCTCCCGTACGCACCACATCATCCAAAGGCAAATTATGTTCAATGACAATCAAGGCACCAACCTTCTGCTTCCCCATGCTGATACATGCCATTACCACCGGCATGATGTCGTCATGTTCCAACTTCTCTTTCTTATTGCCGGTGAAGAAGCGTACCAGCGCACTGGCATGCTGATGCGAGCCGAGTGTCAGCAAGAAGCGCCGTATCTCGTCCTGAAACAAAATGATAAGCGCCAGCACGCCCACACTGACCAGCTTGTCGAAGATGGAGCCGAGCAATTTCATCTCCAGCACCTGCGACACCACCAGCCATATCAGGATAAACACCAGGATACCCGTAAACACATTGATAGAGCCGGAGGCTTTCATCAGCTTATACGTATAGTACAGCAAGAAAGCCACTAACAGAATATCTATAAAATCTTTTATTCCAAATTCAAAAAACACGATATTGAATGATTAGGGGTTAGGGATTAGGAATTATTTCGCATGGCTTGCACAATCCGTACGGTTTCCACGGCTTCTTTCACGTCGTGTACGCGGAGGATGTCAGCACCTTTCAGCAAACAGATGGTATCGAGCACCGTAGTACCATTCAGCGCCTCCTGAGGAGTAATGTCCAACAAGCGGTATATCATCGATTTACGTGAAACGCCTACCAGCAAAGGCAACTCAAAAATACGGAACTCTTCCAGATGGGACAGCAATTCATAGTTATGCTCCATTGTCTTTCCAAAGCCGAAACCGGGGTCCAGAATGATGTCTTTTACACCTAAGTCACGTAATTGCTGCACCTTGCGCGCAAAATACAAGAAAACCTCTTTCAGAAGATTGTCGTAATGAGGATGCTGCTGCATACTTTGCGGAGTGCCTTGCATGTGCATCATAATATAAGGTACGTTCAATGCCGCAACGGTATGGAACATATTCGCATCCATCTCACCGGCCGCAATATCATTGATGATGGCAACACCATACTCTTCCACACACATTCTTGCCACATCCGCCCTAAAAGTGTCTACCGACACCACAGCATCCGGCTGTATCTCAAAAAGTATTTTCAGGCCCATACGCAACCGTTCCATCTCTTCCCTGGCAGAGACATTGTCGGCATTGGGACGGGAAGAGTAAGCGCCTATGTCAATAATGGCCGCTCCCTCCGAAACTATCTGTTTCACCCGGCGTGCTATTTCTACCTCTGTCTGTGTGCGGCTACCGGCATAAAAGGAATCGGGAGTAACGTTCAGTATGCCCATGACACGGGGTTGAGAGAGGTCGAGCAGCGAACCGTTGACATTTATATATCGGGCAGTTGTAATTTCCATAGGCAGTCTGTTCTATATAGTACCTGCAAATGTAAACAAAAAAGTGGTTTCAAAATACATAAACTCATAAAACTGATAAGTTTTTTGCTTGTACCCGGGAAGGGAGAGGATTAAAACTATATCTTTGCACGATGGTTTACCACAGATTACACAGATTCACACAGATTGATTTAATTATAAAGTCATGGATATAACAGCTATACATCAGATATTCCTAACATGCACCAGTGTCACTACTGACAGCCGTAACTGCCCCCAAGGCTCTTTATTCATTGCGCTGAAAGGCGAGTCGTTCAACGGAAATGCCTTTGCCGCCCGAGCGCTGGAAAGCGGAAGTGCTTATGCCATAGTAGATGAAGAAGCCTATGCCCCCGCAGGCGATACACGATACATCGTGGTGGAAAACAGCTTGAAGACCTTGCAACAACTTGCCAATTACCACCGTCGGCAGATGCGTACACCCATCATCGGCATTACGGGTACAAACGGAAAGACTACTACCAAGGAACTGATGTCCACCGTACTTTCGCAAACTCACAACGTGCTCTATACCTTGGGAAATTTGAACAATCACATCGGTGTTCCCCTCACCTTGCTTCGCCTGCGCCCTGAACACGACCTTGCCGTGGTGGAAATGGGTGCCAGCCACCCGGGAGACATCAAGGAGCTGGTAGAGATAGCCGAACCTGACTACGGGATCATTACCAACGTAGGAAAAGCCCATCTGGAGGGATTCGGCTCTTTTGAAGGAATCATCAAGACCAAAGGAGAGATGTACGACTATCTGCGGACGCGGAAAGAAGCTACCATCTTTATCCATAACGACAACCCCTACTTGAAAAAGATAGCCTACGGACTCCACCAGATTGCCTACGGCAGTGAGGACGGGCTGTACATCAACGGACACGTCACCGGCAATTCTCCTTACCTCACCTTCGAGTGGAAAACGGACAACGAAAGCAAATATCACGAAGTACAAACCCGGCTTATCGGTGAATATAACTTCCCCAATGCTCTGGCAGCTGTCACCATCGGACATTTTTTTGGTGTGGAACCGGAGAAAATAGACAAGGCACTGGCCGGATATACCCCGCAAAACAACCGTTCACAACTGAAAAAAACAGCGGACAACACACTGATTATCGATGCCTATAATGCCAATCCCACAAGCATGATGGCTTCCATCAGCAACTTCCGGAACATGCAGGCCGAAAACAAAATGCTGATATTGGGAGATATGCGGGAGTTGGGTAAAGACAGTGCCGACGAGCACCAGAAGATTGCAGACTATCTGGAAGAATGCGGATTCAAGGATGTAGTTCTTGTAGGGGAATTGTTTGCCGCCACACGCCACCCTTATCAGAGTTATCCCGATGTGACCGCACTCATCGCAGAGCTGCAAAGGGAGAAACCTTGTGGGAAAACTATTCTGATAAAAGGGTCGAACGGCATCAAGCTAAGTTCCACAGTTGAATACTTATAATCCTATTTCATCCTTGGCCTTAAAATAAAATAGCCGACCATTGATGCAAGCACCGCTCCCGTGGTATTGGCCGCAAAATCCAGCCAGTCTCCGCCACGGTATGTCGTGCAGTATTCTTGCAGCAACTCCACCATTCCGCTGAACAAAACGGGACAGACAAACGCCCCTGCCCATGCATGCCATAAAGGGGCGTTGTCTCTCCGGTGAGCGCGAAGAAACTCCAGCCACAGCATTCCTGACATGCCGAAATACATACAGATATGCACCACCTTGTCTATATTGGGAATCTTGCTTATTTCTGTAGAAGGCGGTTTAAAGAATGAAAGATAAATCACCGTCAGAATAATAAAAAGCGACACCGGATATTTCTTAATATAATATAGCATATACCAAATTATCAACGAACTGTGCGCAAAAGTACAGAACATTTTCTATATTTGCATGTTTTAGCTGGTATTAATAACGAATTGAAAGAAAAATCTACGTTTTATGACAAAAAGTGACAGAGCCAACTTCGGAAGCAAATTAGGCGTCATACTTGCCTCGGCAGGCTCCGCAGTCGGTTTAGGCAATATCTGGCGTTTCCCGTTTGAGACCGGGAATCACGGAGGTGCGGCATTTATCCTTGTATACTTGGTTTGCGTGCTCATTCTCGGCATCCCCATCATGATTGCAGAATTCCTCATCGGCAGGCGCTCGCGTGCCAATACGGCAAGGGCTTATCAGAAATTGGCACCCGGCACGCATTGGCGCTGGGTAGGACGTATGGGCGTACTGGCCGGATTCCTTATTCTGGGATATTACTCCGTTGTGGCAGGATGGACGCTTGAGTTTATCGGCGAAGCGGCTACCAACAGTTTTGCCGGGAAGTCGGCAGCCGATTTCATCGCATCCTTCAACAGCTTTGTCAGCAACCCCTGGCGTCCGGTCATCTGGCTGGTGCTGTTCCTGCTGGCCACCCATCTCATCATTGTCAAAGGAGTGGAAAAAGGTATTGAAAAATCAGCCAAAATCATGATGCCAATGCTATTTGTCCTATTGATAATCCTTGCCATCTGCTCCATATCCCTGCCCGGAGCAGGAGCAGGCATTGAATTCCTGTTGAAACCGGACTTCAGCAAAGTGGACGGCAATGTGTTCCTTGGAGCCATGGGCCAGGCATTTTTCTCCTTGAGCTTGGGGATGGGATGTCTCTGTACATACGCTTCTTACTTCCGCAATGATACGAACCTGCCCAAAACGGCACTCAACGTGGCGGCTATCGACACCATGGTAGCCATTTTGGCAGGATTCATCATCTTCCCTGCCGCCTTCTCTGTAGGCATCAAACCGGATGCGGGTCCCAGTCTGCTATTCATCACCTTACCTAATGTCTTTCAGCAAGCGTTCGGCAATATTCCCTGGCTGGCGATACTGCTGTCTCTGATGTTCTATATCCTACTGGCATTGGCAGCACTTACTTCCACCATTTCCCTGCACGAAGTGGTAACTGCCTATCTACATGAAGAGTTCAAGTTCTCACGCAGCAAGGCAGCCAGATACGTGACAGCGGGCTGTATTTTCTTAGGAGTATTCTGCTCACTGTCTCTCGGTATCGGCAAAAGCTATACCGTATTCGGGCTAAACCTATTCGATTTGTTCGACTTTGTAACGGCCAAGCTAATGCTACCGTTAGGCGGTTTCTTCATTTCCATCTTCATAGGCTGGTATCTGGACAAGAAAATCGTATGGGAAGAAGTCAGCAACAATGGCACTCTGAAAGTATCCGTCTACAAGCTATTGATATTCATCCTGAAATATATTGCTCCGATAGGAATTGCACTGATTTTTATCAATGAACTGGGTTTTCTGAAATAGGCCATCATGCAGAACCCCTTTAAAGAATTCCTTTATTTCTCCCGGGGAGAAAGGCGCGGAATACTGGTTTTGATTACCGGCATTATTCTCGTCTTTCTCTCCGGGTATATTTATATATACCAAAGAGAGAACCGCCCCCTCTCCGATGAAGTAATCCGGCGGCAGGCCACTGCCATGGCAGAATACGAATCGTTCATCGCATCCATACAAGAAAAGGAACAAAAATGGGACAACAGACTTAAACCTTCCTCCCAAAAACAACCGACAACCGTCTCCTTGGCCCGTTTCAATCCCAATATCGCCGACTCCGTCATTTTTTGCCGACTGGGACTGCCCGGATGGATGGCGCGGAACATACTCCGCTACCGTAGTAAAGGAGGGAAGTTCCATAAGGCAGAAGATTTCCGGAAAATATATGGAATGACAGAAAAACAATATCAGACACTCCTACCCTATATCCACATCACTCCGGAAGACACAGAAACAAGAACCGTCCAGTTATACAGCTCTCCTGCAAGCAATGACAGCGCCGTTACTTTCCGAATTGCACCGGAAAAATATCCGTCTGGGACCCTTGTCGACCTGAACCGCGCCGACACCACAGAACTGAAGAAAATACCAGGCATCGGTAGTGGCATTGCCCGTCTAATCATCGGTTATCGGCAACGCTTGGGAGGATTCTACAACATCACGCAATTACAAGAAATCCATTTGGACACCACCCAATTGCAGTCCTGGTTTTCCATCGACACCCGGGCCATCCACCTCATCAACCTGAACCGTAGTAGCATAGAGAGGCTGCGCCACCATCCTTACATCAACTTCTACCAGGCAAAGGCCTTTGTAGAATACCGGAAGAAGAAAGGCGACCTTCATAGTCTGAAACCTTTTGCACTTTACGAGGAATTCTCCGATACCGATTTGGAGAAAATCAGTCACTACGTTTGCTTTGAATAACAGCATCATGCAACATTTTTCAATGTCTGATGCAACCTTTTCACCAGTCATTTCGTCTAACAAGCAGAAACACCCTAAAAACAGGAAGGCCTACTGCAATAAGGATTAGAACCATCGTATCAATATGAAAAAATTAATGATTATAACCATGCTGCTGGGCAGTATGGCACAGAATGCTTTTGCTCAAAAAATAGAAATAAAAGGAACCGTCCGCGATGCTTCCGACAAGAGTATAGAGTATGTCAATGTGGTATTACAGACCATCGACTCTACTTTTGTCGCCGGTGTGACCACAAGTCCAGAAGGAGAATTCATCTTCAAGAACACGGCTACCGGAGATTACAGACTTGTTCTTTCCAGCATCGGGTATAATACCGGATACATCACCCTCAATGGAGTAAAGCGCCATACCGACCTTGGACCAATCGTATTAGACAGTGCTTCTATCGCACTGGAAGGAGTGACTATCACCGGCTCCAGCCAAATCAGCCGTGCAGACCGCAAACTGGTTTTCCCATCCGAAAGACAAATGAAAACTTCCACAAACGGAGTGAATCTGTTGCAGGAACTGATGCTGCCACGTATTCTGGTCAACCCCATGAACAATGAGATTGGATTGTCCGGCGGTGGAGAACTGCAATTACGCATCAATGGAGTCAAAGCCGAAATAGACGAGATAAAAGCCATTCGCCCTGCCGACATTATACGTATAGAGTACCATGACAATCCGGGACTGCGCTACGGTAATGCCGAAGTCGTTTTGGACTACATAGTGCGCCGACCTAAAACGGGCGGAAACTTCGGTGCCGACATTTCCCAAGGGTTGAACACGATGTGGGGAAACTATAATCTGTACGGCAAAGTAAACCACAAAAAATCAGAATTCGGCTTCTCCTATTACATGGGACCGCGGGATTTTAACGGCATGTACCGCGACAATGAAGAAGAATTCCACCTGGCAGACGGCACTACACTCAGACGCCTGGAGAAAGGAGAGCCCAGCAAGGCAACCATGTGCCAGCACAACCTAAACGTAAATTATAGTTTGCAGGCTTCTGAGAATTCCCTTTTCAGCGCCACCTTCCGCCTTCGAGGAAACAATCAGCCACACTGGGATTATAAAGGAACTCTCTATAATGCCAATGATGAAACGGACGTGGTAGACATGACCGACCGTACCGACCAGAGCTGGACACGTCCCTCACTGGATTTGTACTACCAACAGAATCTGAAAAACAAGCAAACCCTGGTATTCAATGTAGTAGGCACCTACAATCGGGAAAAATCGCAGCGGCTCTACCAAGAAAGCACCCCGGGGAACATATTGACCGATATTGACAACAATATCCGAGGCAACAAATACTCCCTGATTGCCGAGGCCATTTATGAGAAGCAATATTCCAAGGGGAACGCATTGAGCTTCGGTCTGAGCCATACACAGTCCTACTCTAACAATGAATACAGAAACGGGCATTATTATGAAACCAATATGCACCAAGGAAACACATACATATTCGGAGAATACCGTGGAAAGATAGACAAACTAAACTACCGGCTGGGAGTGGCCATGACTCGTTTCTACTATAATCAGAGCGGCAAGGACAAATCTACCGAGAACTACAGTTTCAACCCGAGTATCGTTCTGCACTATGCCATGTCAGACAACTCCTACCTCCGCTGGAAGGGAAACATCTATAACGCTTCTCCTTCATTGGGCGACCTCAGCGATGTGGAGCAAGCAGTGGACTCATTCCAGATACGTCGTGGCAACCCGCATCTGAAATCATATATGTGCTATCATACGGAACTGACTTACGAATGGAAAAAAGGCATCTTTTATACCAATCTATGGGGAGCCTATGACTATCGTCCCAATGCCATTATGGACGAGAAGATTCAAGAAGGCAACAAAATAGTGCAGACTTGGGACAATCAGAAGGATTGGCAGAAACTCTCCGGACGTGCCATGCTCCGCGTAGGACCCATCCGCGACATTCTGCAATTTTCTTTTACGGGCGGTGTCAACCATTACATGAGCCATGGCAATCACTACTCACATACCTACACCAACTGGTTTT
This sequence comes from Bacteroides sp. AF39-16AC, assembly GCF_003602735.1. Lineage (NCBI taxonomy): Bacteria > Pseudomonadati > Bacteroidota > Bacteroidia > Bacteroidales > Bacteroidaceae > Bacteroides > Bacteroides sp. AF39-16AC. Next base: position 12,255 of record NZ_QTLN01000035.1, on the reverse strand, counting down.
GTGAGGCAGAAGCCTCATTAAACTACAAACAGTTCTCTCTGTTCTGGCAGATAAACACCAATTGGAACAATTTCTGGGGAGAAACCCTCTCGGGAGGAGAAAACATCCAGATGTTAGCTGTATATTACAAGCATAAGAATCTTCGGGTAGGAGTCGGTGCATTCAATCCTTTCACCGACAACTATAAAGTACAAAGCGAAAACTGGAATAAATTCGCATCCTACAAGACAAATAATTATATAAAAGAAAGCTCCCGCATGTTCCTGGTGAACTTTTCCTACAACTTCTCGTTCGGCCGCAGTTTCAAGACAGCACAGCGGAAGGTAAACAACAGTGACAATGACTCGGGAGTAATGGGCACGGGGAAATAGGCTCAGACCATTTTATTGATTTCCCCGTCAATCAGATGTATCGTCCGGTCGGTGAGCTGCGCCAGTCCTTCATCATGGGTTACGATAACAAACGTTTGTCCGAAACGGTTACGTAAATCAAAAAAGAGCTGGTGCAGTTCTTCCTTATTATGGGTATCCAAGCTGCCGGAAGGTTCATCTGCCAGCACCACTGCTGGATGATTGATGAGAGCACGGGCCACCGCCACACGCTGCTTCTCACCTCCCGACAACTCATTCGGCTTGTGGGAGGCCCGTTCGGCAAGCCCCATGAATTCAAGAATTTCCGTAGCCGCCTCCTTGGCTTCCTGCTGTCCTCTTCCGGCAATGAAGGCTGGTATCATTACATTCTCCAAAGCCGTAAACTCCGGCAGCAGTTGATGGAACTGGAACACAAAGCCGATATGGCGGTTGCGGAATGCGGAAAGTTCCTTCTCCCTCATACGGTTGACTTGTGTACCGTCAATAACCACCGAACCGCCATCCGGCATATCCAACGTACCCATGATTTGCAGCAAGGTAGTTTTACCCGCTCCACTGGGGCCTACAATGCTGACAATCTCCCCTTTCTCTATCTCCAGGTCAATACCCCGCAACACTTGCAGGTTACCGAAACTCTTCGTTATATTCTCTAAATGAATCACTAGGCTATTTACAATTTGACAATTTACTATTTACTATTTGATAGTTTTCTTTCAAGTGCTATTACTATAGTCTTTTAATTACATATTCGGCCAAATAGCAGCCAAAAACTGCGGGCATGTAGCTCACTGTTCCACAGGTGGACTTCTTGTTCATCTCGTCGTCCGTCAGCAAAACGGCATTCGGATCAGCCTGTTCGGTGCTGAAAACAACTGGAAGTTTCCGCTTTATGCCCATTTTTTGCAGACGCTTACGCACAGCCTTGCTCAACCCGCAATGATAGGTATCCCAGATATCGGCAAAGCGCACTTGCGAAATGTCACTCTTTGCTCCTGCCCCCATGCTGGACACTATCTTGATATGCCGCTTCATGCTTTCCGCTATCAAGTGGCATTTTGGAGCAAGCGTATCGATGGCATCCACCACAAAATCATAAGCCGCATCATCCAGCAGTTCCGGTATGTTCTCATCTTTCAAGAATACGGGCAACACTCTCAGTTCCAGAGCCGGATTAATGTCCCTGAAACGTGATGCCAATATCTCCGCCTTCTTTTGCCCCAGGGTAGAATGCAGAGCCGGCAACTGACGGTTTATATTCGTAGGCTGCACGGTATCGGCATCGACAATCGTCATCCGCCCCACTCCGGCACGGCATATCATCTCGGCCGCATAAGCACCTACACCACCCAGTCCTACGACAAGTACATGTGCCCGGCGCAGGCGTTCCATTTTTTCATCTCCTAATAAAAGTTGCGTTCGTTGTTGCCAATCTTCCATTTTCACCACAGATTACACGGATTTACACAGATTTTTGTCAATTATCAATTGTCAATCGTCAATTCTTCTTGAACCATTTATAGAACCATTTGCCTACCTTCTCGTAGTGCTGCGACTCGTTGTTGCCACGCGGGTTGGAGAAGGATACCGCATCCTGCGGCTCGCCCAGTTGGTCGGGATAGAGTACTATCAGGCTGTTATTTGCAAAGTACTTGCTGATTTGTGCCGGTAGCTTCTCGAAGGAGCTGTCATAGGAGATGGAGCCGCGGCGGGCGCTGATGATGACCAGCAGATGGTCGAAATTCACTTGTCCGGTCAGTATCAGCAGGTCTCCCCAGTCGTCCAGGCGGGAAAAGTCTGTCAATGTCTGTCCATATTTGGCTTTCACCAGCCCTTGAAGATGGGCGGTAGTCTCTTCATTGGCATAAAAATGCACCCGACAGCCCAAAGTACTCCCCAACCGGCAGAAATGTTCCACCCACTTCAGGAATCCCGCCTCATACTCGGCTTTCGGAGGTACCGCCACAATCACCCGCCTAATTGTGTTAATGGGCATCAGGAACTTGGAAACCATCACCTCGCGATGCAAGCCCTTCAGCAGATTCTCCGTCAGCATACCGAAGAATGAATCCACAATATTGACTTTACGGTGCAGACCTATAATGACATCCGTTGCCGCATATTCTTTTGCTGTATGGATAATGCCCGAAGCGATATTCAAGTCGTAACGCGTGATTTGCCTCAACGGCACATCTGCCGAGGCCGTTATCATGGCAGCCTTTTCCAGATAGCGTTTCCCACGCAATTCGGCACTTTCAGAACTGCTATCGTCGTTGATGACATTCAGTGCCAACAGATTATCCCGTTGTTTCGGGTCGCGTATCACCAAAGAAAGATTTATCAGGTCTTCAATCGTATCGGGGTTGGCTATCGGAATCAATATCTTCTCCGCTTCCACGGAGCGGTTTTCTTCCAGATGCGCCTCCTCCATGGCAATCTTCCGTGCGGCACGCTCCGTAATGAACGAGCTCACAATGCAAGTTACAAGAATCAGCAGGACGGTACCATTCAAAACATCATCGTTCAGCAAGCGTTCCCCATTGGGCAGAATGATGTTGTACCCCACCAACACAGCCGCCAGCGTTGCCGCTGCTTGTGCATTGCTCAATCCGTACATCAGCTCCCGTTCAATCCCTCCCATCTTATATATTTTCTGCGTCAGCCAGCAGGCAATCCATTTACCTGCCAATGCCACCACAATCATTACAGCCGCTACTTTCAGAGCATCGCCATGACCGAAAATCACATGCACATCAATCAGCATACCCACGCCTATCAGGAAATAGGGAATAAACAAGGCGTTGCCCACAAACTCCAGATGGTTCATCAGCGGAGAGACATGCGGAATCAGCCGGTTCAATACCAAACCTGCAAGGAAAGCACCCAGGATACCTTCCATCCCCACAAACTCCATCAATCCGGCTCCGAGAAAAACCATGGCAAGCACGAATATGAACTGCATCACGTTGTCATCGTACCTCCGGAAGAACCAACGACCTATGCGTGGAAACAGATATACAATCAAAATACCTAGGAAGATAACCTTTATGACAAGCCATACCCAAAAGAAGCCGTCCGACTCCCCCTTGAACATACCACCCACAACGGCCAGAACCAGCAAAGTGAGTGTATCCGTAACCGCCGTCCCCCCCACTGCAATACTCACACTGCGATGCCGCGACACACCGTAACGAATCACGATGGGATAGGCCACCAGCGTATGTGACGCATACATACTTGCCAGTAGGACAGAGGTCAGCACCCCGTACTTCAACAAAGCTATATTCGTTACCAAGCCTATGCCTATGGGCACAATAAAAGCCAAGAGCCCCAGAACAAGCGCTTTGCCCCGGTTCTGTTTGAAGTCTCCCATATTCATTTCCAGACCGGCAAGGAACATAATGTAATACAAGCCTACTTTGCCGAAAAGCTCAAAACTGCTGTCACGCACCAAAATATTGAAACCATGCTCCCCAATGACAAGCCCCGCCAGTATCATTCCGATAATGTGCGGAATACGAAGCTTATTCAACAATATAGGAGCAAACAATATAATGAGGAGTACAAGGAGGAATATCCATGTAGGGTCGGTGATGGGAAGTTTCAAGCTGAAGTCAAACCAATCCATAGGCTATAAGTTTTAGGTTTTGAATGCAAAATAACGAAAAACTTTTCACTTTATGCGGTGTTATACAGCATTTTGTTATAAATTTGCGACCAATTCTATCTTTTTAGAGATAGTATTTCACTTTTTTATAAACTTAATTTAAAACAAAAGAAAAATGAAAGTAGCTATTGTTGGAGCAAGCGGAGCCGTGGGACAAGAGTTCCTGCGAGTGCTCGATGAAAGAAATTTCCCGTTGGACGAGTTAGTATTGTTCGGTTCTAAACGCAGTGCCGGAACCAAATATACCTTCCGCGGTAAACAGATCGAGGTGAAACTCTTGCAACACAATGATGACTTTAAAGGGGTTGATATCGCTTTCACTTCCGCAGGCGCAGGCACCTCCAAAGAATTTGCCGAAACCATTACCAAGTACGGAGCAGTGATGATTGACAATTCCAGCGCTTTTCGTATGGACGACAATGTACCTTTGGTAGTGCCCGAAGTGAATGCCGCCGACGCCAAAGAACGTCCTCTCGGTATCATCGCCAACCCCAACTGTACTACTATCCAAATGGTAGTGGCACTGAAAGCCATCGAACAGCTTTCCCATATAAAGACCGTACACGTTTCTACCTATCAGGCTGCCAGTGGTGCCGGCGCCGCTGCCATGGATGAGTTATACGAGCAGTACCGCCAGGTATTGGCAGGCGAACCCGTAACCGTTGAAAAATTCGCTTACCAGCTGGCATTCAACCTCATTCCGCAAATCGACGTATTCACCGAAAACGGCTATACCAAAGAGGAGATGAAGATGTTCAACGAGACCCGTAAGATTATGCACTCTGACGTAAAGGTCAGTGCTACTTGCGTACGTGTTCCCGCTCTCCGCTCCCACTCCGAAAGTATCTGGGTAGAGACCGAGCGCCCCGTCTCCATAGAAGAAGCCCGCGAAGCATTTGCCAACGGCGAAGGCTTGGTTCTGATGGACAATCCGGCAGAAAAGGAATACCCCATGCCGTTGTTCCTCGCCGGCAAAGACCCGGTTTACGTAGGCCGTATCCGCAAGGACCTCAGCAACGAAAACGGATTGACGTTCTGGATTGTGGGCGACCAGATTAAGAAAGGCGCTGCACTGAATGCGGTGCAGATTGCAGAATACCTGATTAAGGAAAAAGCATTCTAAAAAGGGTGAGAGACTGACTTCATTTTGAAGTCAGTCTCTCACCCTTTTTAGAACTTGCATTTTTATCACCTTTTATAAGGGTAAGTTCGCTAATTCATATGAACAAATTTTGCTATAAGTAATTCAAAAAAAACATTTTAAGTCAAAATACTATTTGTTATTCATATATTTCATGACAAAATCAAAAAGACAATAACACCTCACTTAGGAACAATATCAACTATATCTTTACGATTACGATTCCAAGAGAAGCTACCATCAGAACGTTCCAAATACAAATTAGTATCAAGATACATTCCATTATAACTACCTCCCCATCCCCAGTTCATATAAAAATAAGTACGGATATCAAAATCAGTTGTATAAGAATCTGAAATAAGAAAAACGAATGTCCCTCCAGGATGGAACTCCTCTGGCATTGTTAATAGTTCATATTCTGTATAATGATCAATGTCATGATATCCACATGCAACCCACGCATGCCCCACCTTACCATCATCTGTAAAGCCTTGCATAATTACCGGCTGCTTTTTTCTCAAGTTGCCGATAGTTCTTGCTGCCGAATGATTTACAACTTGAGCTGTCGTCGAATAGCCATATTTGGACACTAATGCATTTCGCACATCCGATAATGACGCACTAGTCCCATCTAATGCATAATCTGCGTTAATTGCATCTGCAACATCTCTGATAAATGCAGCAGTGACAGAAGAGGCATAACTATTTGGCATTGAATTCCAATTAAAAAAAGTTGGATACTCATTATATTTCATTACTTGAGCCATTGCTATTGTTGCACAACCAGCAGGTGGATATTGACCACTTATTTGAGGTAATGCAACATTAAAACCAGATTCTTGTGTCCAAGTTGTTGATAATATATTTCCCATTTTTTCTTCATAACCTTTTTGTTTCCAGCGCAAGTAAGCATGTTGATTATAATCATATTCAATATAAGTCATTCCTTCCGCAACAGCACGAAATTGCTCGTATATACTTTCCGGCAAATAATCCCTAGCACCAGCAAACGGAATATATCCATAGCCTTCCTTTTTCCATTCACGGCAACAATCTGCTATGTAATTTTCAAACTCAGCTATATTAGAACGCGTATATACCTTATCTTTCATAGCAGGTATATATTCTTCCCACATTGCTCTATATTGAAAAGTACTATCAATCGGCATTTTATCTCGTTCCTCAATAACATTCTTCATATCTCCCAGCCAATCAGAAAGTCCATCCGGCATTCTATTATTAGCATTAAAACTACCTCTCTCAGCATAAGCCAATATAGGTTGGAAGTTTTTGGTAGCACTAACAAGTAAAAAGCCTTGTTCATTATCATAATTGATAATATACATACTTGGCTTATTAACTTCTCCCTCAATAGTAATTATTTCCTTGACAGATTTACTAACGCGAGTCCGAGGAGCATCCTTTACAGTAAAAAGTTCAGCAACATTTCTTGCATCTTCCACAGATACAGAAGTCTCATACATTTTCGTATCAAAGTTTTTTTCATCTATCGTCGCATCAATTGCGTCAATCACATTGTCCTGACAAGAAAAAACAACTCCTAGCAATAAAATCCACAAAAGCTTCGTTAATGTTCTCATAAATATTAATTTAAGTTTATAACAACTCAACTATTTGTAATCTTTCAAATATTAAGGCAAGTATACCGCCATTATAGATTCAACTAAATAAACATGCATCACAATGGGTAGCAATTAATCAGCTCCCATTGTGATGCATCTTATTACCAGCCTGGGTTCTGCTCTAACTTAATAGAAGAATCTCCCAGTTGTTCACTCTTACTGTTATACAAGGATATCTGTCCTGTCGGGATAGGATAAAGATAATCTTTTTCTCCATAAGTACGCAATAATGAAGAAACCTGGATAGGTTTGATATAACCTGAATTACCTTCACGATCCAAAAGAATGTCTTTCAAATCATCAATGGTATATGACGTTCCGTTAGCTTGGTTATATTCTTTCAAATAAGCTTCCTTATCCAACCATGCCCCCAAGTTTAACTTTTTGTTAATCTTCATATCCGCATAATGCAATTTTCCCCAACGGCGAATATCATCGAAGCGAATGCCTTCATACACCAATTCGATGCGTCTTTCACGACGTACTTCCCAAAGGATAGGCGAAACTTCATAGTCACCAACCACTTCGGAGTTTCCTAAATCACGATCTGGGTCATTGATAATCACCCCATTCACACTAAAGTTCTTACCACTTAATGTAACAGCAGGCATGTTTACAGAAGCCCTCTTACGAATTTCATTAATTGTAATATCCAAATCTTTTTGTGACAAGGTATAAGCTCCCATATCATTTAATTCAGCAGCAGCCTCCAAATAATTCAATAGCACCTCATTCAGTTTCATAATAGGTGCGTCGGTTGTATTAGTATTACTCTGTCCTGCAGCAGTATTGAATAAATCTTCGTTAACAAAACGAGTACCAAAATAACCTCCAATACCATATACCGCACCTGCAATACCATTTAAACGTACACCTTCAAGATCAATATTGGCTGCCAAACGTGGGTCGCGGTCAGTCATTTCATCCTTGAAAACCTTATCACCTTTAAATACTGTATTTCCGTCTTGATGAATAGGCAACCCATTAGTTGTCAAATAGCTATCAACCAAATCCTTAGAAGGTCCATTGCCCAATGTTTGTTCTGATTGCCATGACATTTCAGCATGAGTAAGAATACCTTCCACATAAGAACGATATAATATCATTTCAGGATTACCAGCCAAGTCCAGTGAAATAGTCAATGCTTTGTAATCACTAGAAATTTTATATTTTTGCGCAGACATTACTCTATTCGCGGCAGTCTTTGCAGCCTCTAAATACTTCTTTGCCAATTCTGTATTTCCCTCACGATACTTCTGCCAGGTTCCCTCAAATAACATAATACGAGACTCAAAAGCATTCACCACATGCCGATTTACACAAAGCCCATCTGTTCCATCAGCCTCTTTTACATTGTCTGCAGCAAATTCCAAGTCTTCCAACACTTTATCCATTACAAAATCTCTGGAATCTCTCCCTTTATAAAGAGCTTTTTCATCCGTATTATCTACAACATGGTCATAATATGGAACATCACCAAACATCCTTACCAAACGAGCATATTCCATACCACGGAAGAAGCGTGCTACGCCTATCCAATGGTTCTTAACGCTCTCAGGCAAGGTGGAATTTACAAGTCCGTCACACACAAGGTTAATACGGCGAACGTTTGCAAAAGACCAGTCGGCACTAGTTGCAGGGGCTGTATTTGTAAAGAAAGTCGCTTCTTTCTGCGCCAAATCATCTACCCAATTAGCAACATTAGTTCCGTCGAAAAAATCCGATTTCACCCAACCGCTTTGATAACCGGTAAAATAAATATCATACCATCCATATATCGTAGAGCGAATATTATTCTCACTATTATAGAAATCTGCACTATTCTCTATCTGATCCATAGGCGGACGATCCAGAAAGTCCGAGCAGGAAGAGAGACCAGCAGCCAATGCTAAAACTGCAAATATTTTTGTTTTCATAATTTTATTAGAATGTAAGTTGAACACCAAATGAAATAGATCTCATAAACGGATAACTCTTACCAAATTTGTACTCACCGTTAGAAGCAGCAGCTTTCTCTGTCGTTTCAGGGTCAACCGGAATATTAGTGTGATCAAACTCGAACAAGTTTTCCGCACTAACATAAATACGACCACTTGTAAAAGTTATTACTTTCATCCATTTTTCCGGAACAGTATAACCTAATGTAATATTCTTACAACGCAAATATGACATGTTCTGCAAATAACGAGTTTGACGCAGGAAATTCTGTCCGTTGTTTATCCAAGAGTGAGAAGTCGGTGTAGGATAGAATGCATCTGTATTTTCAGGAGTCCAATAATCCATCTGATGCTCTAACCACCCTTCGCCTGGCATAAATCCCGGAATACCAGTTTGCCCAACAGCCCATACATCTCTTGAGCCAATACCTTGGAAGAATGTGCTGAAGTCAAAATCCTTATATGTCAATGCTACAGAGAAACCGTATTCAAAGTTTGGTAAAGTATTACCAATGCGTTTCAAGTCACCATGATCCTCCAAAGTCTGTTCACCATAAGTAATCTCACCATTACCGTCCAAATCTTTATATTTTACATCACCCGGACCATATTTGAATGCACCGGTTTCATACAATGCCTGCGAAGGTACTTTATTGGTATCAATAAACCATTTTCCATCTGCATCTTGATAGCAGTCTTCATATTGGAACAGACGATCTGTCTCATATCCCCAGATTTCACCTATAATCTTGCCTTCGTAGTTACCATAAATATTCTTATTCGGGTTGTTATACTTCGTAATCTTTTCGCGAATCTTAGATAAAGTTGCACGTGCTGTTAAACCAAGCCCACAAGCAAATCTTTTATTATAATCTATTGACAACTCAAAGCCGCGTCCTTGTAATTCCCCGGAATTAACCTTAGGCATTGTTGTGCTTCCGAAAGTAGAAGGCAATGTTTCACCTGGTGAATGCATATCAGAAGTAGTACGCTGATACCAGTCAAAACTGACACCAAGTTCATTATTGAAAAAACGGGCATCAAAACCCAGATCAATAGTAGTAACACGTTCCCAAGTCAATGACGGAGAAACAACGGAAGGAATACCAATATAAGGTACTTGCTTACCATCAATCACCCAGCCCGAGGACTTATTTACAGACATTACAGAAAGGAAAGAGTTGGCAGCTACATCCTGATTACCAATTGTACCCCAAGAACCGCGTACTTTAAAATCAGAAAGAACTGGTTTTGCCCATTTCATAAAAGTTTCTTCACTTAAACGCCATCCAGCAGAAACAGAAGGAAACAGAGCCCATTGATCTCCCGAGGGAAATTTAGAAGAACCATCATAGCGTGCATTCACCTCAAGAAGATATTTACCCATATAATCGTAGTTAATACGTCCGAAGAAACCGGCTGCCGCAAAATCATTATGATAGGTAGTACCATCTACATACTGATCACCAATGGCCAGATTAATTTCCGGTTTATCAAAGTTCACTAATGTCCGTCGGTCTGAACTATGACCCAGTTTTTCACGGGTTTCAGCATCCATACCGACCATCACTTTCAAGTTGTGCTTTTGTACAAAAGATTTTTCATAAGTGGCATAAGCTTTGAAAGTATTGGACATTGTATATCGACTACGTTCAACTACACGATTATGGGTAGCACCATAAAAACTTGAATTATAAGTCAAAGGATTACTACTGTTGAACATATCCCAACCACCAACTTCACCACCGTTACGCTTCTGATAATCATTAAGTAGAGCGAAAGTGTAGTCAAAATTAATGGCCAAATCCTTAATCGGATTAATAGTAGTTCCTAAATTAACACGAGTAAAGTTATTAGTTAAACTTTCACGATTAGCCTGTGCTATCTCAGTCATAGCTGAACGGAAAGGAATCCCCTGGTAATCAGCATAAGGATAGAAAGAAGGCCAACGCAACAAATAGTACCAAACGTCTGTATAACCACTTGTGTATTGATATGGTTCTGATTTTGTGGAACGAGAGAACATAACATTTGCTCTCACAGACCACCAGTCACGAATCTGTGTATTGACATTGGCATTGAAATTATAACGGTCATACTCATCTGTATTAACCTTTAAAATACCTTGTTGATTCAAATAGCCTAAACTAATATTATAGGTTGTCTTATCACTACCGCCGCTGACAGAAAGATTATGCTTCTGTTGGGGAGTCCAATCTTTCATAAACATATCTAACGGATCAAACTGACGATAAAAATAATACTTGCCACCACGTTCTTCAAAATCTCTACCTAATTGCATTTCGCCTAATTCCGATTGTGACATTCCACCATAAGTGTTGTACCATTCCTTCATCTTCTGAACTGCAATTTCATCGACATTATATCCTATCGAACTTACAGTAGAAGCGCCGCTTCTATTGGCAGCCAGTAACATAGCTTGTGCTCCCTCATAGGTTTTAGCGACTTGTGGCATCACAGTCGGAGTACTCCAAGAGAAGTTATTAGAGTAGGTAACACGCGGTTTATCATTTTTTTTACCAGTCTTTGTCGTAATCAAGACTACCCCCCAGGCAGCACGTGTACCATAAATAGAAGCAGATGCAGCATCTTTCAAGACAGAGATGCTGGCAATATCGTCCGGATTCACCAAACTTAAACTGGGAACTTCCACATTATCCACCAAAATCAGTGGACTTGTCCCTTCCGTAGCACTCAAAGAACCAGTAGCACCACGCAACTTGATATTAGAATCAACGCCAATACCTCCTACATTAGTCGTGATACTCAAACCAGGAGTTATACCTTGCAAAGCTTTTGCAATATCTGTTACCGGACGGCTTGCAATCGCCTCTTGGACATCTACATTAGCCACCGCACCGGTCAGGTTCACCTTTTTCTGTGCACCATAACCTACTACGACAACTTCATCCAACAATTCCGTATCATCTTTCAAAACAACCTTCATTACCGAAGTTGCCTTAACTTCTTGAGTAGTATATCCCACAAATGATACTTGCAGAATAGCACCGGGCTTTACATTTAATTTGGAAACTCCATCCAAATCCGTAATGCCACCATTGGTCGTACCTTTCTCAATGACATTGGCACCAATAATAGGTTCACCTTTTGTATCTACAACTGTGACAGTTACAGAGATAGATTGCATCTGTTCTTGTACTCCTTGTGAGTCGTTGGATGCTGTTTGGGCAGCCATCACGTTGCCACTGCCTAAAAACAGAGCACAGATTGCCACCGCCGTAAAGAACTTACCATTGGCAAGTCCTCGTTTTTTGCGATCTTCATTCATAAGTGATTGATGATTTTGTTAATTAAACCAGTTTTTCAAAATTAGGGTAAGGGAATCATATAGTTCGGATTAGTCAGACTATTTCCGAAGGCTTCTTTAATTTCTCATAGGCGTTTTCTTTATTTAAAGGTTCACATTTTTATATTATCTCTCTTTTTTCTATTTATTTACCAAGTCCAGACGGAACTT